>URDR01000025.1 GCA_900546645.1 uncultured Bacteroides sp. | reverse complement strand
CTCAAGGACGGTGCAGCGGAAATATCGAACAACCTTTGTGAACAAAGGATGAAGCCGGTAAAGCTGTTGCTCAAGAACTGCATGAACATAGGCAGTGAGGATGCGGCAAAAAACTCCGCTTTCATCTTCTCTCTGATTGAAAGTTGCAAGCTTAATGGCATAGATCCTCAGGATTACCTGAAGCACCTGTTCGAATGTATTCTTTATGGTAAGGACTGCGACAAGAAGGCTCTTCTACCATGTTTTTATAAACCGGAATGTTAAAACAAAAATATTTTCTTGCGGGCATTTTTATTTTATCGGCTGAAAAACAGCCGATAAAATTGTCGTGGCGGAAAATAGAATGATTACTAACCGTTAATAACCAATGGGGTAAATTTCCTCTAAAATTCATTGAAACAAATTCAAGAAACTCCTCTCAACATATAGAATACTACAAGAGCGTCTCTCGGCAAAATATAATTAATTGAAGAACTTGATTCCGATGAAATAAGTTCTCGGCTGCGTAGGTCCGTAAAAATACTTCGAGTCACGGTCGATTCCCTTATCCAAATCCTTCTGAAAAGCATTGAAGAGATTTTGTACACCACCGTTTACCTGCAGCTTCAAATGATCATTCAAAACAAAGGTATAGTTCAGCTTCAGGTTAAAATCCATGAAGTCGGGGGTCTTTTCCAAGCGGTCGTTTTCAATATATCCTGCAAAGTGAGGCACAATCATCTTGCCTGTATAAACTCCAGAGATAGAAAAGTCAAAGTTGCGCAAAGGAGCAGAAGTGAAGGTAAAATAACCGTAATAGTTCGGTGTTCGAGGCATCCGCTTGATGGGTGCTACACTGGCATCTTCACTCCAACGCAAGGCTTCTGTATAACGGCTGCGCTGCACGGTAAAGCCAAGCTGCAACTGTGCTTCACGGCCATGGGCAATCTTATAGTCGATATTCGCACCAAATACACGTGCTCCATTACCGTTACGGCGTTCTTGTATCAATACACCAGTCTCAGGATCTTGTCCCAATGCTTCCAGATAAAATACATCATTCAGAGCTGTATAGAAACCTTCAATCAGCAAGTTCGACTGGAAATGCCCGAAATTAGCTGTCCAGTCAATCGAACCGCTAAAACTGTTTGAACGCTCAGGTTCCAGTCCGTCAGCCATTTTAATCATCATAGCCTCTCCGCCTACGGCTGCCACGTGAAGGTCTTCATCGTAAGCCTGCGGTGCACGGAAACCCGTAGACCAGGTTAGTCGTCCCTGAAGTTTATCGGATGGCTTCCAGAGCATATTCACACGAGGACTAAAGACAATATGGTCTACCAAATTATGTTTGTCTAAACGGAAACCCGCCAGAATGGTAAAGTAATCCATCTTCCACTCATTTTGAGCAAAACCGCTGGCAATCTTCACGTCTTGGCGCAAGTCACGCTGATAACCCATCATCACATCATGCAGCGAATTATAGTTATACTCCAATCCGCCGGTAAAGGTAGCCGGGGCAAAAAGGCAGTTATCCATATTTCCCACATACATGGCTCCTCCTACCACGGTCAAGTCTTTAGTCTTTCCGTAAGCATTCTCATCTCCTCCTGCGCCGTAATAGCTGTTACGGTCTGTATGCTGAATTGAACTGTAGAGAGAGAGTTTATGACGGTACTCACGGAAAAAGACATCGTAGGTCAAACCTCCGCTGTTGATAATATGCTTGGTCTGCTCTGTAATATCTGTTTCATGGGGTTGCAAGTCGAACTTGTTTCCTCCGCGACGGAACTCATTCGTGGTATGATACTCCAAGCTGATGCGGCTGAACTGAGTAGGACGGTAATAGGAACGTAAACCGAACGTATTCATATTTAACTTACCCAATTCTGAGAAACCATCTCCGTCGGAATCGTAAGGATTGCGATTTCGGTATGACTGATAAACCGCTATTCCATACGAGTTGTCTGATGATACCAAAGAAGCGTTGGCTCCCATGTATTGTTCCCATACCTTTCCGTTCAGGTTTGACATGGTGGAAGCTACTTGGAAGGAGTTGCTTACGGGGTCTTTTGTAATGATATTAATGGTACCTCCCACAGCATTCGCTCCAAATAAAGCTGAGCCTCCTCCACGGACTACTTCCACGCGCTCTATCATATTGGTTGGTATCTGCTCCAAGCCGTAGACTCCAGATAATGCACTCATCACCGGACGGCTGTTTATCAGAATCTGAGAATATGGCCCCTCCAAACCGTTAATACGCACTTGCGGGAAGCCGCAGTTCTGACAGTTATTTTCCACACGCAAACCCGACTGATAGTTCAGCGACTTGGCTAAGTCGTTTGAATTTACAATTTCAAAAAGTTTGTTGCTCATTACATTAACCACAACCGGAGCTAATTTACGACTTGTCTCATTGCGGTTTGCTGAAACCACCACCTCATCGGTTACAATCGTTTCTTCTTCCATCACAAAATGCATGTCAACCGTAAAGTCATTACTCACTGTTACCTCCTTGCTCTGAGTAGCATAGCCCATGCTCTGCACACGCAACGTATATTTTCCCGACGGAATATCCTTGAAACGGAAATAGCCTTCCGCATCGGTCACTGTGCCATTTCCGGTCTCTACTATCAACACCGTAGCATAAGGCAGGTCTTCTTCTGAGTCTTTTACTATCACATGTCCGGTAATGACATTCCCTTCTTTTACCGGTGTATTGGACATACCTGCAACTACACACAGTATCCCCATTAAAATCAAAATATATTTTTTCATTCTCTTTTTATCTTTTTTATAACATAATACGATTAGGCATAAAGAAGTGACCTCAATCGCCTGAATTTTCGATTCAGGTTTTGAGATGTATTTTATCTTCATGCGCCATTAGGATAATAAGTTTGTTTCTTCTGCTGCAATATCCTTTATGACCCGTACCTCCATGTAGGCCTGCCAGTAATTACACTTCAACTGACTTACAGACATAGATAAGCACAGCCATCCGGCAACAGACATCTCGTGCCGAACGGAAACGCAGCAAAAAAGAAAGCTGATTTTCAGACAAAAAGAGAAACAGGAGGAGCCCGTAAGCACACGCACACCGTATGCTGAGCTAGGGTATGAAAAGTATTTAAACTATAAAGTAAAGAATAAAATATAAAGAAATAAGGCTTATCGGATATATTTCCATCCGATAAAAGAGAGGTAACATCACTGAGTTGATGTAAAACGAAAGCCTCTCCTGACGAGTGTGTATGCTGACAAGAAAACGGATGGGCATGAACTTGCGCCACTCCGTCAATCCAGTGTACATGGGTATAAAATGCGATTACAGCATAATATGCCATGAACAAGGTCAACAAAGCTGCTGCCCCTACTCTAATTTTATTTGCTCTCGTTACACACTGCATAAACAGAATACAGATTATTTACGCTTTTCAAACAAAAGCTTATAATCACGTTTCACTGCCGGAACAGTCCATGTCTCCGGAATGAATTTCCATTGATTAAGCGGTTCTGGATGCAAGACCTTCACTTCTTCAATCCGCTTCATTAGGTAATAGCGCAGGTCTTTATCGGTTGCAAAAACAATTCGCTTGGCTAATTCCTGCTTAGGAATGCCAGCTCCTTTGGTAAGCAGGTCGCCCCCTCCGTTGCCCCGATAAGAATTTACCGCAACACGATACATCTTGTCAAATTCAAACGGACGCCCGTCTGCCATACATTGAACGTCAATCTTCTCTCCTTGCGGCTTGGTTACATCTACCGTATAAATAATACCTGCTGCCGAATCAAAGTTAAAACTAGGATTTTTAAATAAGCCGAAACCATTATCTTTCTCATTCAAAAGTAAAAGATGATCACCGGCAGTCTTCATCTGATTGGTCCAAATGGCATACGACATTTCCAAAAAGTTTTTTATTTCACGACCTGTCAGTTCCATTGTATAAAGCATGTTTTCATACTTATACAAATTAAACATATCGCTCATATAAATGTCACCCTTTTTAATCTCAGAATCAAATGACAAAGGAGCACAGAAAGAGATATCTGCTCCGGTAATATCTAACTGCAGTTGATGAATCAAGTCAATAAAGGCTGAAGAGCCGAAATAAGCATCGCGCGTAGAAATCGTACGGTCTATACTTCCTATCTTGCGCGAAACAAAAGCTTTAGTCGCCTCATAATGTGAGGCAAAAGTAGTCATAAAATCCTCATCTACGGGACATTCATTCACATCGGCCAATTTCCCTTCTACCGACTTACGTATCACCTTGCTGCCTTTCTTTACAACATTCAAGGTTACCTCTGCCACTGTCAGTGCTCTATTAGCCGGATCTATCAACAAGACAGAATCGCCTTCTACATTAACAATCTTTTCATTACAGCGACGATGATCATGTCCCATAAAAATCACATCGAATCCGGGCACATTCTTCGCCACCTCTGCAGAGCCGTTTTCTATCACTCCGTCTAATTCATTACCTTCCGGTCCGGCATGAAACAGTCCGACCAACACATCCGGCTGTTCTTCTTTACGGATTACCTCTACCCATTTGCGGGCACATGCCTCCATATCCTCAAAACGAAGACCGCTCCAGAGCTTTTCCGGAAGCCAAGATGGAATGGCAGGAGTTATCATGCCAAGCACTGCAACTTTTACACCTTCACGCTCAAATACTTTATAGGGCTCAAAATAAGGCTTACCGGTTAAAGTATCAATGACATTGGCACCCAAAACAGGAAACTTACACTGATCTGCCCAACGGTCGTAAACCGCATGTCCCGCTTCTATGTCATGATTACCCACCGTGGCTGCATCATATTTCATGTAGTTCAGCATCTCAGCATTTACATGCACTGAAGCTGTATCGATATAATTATAGTAATAAGCCACGGGCTGACCTTGAAGAATGTCTCCGTTATCAACTAACAGCAAACGGTCGCCCCATGTTTTCCGTAGCTCTTTCACATAAGAACTCACTCTGGCTAAACTCCCGCCTGTCGGTTTCTGGCGAATAAAATCATAAGGGAAATAGCATCCATGAACATCGGTTGTCTCTACAAACTTCAAAGTAACCTCTTTCTCAACAGAAGACATACACGACTGCATCATAAACATACAGAATGGCAGTATAAGGAAAAGAACATAATTCGGCACTTTCATTGCGGATTATCGTTTTATTAATTTCCGGCAAAGATAATGAAAGTTCCCGATTTGTGCAAGTCAATACAGGAGCTATCTGTCTTTCTTAAAACCTTGTCAACTCGCTTATTTGCTTCTCTTATTATGTAACAAGTGGCATACTATTTGCTTTTCAAGAGGTAAATTAAACTAACAGACAATATGGCTTACATAGACTATTACAAAATTCTTGGGGTTGAAAAAAGCGCCACACAGGATGAAATCAAAAAAGCATACCGTAAGTTGGCCCGAAAATACCACCCGGACTTAAATCCTAACGACCCTTCGGCCAAGGATAAATTTCAAGAGGTAAATGAGGCCAATGAGGTATTGAGCGACCCGGACAAGCGGAAGAAATATGATGCATACGGGGAACATTGGAAACATGCCGACGAATTTGAAGCACAGCGTCAGGCAAACAGCAAACAGCAAGGCGAGTATTGGTATTCAACCGATGGAGCCCATTTCACCGGAAACTTCGGTGAGGACTTACATGGATTCGGCAAACATGCAAGCGGCTTTTCTGACTTTTTTGAAGAGTTATTCGGTCATCGCGAAAGCGGAGAAAGGCAAAGGGCTTTCCGCGGACAAGACATAGAGGCACAGCTTCAACTCTCACTTCGTGATGCAGCAACAACACACAAGCAGACCTTCAGCATAAATGGAGAAACGCTTCGTATTACGATTCCTGCTGGCGTGGAAAACGGACAGGTAATCAAACTGAAAGGACATGGCGGCAGTGGAGCAAACGGAGAACCGAAAGGCGACTTGTATATCACCTTTGTAATTCCTGATGATCCTGAATTCAAACGAACAGGCAATGATTTGTCAACGAACATCTCCATTGATATGTATACTGCTATTTTAGGAGGAGAGATTACCGTAAATACCTTAAACGGAAAAGTAAAATTAAAGGTACGTCCTGGTACACAAAACGGTACAAAGGTCCGTCTGAAAGGAAAGGGATTCCCTATATACAAACAGGAAGGCAGCTTTGGCGACTTAATCGTGACGTACAACGTGACAATACCTGTCAATCTGTCAGAGAAACAGCGTACTTTACTAAGACAGTTAAAAGAAGCTTAAAAGTACCCGTAAGGGAGAAACTTAAAAAAGCAGAAATGCGGAAGCCAACTGGTTTGTTCCGATGCAAACAGGCAAACAAAAAGGCTACTGTATTTCTGCTTTTTGTTTTCAAGAATAAGATAAATCACCTGCATTTTGTTTAATTTTTCACCATCAGCCTTTCTTTGTTTTTTGCTGTATCCAAAAACAAAAGTATCTTTGCAAAAGAAGAAAACCCTTAACAATACAAGAAAAGCATATAAGAACAGCCTATATACTCTCATGAAAAAACTAATAGTATTTCTCATATTATTCCTGCAAAGCTTTTATCTGTTTCCTGCACGAACCGTAAAGGTAACTCCAATTCTCACACTTCCCCAACTTCCTGTGAGTGCGATTCATCGTATCTTCCAAGACAGTCAAGGCTACATGTGGTATGGTACAGTCAACGGTCTTTGTCAAGACGACGGTTATCGTTTGCGTGTCTTCCGTTCAGACATCAATGCAGAAAAAATTATGGAAAACAACATCATACAGAGTATTGCCGAGGATGCAAAAGGAAGAATTTGGTTCGGATGTGACCAAGGAGCATATATTCTCAACAAACAAGACGGACAAATCACTCCGTTAGACCCGAAAAGATTAGGAACTTTATTTATCAGCCATATCCGACGCACCTCCGACGGAATGATGTGGATTACTGCCGGAAACGCTCTCATCCGATACAACTCGGAGGGTTTATTTCAACAAAGCTATCCGCTTTACGATTATAATCAAAAGTCCTCTTGGATGACTGGTTTCTGCGAAAGCAGACAAAAAGAAATCTTCATAACCGTCAAGCGAGGCGATATATTGCGTTATGACAAGAAAAAAGACAACTTCTTTCTTTATGCTAAAGCTCCTGCCCGAAAGAACTTGACTTATATTATACAAGACCGTGCGCATGATTATTTCTGGATAGGAACCGAATCAGATGGAGTTGTACTGTTTAACCCATCTGCCACACGCGATTCTCTTTTCACGTATTCACCGCTCCCCGTAAACTCCATGGGAGAAAAAGAAGGAAACGTACTCTACCTGGCACAAGACGATACGGAGGGGTGGTTATGGATGACAACCCGAAGCGACTTAATTGCTATGAAATATAATGAAAAGACCAAGCAGCTGCAGCAAGCCGATTTTCAGTTGCCACCTTCGGGACGTATGCTCAACGAAATATTCAAGGATAAAAACGGAGCTTTATGGGTTGCTTCATTCGACCGGGAAAGCTTTATGATTCATTTCGTAGAAGATGCTCCCAAAGAATATAATCTGCCAGCCTTAAAGCTGCATACTAATTTCCAGCCTGCCATCATGGCTTTATGTGACGCAGGAGAACATATCTTCTGGATTTCACAGGAGCGTACCGGATTAGGACTATATGACTTAGACAGAGATAGAATGTCCTTGTTCTCTGACTTCTCTCATCTGGCGTCTTTGGCTTTACATTCTGTCAAACAAATAAGCAGTTCCCGGCGAGAAGGAAACGTCTGGGTGATTCCCGAAAACCAGAACTTTGCCTACGAGCTTTCTAGAAAAGGGATGCAAATCTATTTGAAACGCATGGTCAAATTAAACGATGCAAAGTATAATACGCCATTCACTCAAACTTACGAAGACACACAAGGTACGCTTTGGATAGGTACTCACAGGGGGCTACATGCATATCATATCAAAGATGGAGATTGTAAAACAGTTTGTGATACCTTAGGAACGGTTTCAGCTATCAAGGAAGATAAAAACGGGGTTATTTATGTGAGCACCTTAAATAAAGGAGTTTACCGAGTTACACGTGACGGGAAATACACTCATCTGACGTCTCCGTCTTCGGTTACTTGCCTGGCTATTGATGACAATGAAACATTGTGGATGGGTACACAAGAAGGAGGCGTTTATGCCTTCACTCCTTTTTCCGGAAAACTGACCAATCATACTCAGCTGTGCGGATTAAACGGAGATATCATCAATCAACTTGCCACAGACGCTTATGGACATCTGTGGATTGGTATGAACCAGAAAATCATTGAATACAATCCAAACAATCACTCTTTTTCCACTTATCTCACCACAGATGGATCACTGAAATTACGAAGGTTTATCCCAACGGCACTTTGCGAAGGACATGACAGAAAACTCTATTTCGGAGGCATTCCCGGTATTTGTGCCGTAACTCCTTCCGGTCAATTGGACCGGAAAAGCGGAGAAGCTCAAACCTTAATTACCAAGATTTATATCATGGGAAAAGAGATGAATCAAGAGTATAAACAACTTATTCTTCAACCCGATGAATACGACTTGCAACTTTTCTTCTCTTCGCTCAACTATCTGAATGCGCAAAAAATACGATATGCATATCGTCTGTTAGGACTTGAAGAGCAGTGGAATTACACAACAGACGGAGATAATACGGCTATTTACAAACATCTTCCTAAAGGAAATTATACTTTTGAAGTAAAAGCTACGGATAACTATGGAATATGGAGCAATCAAATTACCCGGTTAAACATTAAGCGACTACCCGCTTTCTACGAAACACGATGGGCCATTTTCTTTTATATCATTCTGGGAGCCGGACTCATTGCCTGCAGCATCTGGATTTATATACGGAGAATCAACCGCAAAAACGAAGAACTGTATGCCGACAGTGAAGAACTGATAAAGATGCGCAACTACCTTACCGCCTCCAGCTTTTGCAACAATGAAAACAACGCTCCCGACTCTGAATACTCTACTCTTAATAAACTTTTATTACAAAAGGCAACTCAAACCATCGAACAGAATCTGGAAGAACCCGACTTCGATGTCAATCGTCTCGCCGCGGGAGTAGGCGTATCACGCTCCACCCTTACCCGAAAGCTGAAAGCCTTGACAGGACGCACTCCTCTTGAGTTTATTCATCACATTAAAATGCAACATGCCCGCCGCCTCTTAGAAGGTCCGAACCAAACAGTCAGCGAAGTTGCTTTGACCTTAGGATATTTCAACCGGAAGCATTTTACCGCATGTTTTAAGGAGGAATTTGGGGTGACTCCTAGCGAATATCACAAAAAATCGATTGCAGAAGGGAAGGATTTGAATCAAAAAGGGGACGATAATGGGTAAAATGGAGGTTTGATTCATATTCTACCGATAGTTGCTGCATTATCTACTCATGGTTTTTACAAAATATGACTTCATTTGTAACACGATGAAAAAACAATAAAAAAAAGAACCATGAAAAAACAACTGTTGATTTTAACCGCATTGGCATCATGTATGTCTTCGTGGACACAAAACATTAAAGAAACAGATAGTGGGGTAAAATTCCAAACCGCATCCCCGATATTGAACGGAGAAATTATTTTCTACTCTCCCTCTATCGTACGCGTAATTAAATATCCTTCGGCACAAATGCCCGATAAAAAAAGTTACCCGATTATAAAAACTCCAGAGAAGATAAACATTGTTTACAAACGAAACGGTGATAAAATCCAAATGAAGACCGAGAATATGCTGGTCACCCTTCATTCTTCTACAGGTAAGGTTACTTATCAAACGCTACAAGGCAATACGCTGCTTTCAGAAAAAGAGCTAGGTACAAACTTCACTCCACGTAAAGATGTTACAAGAGATGCATTTACCGTAAGTCAAGCCTTTGCCCTGCAACCGGAAGAAGCCATCTATGGCTTAGGTCAGCGCCAGAGCGGAGCCATGAACCATCGTAATCAACAAGTCCACCTTTCAAATGGAAACACAAACATCTGCATCCCTTATTTCACATCTGAAAAAGGATATGGAGTATACTGGGACAATCCGGGAATCTCTCAGTTCAGCGATACTCCGTATGAAACTTCATTCTCGTCGCAAGTGGGTGAATGTGCCGACTATTACTTCATGTACGAAGACGGAACACAAGATGGAGTAATTGCTTGCATCAGAAATCTGACTGGAAATGCGCCGATGTTCCCTCTCTGGACAATGGGATATTGGCAGTGTAGAGAGCGTTACAAGAGTCCGGATGAACTTTGTGAGGTACTTGACAAATACAGAGAACTGAAAGTTCCTCTCGACGGTATCGTTCAAGACTGGCAATACTGGGGATGTGACTCTAACTGGAATGCCATGAAATTCATGAACCCACGATACATCAATAAACTAGATGATAAAGAAGCATTGCGTTATCTGCCTAACGGAGAAGATAAAACGGCAAAATTTGACAAGCCACGCTTTAAAACCCCCGAAGAAATGATAAAATATGTGCATAAAAACAACGCACATCTCATGATTTCGGTATGGGCTAGTTTTGGACCTTGGACTGACCAGTTTAAAGAACTCGACAAAATGGGTGCTCTGCTGAAGTTCGAAACATGGCCTCCCAAATCAGGAGCCCATCCTTACGACCCGTTCAACAAAGACGCTCGCGATTTATACTGGCGCTATTTAAGCCATTTGCATAATATGGGAATTGATGCATGGTGGACTGACTCGACTGAGCCCGACCACCTGAATCCCAAAGACAGTGACTTTGACCTGATGACCGCCGATGGCTCTTTCCGCTCTGTTCATAATGCCTTTCCACTGGCTACTAACCAAGGAGTATATAACAATCAACGTGCGGTTTCAAACGATAAACGCGTATTTCAGATGACTCGTTCCGGATACTTCGGACAACAACATTACGGCGCATTAAGCTGGAGCGGAGACGTGGTTTCAAGCTGGGAAGTACTCCGTAATCAAATTCCTGCCGGGCTCAACTTTACTCTTTGCGGTATTCCGTACTGGAATACCGACCTTGGAGGATTCTTCGGATGGGAGTACAACAATGACTGTACGAATGTGGCTTACCAAGAACTACATGTCCGCTGGTTCCAATGGGGATGCTTCATGCCATTGATGCGTAACCACTGTTCTTCACCGATGATGAATGAAATATGGCGATTTGGTAAAGAAGGCGAATGGGCATACGATGCACAGAAACGTTTTATCGACCTGCGCTACCGACTGTTGCCTTATATTTATAGCCTGACCGGAGCTGTTACCCATGAAAACGGAACCATTATGCGCCCATTAGTCATGGACTTTGCAACCGACCGTAAAGCAATCTTGCTGGACAATGAATACATGTTTGGAAAAAATATTTTGGTATGTCCTGTTACCCAACCGCTTTACACTAAAAAGGTAGAAGGAAACAAAGGAGTTGCAACAGTAGCCAATATCGCTAAAGCCTCATCTCCTGTTCAAGTTTATCTTCCTAAAGGAAGCAAATGGATTGATTTCTGGACCAATGAAATGATTGAAGGAGGACGTGAAATAAGCCGTGAATGTCCCATCAGCATAATGCCTTTATATATCAAGGCGGGAAGTATCTTACCGCTTGGACCAAAAGTTCAATATACAAGCGAAAAGAAATGGAACGATTTAGATATCTGCATCTATCCGGGAGCCAATGGTGAATTCACCTTATACGAAGACGAATTCGATAACTACGACTACGAAAAAGGTGCATTTACATCCATCCGATTCACTTGGGACGATGCCAACCGCACACTGACAATCAGTGACCGCAACGGAAGTTATCCGGGAATGTTGAAAAACAGAAGGTTCAACCTCACCGTAATGAAACCGGGAAAACAAAATGCTGAAACTGTAATGATTAAAGCAGATAAAAAAGTCAGCTATTCCGGAAAGAAAATGAGCTTTAAATTATAACACTTTTGCTTTAACATAGAAAAGTCCCGTTGTAAAAAGAGTCTTTCACTCTTTTGCAGCGGGCTTTTTATTTTGCCTAACTTAAGGTTCGCTTTTAAGGTGGCAGGATAACAAGGTGACAAGACAACAAGGCTCTGAAATGCCCGGCAACTTATGTACACAGAGAAAAAGCTTCCTAAAACCTCGTCAACTTGTCTGCTGAAGAACTGGCAACTAACAAGTTGAACACTTGAGGAACTTGAAATGCCTAAACAAGGAATCGAAAAAAGTATCAACACCCTCTTTCAAGTCCTACTATTTCCTTATTTTTGTATCTATAAATTAATTATACACCTGTTTATGGAAGAATTCAGTCAAATGATTGCCACAGCTCTTAAGCTACCGGTACATTACGTAAAAAATACGCTCAAACTCCTTGAAAGTGGAGCAACCATTCCTTTCATCAGCCGCTACCGAAAAGAAGCTACAGGCGGAATGAATGAGGTGCAAATCAGCGATATATCCACTTATAACGAAAAATTAAAAGAATTGGCAAAACGGAAAGACACCATTCTTTCTACCATTGAAGAACAAGGAAAACTGACCGATGAACTCAAGAAACGCATCAGCACCTGCTGGGATGCAACGACTCTTGAAGATATTTACTTACCTTTCAAGCCCAAGCGAAGAACCAGAGCAGAAGCTGCACGACAAAAGGGACTTGAACCGCTCGCTATGATTTTACTCATGCAGCGTGAAAAACATCTTGAATCACGGATTCAGGCTTTCATAAAAGGAGAGGTAAGCAATGAAGAAGAAGCCTTGAAAGGTGCCCGCGACATCATTGCCGAACAAGTCAATGAAGATGAACGTGCCCGTAATGTCATACGTGGTGTATTTAACCGGCAGGCTGTCATCTCCGCAAAAGTGGTCAAAGGAAAAGAATCAAGCGAAGAAGCGGCTAAATACCGCGATTATTTTAATTTCAGCGAGCCTTTAAAAAAATGCAGTTCACACCGCCTGCTTGCTATCCGCCGTGGTGAGTCTGAAGGAATACTTAAAGTTTCGCTTACTCCTGAAGATGAAGCTAACTGCATTGAGCAACTGAAAAGGCAATTCGTACACGGAAATAATATGTGTTCGCTTCAAGTGGCAGAAGCTGTCAACGATTCATACAAGCGACTGCTGAAACCTTCTATCGAGACCGAATTTGCCGGAATCAGCAAAGAAAAAGCCGATGAAGAGGCCATCCGTGTATTTGCAGGCAATTTGCGTCAGCTGTTGCTCGCTCCTCCTTTAGGACAAAAACGAGTCATCGGAATTGACCCTGGTTTCCGAACCGGATGTAAAATCGTATGCCTTGACGCACAAGGCGCTTTGCTGCATAACGAAACCATTTATCCACATCCCCCAAAATCAGAATACCAAACGGCAGGAAGAAAGCTGGTCAAATTGGTTGAACAATATAAAATAGAAGCCATTGCTATCGGCAACGGAACGGCAAGCCGCGAAACCGAGCAATTTGTAACTTCACAGCGTTATGACCGGGAAATACAGGTCTTCGTAGTAAGTGAAGACGGAGCCTCTATTTATTCAGCCTCCAAAACGGCACGCGAAGAATTTCCTGATTATGACGTAACAGTCCGAGGTGCGGTTTCCATCGGAAGAAGACTGATTGACCCCTTGGCAGAACTCGTAAAAATAGATGCCAAGTCCATCGGCGTAGGTCAGTATCAACACGATGTGGACCAAAGTAAATTAAAGGCTTCACTCGACCAGACTGTAGAAAGCTGTGTAAATCTGGTCGGAGTAAATGTAAACACCGCCAGCAAGCATCTGCTGACCTATGTATCTGGCTTGGGAGCTACTCTGGCTCAAAACATCGTAGATTACCGTAACACAAACGGAGCTTTCCATTCACGCAAAGAACTTCTGAAAGTTCCCCGCATGGGAGCCAAAGCCTTTGAACAATGCGCCGGTTTTCTCCGCATTCCTCATGGCGAAAATCCACTGGACAATTCAGCCGTACACCCGGAAAGCTATGCGGTTGTAGAGAAAATGGCACAAGACCTTCACTGCTCTGTTCAAGACTTGATAAGTGACAAAAAGTTGAGAAACCAGATCCAACTTGATAAATATATCACCGACCAAGTAGGCTTGCCTACTCTTGAAGATATCATGCAAGAACTCGACAAACCTGGACGCGACCCGCGGCAAGCCATTCAAGTTTTCCAGTTCGACCAAAACATACACACCATTGATGACTTGAAAGAGAACATGGAACTGCCAGGTATCGTTACCAATATCACCAACTTTGGGTGCTTTGTAGATATAGGCATCAAAGAAAATGGTCTGGTACATATCTCTCAGCTTGCCGACCGTTTCATCAGCGATCCTACTACGGTAGTCAGCATCCATCAGCATGTCCGGGTGAAGGTCTTAAGTATCGACTATGACCGTAAACGCATTCAATTAACCATGAAAGGACTAAACGAATGAAAGCAGATTTGCAAAAAGAAAAAGATCTTTGCGGATGGTTTGTATTCTTCAACGGACAAGTACTTATAGAAAAAACAGCAAATGGATACCACATTCCCTATACATGTCATCCGCCTGTTCAGGTTCCAATAGGAAGCACCATCCACCTGATTGGTGAAATAAACGGATTTCCAGCCAAGACCTATGCTGTATACGCACCGATACCAGGAGATGAAAACAGCGAGCAGATGCTGAAAGATTTACGTGCGTCATTCGACGTGCTTCCCATAGAAGAATACAAGCAGGCAGGAAAAGCTTCACAGATATTAAATTGGGATAAGAACAGCCGTTACTGCCCCATGTGTGGTGTGCCTACCATGCAGGTTTCAGCCATAGCTAAACGATGTCCTGAATGTCGCCAAGAGTTTTATCCTCGTATTTCGCCAGCCGTTATTGTATTAATCAAAAAGGAAGACAGCATCTTGCTGGTACATGCCCGAAACTTCCGGGGCACATTCAACGGACTGGTTGCCGGTTTTCTGGAACCAGGCGAAACGCTTGAAGAATGTGTGCATCGCGAAGTCATGGAAGAAACCGGATTAAGAATCAAAAACCTGAAATATTACGGAAGTCAGCCTTGGCCTTACCCGAGTGGAATAATGGTAGGCTATTATGCTGATTATAAAAGTGGAACGATTAAACTTCAAAACGAAGAACTCAGTGCAGGAGCTTTTTACTCCCGTGATAACTTGCCTGAAATACCTAAGAAATTAAGTATCGCACGGAAACTTATTGATGCATGGCTGGAAGGGGAAATTTGAAAAACTTTCCATCAGTTAAAATCAGCGTCCAAGACTTCTAATTTAAACAAATCCCATACCACTTAAAATAAATGAAGTGAGGAGAACCAGACTTTACGCCAGTCTCCTCACTTCTTTATCTTTCAGCGTATTTAAAGCAACCTGACAGATTAATCAATTTCTTCATCAGCTTCATAGCCTCCCATCTCACGGAGTGCATTTTTCAGCATTACATACTGCTGGAACAAGTGATTTACCGGTACTTCACCTGCAGTATAGTCATGCATCGGGCTCTTGAGGAAGAAACTTAAGAAACGCTGCGTTCCAAAACGTCCGGCACGAGCAGCCAAGTCACTCAATAATACCAGGTCAAGACAAAGCGGAGCAGCCAAAATAGAATCACGACACAAGAAGTTAATCTTAATCTGCATCGGATACCCCATCCATCCGAAAATATCGATATTATCCCAGCCTTCTTTATCATCATTGCGAGGAGGATAATAGTTGATACGTACTTTATGATAGTAATCAGTATAAAGGTCGGGCTGATTTTCCGGAACCAAGATAGATTCCAAAGTAGAAAGTTTACTAACCTCTTTAGTATGGAAGTTAGCAGGTTCATCCAATACTAAGCCGTCACGATTTCCAAGAATATTGGTAGAGAACCATCCAGACAAGCCTAAACAGCGTGTACCGATAATCGGAGCAAAACCCGATTTAACCAAAGTCTGACCAGTCTTGAAGTCTTTACCGGCAATCGGCATCTGTGTTTTTTCAGCCATTTCCCACATAGCCGGAATATCTACCGTAGTATTTGGAGCACCCATAATAAAAGGAGCCCCTTCAGCCAAAGCGGCATACGCATAACACATAGAAGGAGCAATGTGTTCGCGGTCATCGTTCTTCATCGCCTGTTCAAGTGCAGCCAAAGAGCCGTGAACAGATTCATTGACAGGCACATAAATTTCGGTTGATGCAGCCCACAAAACAACGATACGGCTACAGCCGTTAGCAGCTTTAAAGTTACGGATATCCTCACGCAAAGCTTCTACCATATCCCAACGGGTAGCGCAGTCTTTCACATTGTTTCCATCCAGACGTTTAGCATAATTATGGTCGAATGCAGCTTTCATCGGAACGATACATTCCAATTCATCTTTTACCGGATTGATATCTTTTTCTTTTAACACTTCACAGTTCATGGCCGATTCATATGCATTGGCAGGATATACATCCCATGCGCCGAATACGATATCGCTCAACTGAGCCATCGGAACGATTTCATTATAATGCAGATATTTCTTTTCTGCTCCACGCCCTACACGGATTTTGTCATATTGCGTCATAGAGCCCACAGGCTTCGCCAATCCCTTGCGAGTCATTAATACCCCTGTCATAAATGTGGTGGCCACTGCACCCAGACCCACACATAAAACTCCCAGCTTTCCTTCTGCTGGTTTAACATTCTTGTTTTTCATTTCAAACTTTCTTTTATGTTAAATAATAACAGCTATTCTCTATTTATAAGCTACAAGTATCAGACTACGGTTAACTAAGCCTGACAAAATGCTCATATCGCCAACCAAACAGAGCATAGCAAATACTTCTTTTAGATTTTACGCCCTAAAGGTAAGGCTTTATTTCCTTAAACAGCAAGAATTCAAGTGATTTTTATTTCACAAGTGTATTATTTACCTATAAATCCAGCAAAAAGCACACTCGTTAAATTCCAAACAAACAAGGCTAAACCAAAAAATATGCGTATCTTTGCGCCCGAATTTTTGAAAATTAATAATAATGAATGACATTTGCTGCATAGGACACATCACGTTAGATAAAATTGTAACTCCGAAACAGACTACTTACCTCCCAGGGGGTACTTCTTATTATTTCTCACATGGCATGCGCCATCTGAAGGATACAAAAAATTATCGCTTAATAACAGCACTCGCTCCAAGTGAATATAAGGCCGTAGAAGAAATGCGGGAAAAAGGTATTCAGGTAAAAGTACTTCCGAGCAGAAACACAGTTTACTTTGAAAACACGTATGGAGAAAACCAAGATAACCGCACACAGCGTGTTTTAGCAAAAGCTGACCCCTTTACAGTAGAAGAACTTAAAGACGAAAAAGCCCACATCTTCCATTTGGGAAGTTTACTCTCCGACGACTTTTCTCTGGATGTCGTAAAAATGCTTTCAAAGAAAGGCATCTTGGCTGTTGACGCACAAGGTTACCTCCGCGAAGTACGCGGTGAGAAAGTATATCCTGTAGACTGGAATGACAAAAAAGAAGCGCTTAAATATATTGACATATTAAAAGTCAATGAGCACGAAGCACAAGTTCTGACAGGATATGCTGACCCTAAACAGGCAGCCTTACAACTGGCCGACTGGGGAGTAAAAGAGGTCTTGCTTACCTTAGGAAGCCTCGGATCGCTCATTTACGCAGAGGGGAAATTCCACCAAATCCCGGCTTATCCTCCCCAAGACGTTGTAGATGCCACCGGATGTGGAGACACATATGTATTAGGATACTTATATATGCGAAACAAAGGAGCGTCATACGAAGAAGCAGGTTGCTTTGCTGCAGCCATGTCGACCATCAAATTAGAAAAATCCGGTCCTTTCTCAGGTACAGAAGAGGATATCTGGAATATCATACATAACAGCAAGCTACACCCTCAAACACTGTAATGAAAAAATAAAGGAAAACCGAGGTTATTCAAGAAAAAGGTATAACTTTGTCTGTATAAAACTAACTTTAAAACAAAAAAGCTATGTACACAATACAGACAAACGCTTCGGGCACCCGAAGCATGGAAATCTCGGAACAGCATTTACAGACCATTGAAAAATATTCTCTATTCCAACACCTGATTGACAGTAACGGAATTGTAGACGAGAATGTTCTTGATAAACTTAAACTGAATGTCCGCTCGCTAATCGCCTCAATGGAAGAAAACAGTAAAGATTTGCTTGACCTTTGTATTGACGTGATTTACCATAACAATATGAAAGCATTCGGACTTCACCAACTAATTTTGCTTTACATAAACTGGGAACGTGATAAAGAAACAACAGAATAATTTAACCGACTGGTTACCTACTACAAAAAAAGAAGTAGAACTCAGGGGATGGGACGAACTGGATGTAATTCTATTCAGTGGAGATGCATATGTGGATCACCCGTCATTCGGAGCTGCTGTCATCGGACGTATGCTTGAATCACAAGGACTGCGTGTTGCAATCATTCCCCAACCAAACTGGCGGGACGACTTACGTGACTTTAAAAAACTGGGTCGTCCCCGTTTATTCTTCGGGGTTTCTCCCGGCTGCATGGACAGTATGGTCAATAAATACACAGCCAACCGGCGGTTGCGCAGTGAAGATGCTTATACCCCTGACGGACGCCATGATATGCGCCCCGAGTATCCAAGCATCGTATATACACAAATTCTAAAAAAACTTTACCCGGATGTACCTGTCATCTTAGGAGGCATTGAAGCATCACTCCGGCGCTTGACTCACTTTGATTATTGGCAAGATAAAGTACGCCCGTCTATCTTGGTGGACGCACCTGCAGACTTACTCATCTACGGAATGGGAGAAAAGCCTATCATGGAACTTTGCCGTCGCATGAAAACAAGTCAAGAAATTCCCCATGATATTCCTCAGACGGCTTATCTGACGCACTCCGGTGAAAAAGTTTGTCCGGATAACACGGCAGACGACTTAACCCTTTTCTCACACGAAGAATGCTTGAAAGACAAGAAAAAACAAGCACAAAACTTTCGTCACATAGAAGAAGAATCTAACAAATATACCGCCGCACGCATTCTCCAGCAAGTGGGAAACCGTACGGTCGTGGTCAATCCACCCTATCCTCCCATGACTCAGGGCGAGCTGGATATGTCTTTCGACCTTCCCTATACCCGTCTTCCCCATCCTAAATATAAAGGGAAACGTATTCCTGCTTATGAAATGATTAAGTTCTCGGTCAACATTCACCGCGGATGTTTTGGAGGATGTGCTTTCTGCACCATCTCAGCCCATCAGGGAAAGTTCATTGTAAGCAGAAGCAAGGAAAGTATTTTAAAAGAAGTAAAGGCTATTACCCAAATGCCCGATTTCAAAGGATATCTCAGCGATCTGGGAGGTCCGTCAGCAAACATGTACTGCATGGGAGGCAAAGACTTAAAGTTATGTCAACGCTGTAAACGCCCGTCGTGCATTCATCCCAAAGTATGTCCAAACCTAAATACAGACCATCGCCCTCTACTCGACATTTACCATTCTGTAGATGCTTTGCCGGGGATTAAGAAAAGCTTTATTGGAAGTGGAGTACGCTATGACCTTCTTCTCCACCAGAGCAAAGATGAAGCTGTTAACCGTAGCACAGCCGAATACACCCGTGAACTGATTACACGCCACGTAAGCGGCCGTCTGAAGGTTGCCCCTGAACATACCAGCGATCACGTTTTATACCTGATGCGCAAACCTCCTTTTGAACAGTTCTATCAGTTCAAAAAGATTTTTGACAAGCTGAATGCTGAGTTGAATCTGCGCCAGCAGATTATTCCTTACTTTATCAGCAGTCACCCGGGATGCACTGAAGAAGACATGGCAGAACTGGCTGTAACCACCAAGCGCTTAGACTTTCATCTGGAACAAGTGCAAGACTTTACACCAACTCCCATGACGGTTGCAACCGAGGCTTGGTATACCGGCTATCATCCTTACACATTGGAACCGATTTATTCGGCTAAAACTCCGAAAGAAAAGCTGGCGCAGCGCATGTTCTTCTTCTGGTACAAACCCGAAGAACGGCGTTCCATCATCAATGAGCTAAAGCGAATTGGGCGCAGTGACCTGATCAAAAAATTATATTAACAGGAAAGCATCTCCAACATAACAAAAGGAGATGCTTTCTTTTTATCCTAAACACATAACAAAGCAACCTTATTTCCATTTCATACCTTGTTATAAACAAAAAGCATCCTCCTGACAAAACTTCGTTTCATAGCCTCATCACAAAGCTTATTAAAAGAACGGACAAATATTTGACAAAAAGATAAAAATCAAGCAAATCCTTTGTTTTTGAATAAAAAAGTTTGGTCTCCCTCATTTTTTTTAATAATTTTGAACCAAATTCACACTTAATAAGTAACTATGAAACTATACGGTACTTTATTTATTATCGGGCTGGCTCTTTCACAATCACTCGCAGCCCAAAATACGTTATTCCATGACCCTGACTGCTGCACCAGTATAATGGTAGGAAAAGAAGCCTCATCAGACGGTTCGGTAATAACCAGCCACACCTGCGACAGCTGGTATCGCTCTTGGGTCAATGTTGTTCCGGCTAAAACTTATAAGAATGACACCGTAACTGCCATTTATAACGGACGCATACATACTGAATTTCCCGAAGACCAGACCAATCTGACCGTAAAAGGGAAAATACCACAGGTTCGTAATACCTATGCTTTTCTGGATACCTCTTATCCATGTATGAACGAGAAACAGCTTGCCATGGGCGAAACCACCATCAGCGGTCGTGACACACTGCAAAACAAACAAGGCATGTTCATGATAGAAGAACTTGCACGCATTGCCTTGGAACGCTGCTCTACCGCTCGCCAAGCCATCCAGCTGATGGGAGAACTGGTAAAAACATATGGTTATGGAGATTCCGGAGAATGTTTGACCATCGCCGACCCCAAAGAAGTATGGCATTTTGAGATATTCGGAGAAGGTCCGGATAAAATAGGTGGCGTATGGGCTGCCGTACGCATCCCTGACGGAGAAGTCGGTGTATCGGCCAACATTCCACGCATCAGCACACTGAATCTGAAAGACAAAGATAATTACATGGCTTCAGAGAATGTATTCGAAGTAGCCAAAAAACTGAAACTCTGGGACGGAAAAGAGCCCTTCAAGTTTTGGCGTGCCTATGGAGGTCCTAACTACGCAGGAAAATGGCAAGCTTTCAGTGTCCGGGAATTCTTTATACTCAGCACCATTGCCCCTTCACTTAACTTAGATGAAAATGCAGAAGAATTACCTTTCAGCGTAAAACCTGAGAAAAAACTGAACGCCACCGATGTAATGGCACTCCTTCGCCAAACTTACGAAGGTACTCAGTGGGATGTTACCCGCAACCTGAAAGTCGTAAAGAAAGATCGAAAGACCGGACAGACAGATACCATTATCAGCCCGAAAGCCAACCCATGGATGCGTCCCGATGAAGTACAGATGCTAAACGGCATCAAAGAAGGAGCCGTAAAATCATACCGCAACATTGCAGTTCCCCAGTGCGCCTACTCTACAGTAATCCAATTACGTAGTTGGCTTCCCAACGCAGTGGGCGGTATTTGTTGGTTCTCGATGGATAATCCGGGACAAAGTCCACGTGTACCCATTTTTGCAGGAACTACCGACCTGCCTGCCATGTATAAAATTTGTGGCAATCACCGTTACCGCGAAGATGCAGCCCTATGGCATTACCGCCGTGCCAATAAACTGGCAACCGTACGCTGGGGAAACGCACGCAGCATTATGGAAAAAAACATCCTGCACTTTGAAGATAAAGCCTTCAGTGAACTTCCTATGGTAGAGAGCCGTTATCAAGAACTGCTTAAAACCAAAGGAGAAGAACGTGCCAAAGCTTTTCTTACAGATTATACAAAAGACTTTATCGGAGCAACCATTCTACGTTGGGATGAAATGGCTGCCAAATATTGGAATGACTATCGTTTCGGATTCTAACAAACTCTATACAAAATAAACAAGCCATGAAAACAAAAACCATGACACTTGCTGCCCTTGCGTTGGTCTCAACGACCCTATGGGCACAACAGCCTACACAAGGCTATCAGTTTACTACTATCGTTAACCAGAAAGTAACTCCTGTTAAAAACCAGGCTGCCACCGGAACCTGCTGGTGCTTTGCCACAACTTCATTCATCGAAGCCGAACTGCTCCGTATGGGAAAAGGTGAATACGACCTGTCGGAAATGTTCATTGTCCGCCAAAAGTATATGAATCAACTGGAAGACAACTACCTCCGTCATGGTAACGGAAATATCGGACAAGGAAGTGTGACTCCCAGCTGGTTTACTGCTTTCGAACAAGTGGGTATCGTTCCCGAAGAAGTGTACACTGGAATCAACTACGATTCAAAGAACCACAATCACGGAGAATTAGCCTCATATATGACTGCCATTGCCGAGCAAGCTGTAAAATTACGGAAACGCAGCCCTGAATACAATAAACTAATCAAGAGTTTGTTTGACATCTATATGGGCGAGCTTCCTGAAACATTTACTTATAAAGGAAAAGAATATACTCCGAAATCGTTTGCTGCCTCTCTGGGCATCAACCGCAATGACTATGTCATGCTGACCAGCTTCTCACACAAACCTTTTTATGAAGAATTTGAGGTAGAAATCCCCGACAACTGGGAACATGCCAAAATGTATAATCTTCCGCTGGATGAGATGATGGCCGCCACCGATTACGCACTAAACAATGGATTTACCGTGGCATGGGACGGAGATGTAAGTGAACGCGGATTTGCCTACACACATGGAGTTGCCATCAATCCAGAAGTGGGAAAAACCGAAGATTTAAAAGGAACCGACTTCGCACGCTGGCAAAAGATGAACGAAAAGGACCGTTTGGCTGAGGTTTTCAAATTTGAACGTCCCTATCCGGAAATCAATGTAACTCAAGAAGTGCGTCAGGCTGGATATGAATCGTTTGTAACCACCGACGACCACCTGATGCATCTCACCGGCCTGGCAAAAGACCAGAACGGAACGAAGTATTATATCACCAAGAACTCATGGGGAACAGCCCGCAATGATTTTGGAGGCTATCTGAATATGTCTGAAAGCTTCGTACGTGCAAAGACTGTCTATGTACTGATGCACAAAGACGCTCTGACCAAAGACATGAAAAAGAAGCTTGGAATCAACTAATTCTCATTAATACGGAAAAGCAAAACGAGGTAACAAGGGAAGAGACCTCCCTCGTTACCTCGTTCTTCTTATCTGTTTATCTATTCTTAAAATTTGAAATGACATGAAAAAACTGACTCAAACCCTAACCGCTATTGCTTTCTTTTTATCAGGAGGAAGTATCTTGCAGGCGCAGCAGATACCTACACTGGAAAATGTAGTCTATGGCGGATTGATACATACCAAAGGAAGCACCTATGTAAACTGGCTTGAAGACGGCGACCATTACTCACGTTCCGAAAAAAATCCAGCCGGAGGATATGACATTATTGCCTATCCGGCAAAAGGCGGAAAACGGGAAACGCTGATACCCGCATCCATGCTCGTAAAACCGGGAACTCAAGATACGCTTCAAGTACGCAGCTTCAGCTTCAACACCGACCACTCATTAGTCTTAATTTATACAAACACACGCCGAGTATGGCGCTATGACACACGCGGTGACTACTGGGTACTCAACATGAAAAGCGGAAAGTTACAGCAATTAGGTAAAACCTTGCCAGAAAGCAGTCTGATGTTTGCCAAGTTCTCACCAGACAGCCGGAAAGCCGCTTATGTCAGCCAGAACAATATCTATGTAGAAGAGTTGAGCAACGGACACATCACTGCCGTAACTACCGACGGAACAGATGAAATCATCAACGGAACCTTCGACTGGGTTTATGAAGAAGAGTTCAACTGCCGCGACGGATTCCGCTGGAGTCCAGACAGCAAATACATTGCTTACTGGCAAAGCGACAGCAAGGGTACCGGATGGTTTGATATTATCAATAATGTAGATTCGCTTTATCCTAAAATTAACCGCTTTCCTTATCCGAAAGCAGGAACAACCAACTCAGCTGTAAAAGTGGGCTATGTATCGGTCGCTGGAGGAGCCACAACCTGGATTCAGATACCGGGCGACCCGCGCAACAACTACATCATGCGCATGGATTTCATACCGGAAAGCAATGAATTATTCATTCAGCAAATGAACCGTCAGCAAAACACAAACAAAGTATGGATTGCAACCATCGGAAATCCACAGCCGGAAAACATATTCACCGATACCGATGCGGCATGGCTGGAAACAAACGACAATGTAACCTGGCTGAAAAACAATACATGGTTTACTTGGGAAAGTGAACGTAACGGATGGCGTCACTTGTACAGAGTAAGTCGCGACGGCAAAAAGACAGAGCCCATCACGAAAGGAAACTTTGACTATATTGAACAGGTCGGCATGGACATAAAAAAAGGTATTGTATACTTCATTGCCTCGCCTGATAACTTTACCCAGCGTTACCTCTACTCAGCCAACTTATTCGGAAACGGAGAAGTGAAACGCTTAAGTCCTGCCAACGAATCAGGACAGCACCGTTATAATATATCGCCTAACGGCCGCTGGGCTGTGCACTCATTCAGCAACGCCGCTACTCCTCCGGCAATCGACATGGTCAGTCTGCCAAACCATAAGAGTGTACGCATGATTGAAGACAATGCGCAGGCTAAAGCAGAATATCAAGCATTAGGATTAAAACCGAAAGAGTTTGTCAAAGTCCGTTCCGGAGAATTAGAATTGGATGCATGGATGATTAAACCGGCAAACTTCGATGCTTCAAAAAAATATCCGGTCATCATCGACGTATATGGAGAACCAGCCAATGCTACCGTACAAGATGTATGGGGCGGAGGAGATTTATGGCACCAATACTTGGCTAATCAGGGATATATTGTGGTAAGCATCGAAAACAGAGGAGCACGCGCTCCACGCGGTAGAGAGTGGAGAAAGTGTATTTACGGAGAGGTAGGAACATTTGCCAGCGAAGATCAAGCTCGCGGTATTCTTGACTTGGCACGTCAATATAGCTACATTGATGCAAGCCGAATCGGTATTACCGGATGGAGCGGCGGTGGAAGCCAGACATTGAACTGTATGTTCCGCTATCCGGAAGTATTCCACACCGGTATAGCCATCGCTTTCGTGGCCGACCAGCGCCTTTATGACACCGTTTATCAAGAACGTTACATGAATACACCGCAAAACAATCCGGACGGATACCGGAAAGGTTCTCCTATCAGCTATGCTTCCGGATTAAAAGGAAATTTATTGCTGATTCATGGAACAGGCGATGACAATGTACACTACCAGAACTGCGAACGTCTGGTCAATGAATTGATTCGTTATGGAAAAATCTTCTCACAGCTTTCCTATCCGATGCGTACACATAGCATCCATGAAGGCGAAGGAACGACTTACCATCTGCGCAAGTCAATGGCAGACTACTTCCTTAAGAATCTGCCGGCTGGAGGAAGATAAACTGTATTTTTTGAAAGAAACAATACACAAAGACGCCATTCTGTTTCAGGCTCTACTCTGTAACAGAATGGCATCTTGCTATTTTTCATATACTTTTCTCCCCTCCCAAAAAATGCCTTGGCGTTTCAGAAAAAATGCCTTGACGTTTAAAATTAAACGTCTCAATGTTTTAAAAAAAACATCAAGGCATTTTTTATATGCTTCAGCACACTATCCCAAAGAATCAGGCAGTCAGCATCTTTACAGTTTATCCTTAGTCAGCACATCACACTGATGACGCTCAAGTACTTCCAGACAGCGTGTCATATCATTCGGCTTAATCACTACGTGCGCACGGTCGTTTTGCGCAAAAGCATACATATAATCAATGAAAATCTGCTCGGCAGCCAAATACTCAAGTACCACAGCCAATGAGCCGGGAACATTCTCACAGTCCAGACAAACCACATCGGTTGACATCACGGCAAAATCTTGCTCTCTTAATACCTCCACCGCCTTGTCTACATCTGATACTATTAAGCGTAAGATTCCAAAATCTGCCGTTTCTGCCATACTGAAGGCATGCATATTAATTCCGTTTTTTCCTAACGTACGGACTACATCATTGATTCTTCCGGTCTTGTTTTCCAAGAATACCGATAATTGTTTTATTGTCATAAGGTTGAGTTTTTAAGTTTTTAAGTTGGTAAGTTGTTGAGCTGATAAGTTGTTGAGTCCTTGTTTTTTTTGAGTTTGTAGTTCCTGCACAAAATAAGATGATAGACACAGTAAACTCACAAACTTAAAGACTCAATAACTCAATCAGACCAATACACGTTTGTCGATTACCCGTTTCGATTTTCCCTCACTGCGGGCAATGCTGTTCGGTTCAACCAACTTCACATCTGCACTGATAGAAAGAACGCTTTTCAGCTTATCGGCAAGCATCTTTTTCAAACCGAGCATCGCTCCGATGTCATCCGTAAAATAGTCACGGCGTACTTCCACCTGTACTTCCAGTGTATCCAGGTTGTTTTTCCGGTCAACCACCAGCAAATACTGTGGTTCAAACTCTTTCATCTGTAAAATCACACTTTCCACTTGCGACGGGAATACATTGATACCACGGATAATCATCATATCATCACTGCGTCCCATAATCGGAGTCATCCGTACACTGGTACGTCCGCAAGGACAAACATCATCCATCAGCGAAGTTAAATCTTTTGTACGATAACGCAACAAGGGCATTCCTTCCTTAGTCAACGTAGTAAAGACCAGTTCGCCCTGCTCACCGTAAGGAAGAGGCTCTAAGGTATCCGGATTAATAATTTCCGGATAGAAATGATCTTCATTGATATGCGAACCATGTTGCACCTCACATTCGTATGACACACCCGGACCCATAATTTCACTTAACCCATAAATATTATACCCTTTTACTCCGAGACGTTCTTCTATTTCACGGCGCATATTTTCAGTCCACGGCTCAGCTCCAAAGGCACCGATACGTAAACCTAATTCCGATTTCTTGATTCCCATCCGCTCAATCACCTCTGCAAGATGAAGAGCGTATGAAGGAGTACAGGCAATTCCTGTAATACGAAGGTCGCGAATCAGGCGTACGTGTTTTTCTGTATTTCCAGTAGAAGCCGGAATGACAGTAGCTCCCAAATTTTCTACTCCATAATGCGCTCCTAACCCACCGGTAAAAAGTCCATATCCATAGCTAACAGAGAAGGTATCATCGCGCGTTACCCCATAAGCTGACAAAGAGCGGGCCATTACTTCTGACCATACAGCAAGATCCCTCCGGGTATATCCCACAATGGTTGGATTTCCGGTGGTTCCGGAAGAGGCATGTACACGTACAATCTCTGAAGGAGGAGCCGCCTGAAGTCCGTAAGGATAATTATCACGCAGGTCCTGCTTGGTGGTAAATGGTAATTTTACAATATCGTCTATGCTGCGGATGTCATCGGGCGACAAGTCCATTTCCTGCATTTTCTGACGATAAAACGGGACATTATGATATACGTAAACAACCAGTTTCTGTAAACGCTTTCCTTGAAGTTCTCGCATCTGTTCGCGAGACATGCATTCTTTACTTGTGTTCCAAATCATAGTAGTTTTTAAGTTATTGAGTTCCTAAGTTTTTAAGTTATTGAATTATGAATCTTGAAGATGTTTCCATTTCAGGGAATGATCTTCCCGGAAAGCACGCATCCGCTCTTCCAGAACCGGATATAATTCCTCTCTCATACGTGAAGTACAAGCGCGAACCCCCTGCTGGTCACTTCCTGTGGTGGAAAGTGAGATACTGCTCACCCCGTAATACATCAATTCACAAAGCAATTCACCTCCGGTCATTCCGGGATAGCCCAACGTAAAGAAGAAGCCATCGCCTACTTGCTGCGTTACATCACGGTCGTACACTATCGTGAAGCCATTTGATGTAAAAATTTCTTTCATACGACGGGCACGGCGTTCATACTCGCGTACATCCTCTACGAAATTTATCTCACCAGCAACCGAACGGTTGAGCATCTCTGCCATTCCATATTGTGTAGTAGCCGTACATCCCGAAGTAATCATATACATAATAGAGGCTATGAAAGTAGGTCCGAAAACCCCTGAATCTTCATAGCGTTTCGCTAAAGCCGGATACTGACTGTCGAACAGCTTATCGGATACACACGCCAAAGCGATACGCTGACCTGCATAGCTGAATATCTTAGAAGCAGAAAGCATCAGAATATAGTTATCGGTATAACGGGCTACAGTCGGTACAAAAGGAGGCTGATACGGACGACCGAACGGATGGCGGAAATCCATGCAAAAATAAGCCTGGTCTTCGAGGACAACTACATCGTAAGCCGTAGCCAGTTCACCAATAATTTTTAATTCTTCTTCCTCCAGACAAATCCATGCCGGATTATTCGGATTAGAATAAACAATAGCTGCTATATCTCCTTTAGTTAGAAAACTTTCCAGTTTTGCCCGTAAAGCTTCGCCCCGAAAATCATGGATATCGAACAACTCCCAACCAATGCCTAAAATACGCAGCTGTGACTTTTGGATAGGAAAGCCCGGATCAATAAAAAGCACCTTGTCTTTGCCGGGAATACGCTGTGTACAGGCAATGAATGAGCCAAAAGAGGCAGCTACCGAACCGGTGGTGGGTAAACAAGCCCGCGGAGATATATCAATATCAATGAAAGCTTTCACAAACCGAGAGGCAGCCTCTTTCAATTCAGGCACACCCGCGGCAGCCGGATATTGAGCTCCCAGACCTTTGTCGAGAGCAGCCTTTTCAGCCTCGATTCCTACTCGGTTCGCCGGCAGTCCGGGAGAACCTTGATCCATGCGGATAAAAGGAATTCCAGTCAACTCCTCCAGCCGGGAAGCAACAAGCAATACATCACCGATTGTAGCATTCTGCAAATCGGCAACCTTCATTTCTTTTGCAACCGAGGAAACGAGTTCCTCACTAAACACTCTGCTCATAAACCGGAAAAATTAAGACGTTTCACAAAATCATATCCAAAATCAAAAGCCTGGTTATTCATTTCAACCACAGCTTCTCCCTTTGATGCAAAAATCCGTCCTACACTTTCACGCAAGGTGGAAGCATCTAAAATCTTCAGGAAAGCGGCTGCGGCTCCTAACAAGATAACATTTCCCGATTTAGGCATCTGATTCTCTTTTGCGAGTTTCTCTATATCCAAGGCTACCACATGAGGCTGCGAATTTAATTCAGCCATCAGTGCCTCTTCATCCGGATAATTCGGAATATTCTTGAATGCAGCCGTAGAGGTTATAATCCATCCCTCTGCCGACAAGTAGGGTAAATAACGCAAAGCCTCCATGGGTTCCAATGAAAGAATCATATCGGCTGCCCCTAAGGGAATCAGATCGGATGATATCGGTGCATCCGATAAGCGGAGATTAGACTGAACGTCACCACCACGCTGGCTCATTCCATGTACTTCTGCTTGCTTCAGTGTCAGCCCCATGCGCGTAGCAGCTTCCCCAATGATTGTAGCAACAGACAAAATTCCCTGTCCGCCTACACCTGAAAGTATGATATCTGTTTTCATTTTTGTTCTGCTCTTTTTTGTTTCAATTTACGGTTTAATGTCTGCATACACTCACGGCGAGGAATAATCACCGATACCCCCTTGTATTCTATTTCTTCACGGATAATACGCGTAATCTCCTCCATGTTTTTAGGCAACGGAACCACTACCCGTACGTGTTCGGGCTCTACTCCGAGACCAAGGCAAATCGCTTCAAACTTATTTGTTCCTGCAGAATCCTGTCCTCCGGTCATAGCTGTTGTCAGATTATCGGAAATAACCACTGTAATGTTGGCATGGTCATTGACTGCATCCAGCAAACCTGTCATACCGGAATGAGTAAATGTGGAATCGCCTATTACTGCAATGGCAGGAAAAAGCCCGGCATCTGCCGCCCCCTTTGCCATTGTAATCGAGGCTCCCATATCTACACAGCTATCCAAAGCCCGGAACGGAGGAAGAGCTCCCAAGGTATAGCAACCAATATCTCCGAATATTTTAGCATCCGGATATTCGGCTGCCACTTTATTCAGGGCATCGTACACATCGCGGTGACCACATCCGTTACACAAGGCAGGCGGACGAGGAACCAGATTTTGTGCCGGAGCGTAAACCTGCTCTATCTTCATTCCCAAAGCTGTTTTTACATTATCCGGATTTAACTCACCAGTTCGGGGCAAATCACCGGTCAACCGTCCTTTCACCACATAGCGTGACGGAAGTACACCTCTCAATTGTTCTTCCACAAAAGGCTGGCCATCTTCAACCACAAGAATCTCCTTACATGCATCTGCCAACTGGGTTACAGCTTCCACCGGAAGAGGATATTGCGAAACCTTCAACAAAGGGTACGGACAGCCTGTGGGATAGTTTTCCATCACATAATTATATCCGATACCACAAGCTATAATCCCTTTCTCTGCTACTTCCTTCACAGGCAGACCTGTTTTCTTGTTATAAACAGACGTTTCCGACAGTTCTATTAACTGAGGCTGAAGACGGACAACCTCTTGATAACGGCGACGTGCATTTGCGGGGAGCAAAACCCAATCGGATGGCATAGAGGCTCTTTGCGTACAAGCCACCTCGGCAGCACAGTTTCTCACTTTCACTGCCGCACGAGAATGCGCCATACGAGTTACGATACGCATCAGCACCGGAAGCTTCTCACGCTCTGAAAGTTCAAATGCATACTTCATCATATCGTATGCTTCCTGTTGCGAAGAAGGTTCAAGAATAGGAATCATAGCAAACTTTCCATAGAATCGAGAATCCTGCTCATTCTGCGAAGAATGCATCGAAGGGTCATCAGCAGCCAATACCACAATACCTCCATTTACTCCAGTAATAGCAGAATTAACAAAAGCATCGGCACAGACATTCATCCCCACGTGCTTCATACAAACCAATGCACGCTTTCCTACATATGACACACCCAATGCAGCTTCCATTGCCGTTTTTTCATTGGTACACCAGCTGCTGTGCAGCCCGCGTTCTTTTGCTAACGGGGATTCTTGTATATATTCAGTAATTTCAGTAGAGGGGGTACCCGGATACGCATAGACTCCGGAAATACCTGCATGAATCGCTCCCAAAGCGATTGCCTGATCCCCTAAAAGTAAAAGTTTCGTTGAGTTTTCCATTATATCATAGATTTATTATTGCAAACAAAAATCATCAGCATCATTTAGTACCGGAAATTTCTTCCGGAAATCTTCCAATACATCCATATCAATCACAGCTTCCGCCCCACAAACTTTATAATCTTCACAAACCGCTATGGTTTTTCCGTAAGGATTAATTACTTCGCTGCCTCCGCAATAAGAACAATTAGGATCTTCTCCCACCCGGTTTACAGCTACCACATAACACTGATTTTCTATTGCACGAGCCCGAAGCAAAGCTTTCCAAGCTTCAATACGAGGAACTGGCCAGCTCGCTACATAAAGGGCTACATCATAATCGCCACGATTACGTGACCATACGGGGAAACGCAAGTCATAACAAATTTGCATCAAAAAACGCACTCCTTTATAAGAAACAATTACCCGTTCTGTTCCGGGAGTAAACTGTTTATGCTCTCCTCCATAAGTGAACAAGTGTTTTTTATCATAAGATTGCACTAATCCATCGGGATGCACAAAATAAAAACGGTTAAAGAATTTTCCTCCGTCTTCTATTGCCACGCTTCCGGCTATCGCACAGTTCCGTTCGGCTGCCACACGTTTCATCCACACCAAGGACTCACTCTCCACCGGTTCGGCAATGCCCTGTGGCTGCGTGCAAAATCCAGTAGAAAACATCTCAGGTAAAACAAACAAATCCACCTCTGCGTACTTCTTCAACATTTCTTCCGCACACTCCAAGTTTTTCTTCGGATTTGCCCAATAGATATCGGTTTGTAAGATTACTATTTTCATGTCTTTCATCGGTTAGGAATGCCCAAAGGTAATAATATTTATGTTAAAAGAAGCATTTATACATCATTTTTCAATTATATATTCATAAAATAGGCAAAAAAGAAAAAGAATTACTCCCTTCCATAAAACAAATGTCAGTCATCTATTTGAGCGTCTGACAGCCCGTATAATAAAGTTCTTCGTGAAAGCTAAATTTAAATTTCGGCGCATTCTATCTGAAAAGTACATCGAGAAAACATCTTTTCTACTGAAACTTTTGTATGGCTTAAAGAAATGGCGTAACTTTGCAACTCAAACATATCTATCATACAAATGAACGGAACAACACCTTTCAAAGTATTCTCGGGTACAAATTCGAGATACCTCGCAGAAAAAATCTGCAATAGTTTAGGATGCGAACTTGGAAACATGAACATCACTCACTTTGCCGATGGAGAATTCTCTGTTTCTTATGAAGAATCAATCCGCGGACAACATGTTTTCTTAGTTCAATCAACCTTCCCTAACTCTGACAACTTGATGGAGTTACTCTTGATGATTGATGCAGCTAAACGTGCATCAGCCAAAAGTATCATCGCTGTAATCCCTTACTTCGGATGGGCTCGTCAAGACCGCAAAGACAAACCACGTGTTTCTATCGGAGCTAAACTGGTAGCCGACTTATTGCGGGTAGCCGGTATCGACCGTCTAATTACAATGGATTTACATGCTGACCAGATTCAGGGATTCTTCGACATTCCAGTCGACCACCTGTATGGCTCTGCCATCTTTGCTCCATACATTCAGTCACTGAAGTTGGAAAATTTAGCTATCGCAACTCCTGATGTCGGAGGTTCAAAACGTGCCAGTACATATGCCAAATTCCTTGATGTACCTTTGGTTTTATGTCACAAAACCCGTGAGAAAGCAAACGTTGTAGCTTCTATGCAGATCATTGGAGACGTAAAAGACAAAAACGTAATCTTGATTGATGACATGGTAGATACAGCTGGTACCATTACTAAAGCCGCTGATATCATGAAAGAAGCTGGTGCACGCTCTGTACGCGCCATTGCAACTCACTGTGTAATGTCGGGTCCGGCTTCTGAACGTGTACAAAACTCGCAATTAGAAGAGATGGTATTTACTGACAGCATCCCTTACTCAAACCGCTGTGCCAAAGTAAAACAACTTTCTATTGCTGATATGTTTGCTGAAACCATCCGCCGCGTCATGACGAATGAGTCAATCAGCTCACAATACTTGATTTGATTTTTTAATCATAGTATCATATTTCATGCTGTCTCAAAACAGGAAATAGTCTGCACAGACTGTTCCTTGTTTTGAGACAGCCTTTTAAAGAGCTTTTCAAATTTCCTTAAACGGAGATATCCTATTTGGCTCAAACCTATTCTTGCTTAAACCTTTTTTATCAGGCAAGAAAAAACTTAAGGCATACTCAAAAAACGTACTTGATGAAGCTGAACATAAGTTTCCAGTCCTTTAGCTTTCGAGTTCACATCAGCCGATAACCAAATAAAAAAGCCGTAAAATTTATAAATTAAAAGAACTTATAAACTTAACGAATTAAACTATCATTATATGAAAATTCTCTGGCTCGACTTGAACAGTTCTTATGCTCACTCTTCATTAGCCTTGCCCGCACTTCATGCCCAACTGATGGAGGATAATTCCATCGAATGGAAAATGGTTTCTGCCACCATTAATGAAAATCCGGGGATGATTGCCGGAGAAATCTATCGACACCAACCCGATATCATAGCAGCAACTTGCTGGCTATTCAATCATGAGGCACTCATGCATATTCTTTCACGGACATCTGCTTTATTGCCTCAATGCGCTATCATATTGGGAGGACCGGAGTTTTTAGGAAATAATGAACATTTTTTGCGCTGCAACCCATTTGTTACCTGTGTTTTCAGAGGTGAAGGAGAAGAAATGTTTCCTTTATGGGTAAAGAAGTGGAACTGCCCGAAAGCCTGGAATCAAGTTACCGGACTATGCTATATAGACGAAAACGGAAACTATTGTGATAACGGACTGGCCCGTGTATTAGCTTTTGACCGATTAGTCAACCCGGAGCAAAGTATTTTCTTCAACTGGGAAAAACCTTTTGTACAACTGGAAACTACCAGAGGATGCTTCAATACCTGTGCTTTCTGTGTTAGTGGAGGAGAAAAGCCTGTACGCTCTTT
>URDR01000024.1 GCA_900546645.1 uncultured Bacteroides sp. | reverse complement strand
TAATTCGGTGATTACCAACTTTTAAAGATACTTTCTTATCCCGAACTCACGTATATATGATTGCCATTCGCATTTTCCCGAAAATTCTCAGGCTCTCCAACAACGATTATTGCTGGAGGTTCATTACTTTTGCAGAAAAACAAACGATTATGGAAGCGAAACAATCAATATGGACTCTGTTGGAGCAAAGTGATGACCAGGAAATGGACTTTGCAATTGTAGCTCCTTATATGGAAACAAGGTTTTGTAATTGGCTTCAAGCGTCTCACGGAATTACCGACAAGCGGTATTTGCAACAGATAGTAAATAGCTACATGTCGGCTTATGAGCGAATATACAATGAAACATACGTAGATGTTTACAGTGCTTTCCACCATTTGTTTAAGCATGGCGACAGCCTTGCAGATTTTGCACTGGATATGTTTAACATTGCATATGTAACTCCGATGCAGGAAATGCTTGAGTCTGATAAGAAGGCTTTTACCAAACAGGAAATAAATGCCATAAACTATTATATGGAGTTCCTGGCCAGTATGACTGAATATGCAGCAGTCTACACCACTGTAAATTTGAAAATTCCGCATGAAGAGGAGTTTAAAGGATGGTTGGAATCTATAAATATGCAGTACGATAATATCCCTAAAGTTATATCCAGCCTGCAGCGTGTTATCGTGTGGTATAAATATACTTCAATATACGGTAAATATCCGAATCCTTATCTGGCAGCTGCTACGCTGAAAACGAATCAGCAACGGGAGGATTTTCTGAAACTGATCGATTCGGAATCCAAAAACAATATTAAAGTGACTTCCATAAAAAAGACCATACAAACCAGTATGTCGAATATCCGTCATTATTTTAATTTCTTGAACAATTTCAAAAAAGAATAATATTATGAAGAATAAAAACATAGAATATAGCTCCAAAATAAATGATATGATTCTGTATATCAAGGAGCATTATACAATAACTCCCTTTGAAAATGGCCATGCGAAAAATGCAGAGGATTTCTTTAACAAGATGATTAAGTGGCAGTTTGCAAACAAGGAGTCAATAAAATCTATTCACAATTCACTAATGGAATATGTGAAACGTACTGACGCAGTGTTTCCAATTCGTCTCTATGGAAGTGCTAAAAAGGATAAATATGATATGTTACGCAGAGGTTTTTTATCTGTGTATAAAAACGGATTAAAAACATTTTTCTGTGATAATACATTTGCCATGCCTTTTGTAGCAATGAAGCTATCTGATAAGACTTACACTACTTTCGATTTACTTGAACATCTAAACCAGAAAAACGTACTTTGCTCATTTGGTTCTACTTCTGAAGAACGAGATTTGGCATATTATATCTGCGATAGCAGTAATAAAATCAACTTGAATACATCAGGATGGTATCTTGCACATATCGTTCCTGTAGGTTATGATTTCATTGGAAAACAACGTTTAAGTCGTGTATTCGTAAATACAAACAGAGCTGAATGGATGGCTAACGAAAAACATATCAGATACATTGACAGACTACCGAATGAGAACGAACTTTCAATACTTGTAGCGCATTTTCTTCGCTTGATACATCCACTGAATTCTTTCATTATTCCCCAAAACAAATTCATAGCATATGACGGAAAAAGATTGGGAGAAGAGCAAGAGCTTATCAATATAGTACAAAACTATATTAAATCAGAATTTCCAAAGGAGTATTCAGAACTGAGTGAAGTAATGCAAATTACAGCACAGAAAACGACAGTGACTCCTATTGGAGAAATCTATTGGTCACAATCTAATATAGAAATATCAAAGAAAAAAAAGATTATGCAGAAAACCACTCGGTCTGCCACCTATAAAGTTCAAAGTAAATTTATGAAGAAATACGTTGAGAATAAAGGATTTAACCTGAAAAACATTTTAAATTCTGTTGGCAAAGCGGCATTTCTCAATTTGTATCCGCTGGTTAAAAAGAATCTTGAAATAACTGCAGATGAAATAGAAAAGGAATATCCTCAATATAAAAAAACGATGCAGACACGCTTGTCTTCTACTCGCAGTATTATAAAAAATGGAATGGCAGCAGAAGCTCTGGAGATTATAGCAAAATCCTCAAGAATGACTATTGCCGAACAGCAGACAGCACGATTGCTCTTAAAAGAACTGAACAACGAGATAGTCTAAAAAAATCCACATGGAAAATTCCATCCGAATATGTGGCATCTGGCTCTGAAATATAAGCATAGCCTCCAGTCTTAAAGTAGGCTATCACTTTAAACGATGCAACGATGAACGAATTTGATAATATAATACTTAGTATCAAGGAATATCAGCCTGATTTAAGTCTTTGTCCTCTGAAGAATGAAGAAAAACATGCTCTTTTTCTCAAAATTAAGAATATGCATTGCCAGGGATGTACCAGAAAAGGCTTGAAACCGTATATACCTTTGGTAGAGCATGATTTTGAGGATGCTTGCAAGACCAGCAAGATCTGCATTTCAACTTTCTACGGAGATTCAATAACAGAAGTCTTTGAAAATCTTAATATGGAGAACATAAATATTTATAGTGACTTGATATTGAATTTCATATTTAAAAAGGGACCTACTGCAGATTGTATGAACCTGATTTCTGAGAAATTGCAACAACTGACAGGCGTGACTTTTAACTGGGGACTTTGTGTAGGCGAAAATGCTCCTGCCAATATTTGTATTGAGTTAATCGCTTATTGCAAAGCCTGAAAAAACATTTGGGGCTGGCAAATGTCTGTCTGTTTACAAACATTTGCCAGCCCCATCCATAAAATCGGAGCAGATAAAACTAATTATTTATGCACTTCCGGATGCTTTCAGCCGTCTGATAAGCCTGGTGAATGCGGTCGCCCATACCGATACCGCCACACAGGTTTCCTTTGATGTAAAGTCCCTTGTACTGTTCTTCCACCGCTGCTATGGCTGCAAAGCGTTCACCGCTGGTGACTTCGTACTGCGGAATGGCTCTGGTGTGACGAAAAAAGCGGATAACGGTAGGCTGGGTGTTTATGCCCAACATGGTGCGGAGGTTGCGCAACACGATTTCCCGTAACTGCTCGTCGGTCATGGTGATGTACTCGGGATGACGCACACCGCCCATGAAGATGGCCAAAGTATTTCCGCGTCCGGCTGTACGTCGTGCGAAACAGGCAGAGGGGTTGAGGATGCCCAGTATGTCTTTATGCTCACGCGACGGAATGAGTCCGCCGAATACCTGAAAATCGGGTAAGACTTCGTCGGGCAGACAGACGGCTGCCTGTACGATGGGAGCATAATAGAGGTTGTTTATCTGTTTCATCGCATCCTTGTCTACAAACGGCAGCAGCTCCGGCAAGCTGTAACTGCCTATGGTGGTTACTATCTGGCGGGTGGTTACTGTCTGCTGCTTGCCTTGATGCTTAAAGGTTACCTGCCAGCCACCGGCTGCATCGGGTATCACTTGCGTATCGCTTACACCGGTGAGAATGCGTTCGGTGCCGATGTAGTTTTGCAAGGCATCTACCAGCGAATTCAATCCGCCGGCTGCCAAGAAGACCTGCTTGGTAGCCTTCTTGTCGCGTTCCGGTTTCGGCTCTTTGGCCTTGGCAATCGTACCTCGGATAAAGCTGCCGTAGTTCTGCTCCAGGTTATAGAGCTTGGGCAAGGCATAGCGGGTTACCAACCGGTTGGGGTCACCGGCATAGACACCCGACAGGAAAGGGTCGACAGCATAGTCGACAAACGATTTTCCCAAACGGCGGGCTGTGAGTTGGGCCACGGTTTCATTTGGGTTGGTTCCTTTCTTGCGCCAAGGCTCACCCAGAATCCGCAGCTTGTCCGTGAAACGGAAGAGAGGTGTTGTAACGGCCGGCAGTAATCCGGCTGGTAGGGCATGAAACTTACGTCCTTTCCAGATAAGACGCTTCTTGGCTCCTTCGCGGGCAACCTCCAACCGACATGCATCGCCCAGTGCATCGAACATCTCCACGATTTCGGGAAAGCATATGCTTTTCACCGTTTTAAACCGGCAGCCATACGTTTGGCAGTAGCCCGATCAGGCTTTCCTGTTTCCGTAAGAGGCAGAAAGTTGACAAAAAAAATCCGCTTAGGTCGCCAATAAACAGGAAGCAACTCAATAGCCTTTTCTATTGTTTTTCCAGCCTCTTCCCCAGCCTCAGCCAGCAGCACAATACACTCACCAAACTTCACGTCTGGAAGAGAAGTAATCATGAACGGAAACGGCATGTGCGCACGTAAGGCATCCTCTACTTGCTCTATCTGTACTTTTACTCCTCCGGTATTTATTGTATTATCTTTACGACCCACTACCTTAAAATATCCCCTTCCATCAAACGCCACTATATCATTCGTTACCAACTTCTGTGACGACACTGAAGGGGCTTCAATTACCAGTGTACCTTCCTCGGTTTGCGACAAGGATACCTCCGGAAAAGGAATGTACCATTCGGAAGCTTGCTCCCCACTAAGCCTCCGCAGAGCCACGTGCGACAAGGTTTCCGTCATGCCATACGTACTCCATACTTCGTAAGGAAATGCCTTCAATTTTCCTTCCAACTGTTGGTCAACAGCTCCCCCACCAATAATCAGATGACGCACCTGTCTGAGTTTCTCTGCCTCTGACGGTACCTGCAAGGAATTAAACACCTGCATGGGAATCATGGCTGCAAAACAAGGGGCTTTTTCCATCCTTTCCATAGGATGACCGCAAGGAGGAACGAGCTGCAAATCTAATCCAGCCACCAATGCACGTACCACCACCATCTTTCCGGCAATATATTTCAAAGGCATGCAAAGCAATGCCGTATCTCCGCACTGCAAATTCAAGAATGCAACCGTAAGCATGGCTGAATTCATCATCCGCTTCTTTTCCACCCATAGTTCTTTAGGCTTTCCCGTAGAACCGGATGTATGTACACGCAGAGTTTCATTTCCGTCAAACCATTCCGCTAAAAATTCAGCAAGCGATACCTGAAAACTATCGGCTCCATACTGTTCACCAAAGTCTTTCAACAACCGACCACTACAATCAGACGCAGTATAGATTTTTCCACTAATTGATATCGTCTGCTTTTGAATAACTGTAACAAACCGTTCCATCTTAACTACCTAAAAAATCATTCCAGTCGGGTTCAGAACCCTCTGGAGAAAACCAGAGACAGTCTCCTTTTATCTGAAGCGGATAATCGATATTATCAGTGAACAGCAAGCCCGTTCCCAACCCCTGAGGCAACACCGGATGCAGCGTAGCACACCACTGAGCGATAGCATTCAAGCCCACATTCGACTCTAATGCAGAAGTTACCCACGAGCCGAATCCGCGCTCGGCAGCTAAATCTATCCACTCCGAAGCTCCATACAATCCCCCATGCAGCGACGGTTTCAAGATAATATATTGAGGACGAATTGTGTCTAACAATTCCATTTTCTGCTCTCTGCTATTCACCCCTATCAATTCCTCATCCAAAGCAACAGGAACAGGAGACTGAGTGCAAAGCTGTGCCATCACGTTCCACTGTCCAGCCCGAACCGGCTGTTCGATGGAATGCAAATCAAAGGCACTCAACGCCTTTAGTTTCTCTAAAGCCTCTTCGGGAGCAAAGGCTCCGTTCGCATCTACACGCAATTCTATTTCATCTGACGAAAAACGTTCTCGGATATGCGCCAACAGTTCTATTTCTTTATCGAACTCTATAGCTCCGATTTTCAACTTGATACAGCGGAATCCAAGTCGCATTTTCTCTTCAATGCGACGATACATTTCTTCAAAATTTCCCATCCATATCAGTCCGTTAATGGGAATGCCTTCTCGCCCCTCTGAAAAAGGAGTAGAATAAAGCTGCAAAGTTCCAGCCCTCAAATGCAATAAAGCTGTCTCCAAGCCGAAAAGCATGGAAGGATAAGGACGAAGCAAATCATAATCGAGTACTCCACTCTTCTCAAATGTCCGACAAATTCCGGAAAGAATTTCTTCATAGTTGGAAACAGCATCACAGCTCAAATCAGGCAAAGGCGCACACTCGCCTATGCCGTAACACCTAGTCTGCACATCGGTTACGCGAAGATACCACACCCGGCGCGTATGATAAACCCCGCGCGAAGTACCTGCCGGCTGTTTAAAGTGAAGCGTACGGGGGATAATATCAATGCGATACATAGACAAACAAATTAAGGGAACTTGGGATATTTACTCCAATCGGGTTTACGTTTCTCCAAAAAAGCTTTTCCACCTTCTTGAGCTTCTTCTGTCATATAATATAGCATGGTAGCATCGCCAGCCAGTTCCTGTATTCCAGCCTGCCCATCGAGCTCGGCATTCAGCCCGGCTTTAATCATACGCAGCGCAAGCGGACTATGCTGCATCATGGTTTCTGCCCATTCCACCACTTCATCTTCCAGCTGTTCAAACGGAACGACCTTATTCACCAATCCCATTTCCAACGCTTCTTTCGCAGAATACTGACGGCACAGGAACCATATTTCACGTGCTTTCTTCTGTCCGACAATACGTGCCAGATAAGAAGAACCGAATCCGGCATCAAAACTTCCCACCCGGGGACCTGTTTGTCCGAATATCGCATTCTCGGAAGCAATGGTCAGATCACATACCACATGAAGCACATGTCCGCCTCCGATGGCATATCCGTTGACCATAGCAATAACCGGTTTAGGAATGGAGCGAATTTGCTTCTGTACATCCAATACATTTAAACGGGGAACACCGTCGGTCCCGACATAGCCGCCATGTCCTTTTACATGCATATCGCCTCCTGAGCAAAAAGCTTTATCTCCAGCGCCGGTCAGTACCACTACATTAATGTCCTGACATTCGCGACAGTAGTATAATGCATCGCTTATCTCAGTGGTCGTAGTTGGTGTAAAGGCATTGCGATAACGCGGGCGGTTAATCGTAATCTTGGCAATTCCATTATAAAACTCGAATAGAATATCTTGGTATTCTTTTATGGTTTTCCATTCTCTTTGTGACATATGTTTTGAGTTTATAAGTTTATAAGTTTTGAGTTATTGACCTGTGGCTTCTCCCCCTTTTAAGCAGCTTCTTCATGCTATTTCATAATAAAAAGGGAACCAGCCTGAAATTTCCAACTCGCTTAAGCATTCACTCACTTCAAGTTACGATAGTAAGCTTTCAGATATTCCACATCATGTTCTTTATCTGTAAACACTTCAAGCAGCATGGGACGTGTAGTCACTGAAGGTTCCGTAAAACGTTCCGAAACCGTAAGCAATTCTCCTTCTGTATGAGCCGACAAGTATTCAAATCCTCTGTCTTCTGCCCATGCCTTTGCCGATGCCTGATGGTTTGCGGTAACAAAAGGAACGGCATGAGCATGTAACTCTAAACCAGGCAACGCATGAAATATTTCCCCTCCTCCATTATTTAATACAAGAATACGCAAGTTAGCCCCATAGTTTACATTCCAAAGGGCATTCATATCATAGAAGAAACTCAAATCCCCTATAAAAATAAAATTCAACTTCTCAGAAGCAGCTGCATAGCCTACAGCTGTAGAGAGTGAACCTTCTATTCCGTTCGTTCCACGGTTTGAAAGGACTTCAACATTTTCCGGCAAATTGAAGAACTGCGCATAACGTACCACCGAACTGTTGGCTAAGTGAAGAGAACAGGGAGCAGGAAGACGACGGATTACTTCGCCTATTGCACTCATTTCTGAATAAGGGAATGCAGCCTGAGGAATAGATTTTGAAAGTGCCTCCCACTGCCGGGGATAATCGGGAGTACGGGTATCCATCATCGGAGCAACCTTTTCCAAGAATTCAAAAGGATCCATCTCTATGACTGTGGTCAGCGAACCAAATAAATCAACCACCTCACCATCGGATGAAACATGCCAATGTTCCACCGGAGGATGACGGCGCAGAAACTTCTTCAAGCGCTTCGAAATGATATGTCCTCCATAAGTAATCAGTAATTCAGGAGCCATTTTTTGCTGTTGTTCAAAATCCATGGAGCATAAGAGCGGCTCGATATTCCGTATCGGCATACCCGGCACGGTCTGATTACTGATATTCTCCGTAAGCCAAGTGAAATGCTTATAGAGCATCTTTGTATATCGTTTGTCAAACAAATAGATTAGATTCATTTGTCCTACCACCACCATACGCCGCTGATAACGATTCAAACGGTTAATCAGTGGCTGATAGTCTTGATCGTATACATTCAGCCCCTGATAACGGGTTATTACACGTACCTCCGGAAGTTCGGCTACCGGAAGTTTAAAAAACGGCTCACTGACAGGTACATTAATATGTACAGGTCCTTTACCATGATGATTCAATTCAAGTAAAGCTTCATTAATAAGCCGGTTGCAATACCATTCATCTTCTTCAGTCTCCACCTCTGGCAAATTGATTGACTTTTTCACCAGACTTCCAAATACCCCCGGTTGAGGCAACGTCTGTCCATCCATCTGCCCAATCCATGCAGCCGGACGGTCAGCCGAAATAACCACCAACGGAACCTGCTGATAAAAGGCCTCAGCTACCGCAGGGTGAATATTCAGCAATGCAGTACCCGACGTACAGCAAACGGCTGCCGGTGTACCTCCATGGAGTGCCAGTCCCAAAGCAAAAAATCCAGCACTCCGTTCATCGGTTACCGGATAACAAGTAAATTCCGGTATATTCACCAAGGTCTGTACCAGCGGAATATTCCGGCTACCCGGACAAAGCACTATTTTTCTGACACCATGTGCCTTTAACAAAGCAGCCAGCTGCAGGATGCTTTTCTTATCTGTGTACATACTATTCATCATAGCGCAATAATTCTTTTCATTGTATCCATCTTATGCAACGTTTCATCCCACTCTGTTTCCAGCGTTGATGAAGCCAAAATACCTCCTCCGGCATAGAGCTTAGCAGTTCTGCCACTTACATGCATACAGCGTAAATTGACATACAAGGTGGTATGTTCCTGAGGGTCTATCCATCCTATAATACCAGCATAATAACCGCGATCATACCCTTCATTGGCAAGAATAAAATCGTATGTTTCCTTCTTAGGTAAGCCACATACGGCTGGCGTAGGATGTAATTCGCTCAATATATCTCCCAAGCGATCAGTATTCTTCAAACAGAAGTGAAAATCGGTTTTTAAATGCACCAGCTGACCGGCACGGGCTGTATAAGGACCGTTCTCAGTAAGTTTGGAGCCAAACTTTTTAACCGTCTTACGTATATACTCACTCACAAAAGCCTGCTCCTCTTTATTTTTCACACTCCAGTCTTCCGGCATCACTTCTCCGTTCATCGGCATGGTTCCTGCCAGCGAAACCGTATGCCACTGATTATCCTGACCGCTCAGAATAATTTCGGGTGTACTGCCAAGCCACGTTCCCGTTACCGGAGTATGCGTAAGCGAAATCATCATTCGCGGATAAGTATTGCAAGCATTGACAAAAGCAGTCAACAGCGAAAAGTTTACAGCCAGTTCATTTTCTTCACAACGCGAAAGAACCAATTTTTTAAATTCTCTTTGCTGCAAAGGCGCTATAAATCGGTTAAACGCCTCGGCATAACGCTGCTTATTACCGCCTTCATCTGCAAAGGCAGCCGAAGCCTCTTCCTTATCCTCCACCGGCGTTTCTTCTGTCTTTTCAGTCAATTCAGCCAACACCTCTCCTATCTGCTCCCAATCTCTTGCAACCTTGTCCGGACGAATCAGCACACCAGGATGCGCATGTCCGAATGGAGTCAAAACAAAACCACGCTTTCCATTTAATTCATTTAAACTATCCAGTTTTTCCACATCCCCGCCTTCCTGAAGCACCAGAATCGGCTCATCAGTCCAAGGCAGACGATAAAGAGCAAAGCTGACCGAGCGTAAAGTCAGATTATCAATCAACTGACACAATTGGGTTTCGGGTATATTCATGAGCGTTTTTTTACAATTTGATTAACAATACGTGCTGTTGATACCAGCTTTCCTTGTCGGTTTATAATATCCACATTCCAAATATGTGAAGTACGTCCCCTGTGAATCAATGTTCCAACAGCTTCCACTTCTTCTCCCACAGGCACCATACTCACATGATTCGCACTAATCTGAATGCCACAAGGCATCTGTCCCGAAGCACATAAAGGCATAGACCCATGCCCTGCCACTATTTCAGCCAGAGCCAACGATGCGCCCCCGTTTAAGATTCCGAAAGGCTGACAGGTAAACTCATTTACCGGCATGACAGCTCTTACATAGCCTTCCTTCATTTCCAAAAAACGAATTCCCAAATGCTCTCCCATCGAACGAGATAAGTCTGGTAATTTATACGATATATCTTCGCTTGTTTGCATTTTAAGTTCAATTGTATATATCATGCAAAAATAAACATTTCCAACTTAATTCCCGATGACTTTGAAAGAAATTACCAAATGTTAATCTTTCTATATCCACATTCAACTACCTTTGCCGCACTTTTGCATTCACTTAAAAAGAATAATTCTTCACATTGAAACGTATGAAAGATAGCATCGATTTGGGAACCATGAACATTCCGAGACTTTTTCGGAAATTACTTATCCCAACCGTACTGGGAATGGTATTCTCTGCCATATTTATTATAACGGATGGAATTTTTGTAGGCAAAGGAATAGGCAGTGATGCACTGGCTGCCGTCAATATTACCGCTCCTCTTTTTCTTCTCAACACTGGGGTTGCCTTAATGTTCGGCATCGGTGCATCAGTAGTTGCTTCAATCCACCTTTCACACAGGAAAATCAAAGTAGCCCAAATCAATATCACCCAAGCCGTTATCGTTTCCTCTCTGCTCTTGACAGCATATGCCGTTTTCGTTTTGTGCAACACAGAGAAAGTAGCTCTTTGCCTGGGAAACTCGGAACGTCTTTTACCCTTAGCAGTAGAATATATATTGGTTTATGCCTTTTCTTCCCTTCATCGCCCTGCTCAGTTCCGGCATGTTTTTTGTCCGTCTTGACGGCTCCCCCAATTATGCCATGGTATGCAACATCATTCCGGCACTAATCAACATCATCTTAGACTATTTATTCATCTTTGTCTTCGAATGGGATATGCTTCGGCATAAACATCATATCCATCGGTTACTTTCAAAGCATCAAACGTGACCGTCCAGCCATGTCTATTACCCTTTTGCGGGGCTTCATCCTAATATTACTCAACTTTTGGCTCATGCCTCAAATAGCCGGAGTCCCGGGCATTTGGCTGGCTGTACCGGTATCCAAATTTCTAACTTTTCTCTTCATTCTCACAATTTATTGTCGCGGACGCAAGCAAGATTCTCGATGATTATTACCTTTGCAGGTATAAACTATGATTCTTATGGAAACTGTAGCCCGACGTTTTTGCGAAAAGTATCATGTTCCCCTTGATGACGGATTGCATTTGCTGACATTAATGGAACCCATCGCATATAAAAAAGGGAGCTGTCTGGTTCGCGAAGGAGAACAAAATTCCTCCTTTTACATCATATCCGAAGGAAAGAAGCCATGAATGACAACATAGTATATCACCTTCCGAAAAGCCGGATAGAAAAGTTCTTGAACTCATCGGTCAACCATGCCCGAATGGGAAGAAACCTATTCGAACATCTTCTCATGGATATGGAAACGTGGCATATCCACAGCGGCTCCTCACAAGCAAAAGAGCGCTATCTTGCCTTACTTGAGAAAGAGCCGGAACTACTGCGTTATGTTCCTCTAAAATATATTGCTTCGTATCTCTATATCACCCCACAGTCGCTCAGCCGGATTCGGGCAGAACTGGCTCGGAAGAAAACCATCTGAGGTCTAAATCTTGCGGAAAAATCATCCAAAAGCTCCGCAAGTTCAAACAAAATAATGTATTTTTGTAAGCATCTTTTTTTAATGATGATTATGAAACAATACGCAGCATATTTGTTTGACTTCGACTATACCTTAGCCGACTCTTCGCGAGGCATTGTAAAATGCTTCCGCCATGTTCTTGAATGTCACGGCCATACCGGCATCAGCGATGAAACGATAAAACGGACCATCGGTAAGACCCTGCAAGAATCTTTTTCTATTCTGACTGGAATAACCCAGCCGGATATACTGGAAGCTTACCGGACTGAATACGTAAAAGAAGCCGACGTTCATATGACAGTAAACACTACGCTTTATCCGGAAACGATAGAGGTGTTAACTACCCTAAAACAGAAAGGAAGCAAAATAGGGATTATCTCAACCAAATACCGTTACCGTATTCAAGAACTATTAAGCCAGCATCTGCCTGCCGGTTTCATGGATATCATTATCGGAGGAGAGGATGTGAAAACAGCTAAGCCATCACCTGAAGGATTATTGTTGGCTATCAACCGATTGGGCTGCCGTAACGAAGATACTTTATACATAGGTGACAGCACAGTAGATGCCGAAACAGCACAAGCGGGGAAGACTGATTTTGTGGGAATTCTTCACGGAGCTACCACACGCGAAGAATTAGAAACTTATCCACATCTGTTTATTTCCCCCGACTTATACGCACTAATCCGATAACCCCGTAAGGTATATCAATCTATCTTACAGAAACATAGAAGCATGTCTGAAAGCAAATCAATCTCCATTAAAGGAGCCAAGGTAAATAACCTGAAAAATATAGATGTAGAAATACCAAGAAACAAGTTAGTGGTCATTACCGGACTATCCGGTTCTGGAAAATCATCACTTGCCTTTGATACACTCTATGCCGAAGGGCAACGGCGTTACGTGGAAAGCCTGTCTTCTTACGCACGCCAATTCTTAGGACGCATGAGCAAACCGGAATGCGACTTTATCAAAGGCATTCCGCCTGCCATTGCTATCGAGCAAAAAGTAATCAGCCGTAATCCACGGTCGACGGTAGGCACTTCGACCGAAATTTATGAATATCTGAGATTGTTATTTGCACGCATCGGAAAGACTTACTCTCCCACCAGTGGGCAGCTCGTAAAAAAAGACAGTCCGGAAGACATCGTCAATTGCATGCTTTCCTACCCCAAGGGTACACGCTACACTGTGCTAACTCCCATCATTCCACGAGAAGGACGCTCAGTTACCGAACAGATTGAAATGGATTTCAAACAAGGGTTTACCCGCCTGGAGGTAGATGGTGAAATGGTTCGGATTGAAGACTATACGTATGATGCTTCCGATAAAGTCTATCTGCTGGTTGACCGTATGAGCTGCGACGATAGCAAAGATGCTATCAGCCGACTGACCGACTCGGCTGAAACTGCCATGTATGAAGGCGATGGAACCTGCATGCTCCGTTTTTATCAACCCGATGGCGAAAGTCGTCTTCACGCATTCAGCACAAAGTTTGAAGCCGACGGCATTAAATTTGAAGAACCCAATGACCAGATGTTTTCTTTCAATTCCCCCATCGGGGCCTGTCCGGTTTGTGAAGGATTCGGTAATGTAATAGGGATTGATGAACATTTGGTTATTCCTAACCGTGCGCTTAGTGTTTATGATGGAGCGGTGTTATGTTGGCGCGGTGAAAAGATGGGCGAATGGCTCACTGAGTTCCTACGCGAAGCGCCTAATCACGACTTTCCTATTTTCACTCCTTATTACGAACTTACGCAAGAGCAGAAAGACTATCTCTGGCACGGTCCTCGTGATAAAGTCTGTATTGATTCTTTCTTCAAAATGCTGGAAGAAAACCAGTATAAAATCCAGTATCGGGTTATGCTGGCACGCTACCGGGGAAAAACCATCTGCCCGGCTTGTCATGGAAGCCGGCTGAAAGAAAGTGCAAATTACATTAAGGTAGGAGGAAAAAACATTTTAGAACTGGTTGAAATGCCCGTTTATCAACTTCGTGAATTTTTCCGTACTTTAGAACTTAGCGAACACGATACCCTCATAGCAACCCGTTTGCTCAATGAAATTAAAAGCCGCCTGAGTTTTCTTGACAATGTAGGGCTAGGATATTTAACGCTGAACCGAATGAGCAACACACTCTCCGGAGGAGAAAGCCAGCGAATCAACCTCGCCACTTCTTTGGGAAGTAGTTTGGTAGGCTCACTCTATATCTTAGATGAACCAAGCATCGGACTGCATAGCCGAGACACCGACCGCCTTATCAAAGTATTGCGCCAGTTACAGCAACTGGGAAATACGGTTGTTGTAGTAGAACACGACGAGGAAATTATACGGGCTGCCGACTATATCATTGATATCGGTCCCGATGCAGGACGTCTGGGAGGAGAAATCGTTTACCAGGGAAATATGAACAACCTGCATAAAGGAAGCAATAGCTATACAGTAAAATACCTGTTAGGTGAAGAAACCATTGACCTGCCTCAAACTCACAGGTCGTGGAATAATTACATTGAAATAAAAGGAGCACGTGAAAATAATCTGAAAGGAATCAATGTACGTTTCCCTCTTAATGTGATGACGGTAGTTACCGGAGTCAGCGGTTCTGGAAAAAGTACGTTAGTCCGCGATATTTTCTATAAAGCATTAAAACGCGAATACAGCGAAGCAACCGACCGGCCAGGAGAATTCATCGCACTGGAAGGTGACATAAAGCAAGTCAGCAACATTGAATTTGTTGACCAGAATCCTATCGGAAAATCCTCACGCAGCAATCCGGTAACTTATGTCAAGGCATACGATGAAATACGCAAGTTATTTGCTGAACAGCCACTTGCCAAACAGATGGGATATACAGCCGGTTATTTCTCATTCAACAGCGAAGGAGGCCGGTGCGAAGAATGTAAAGGAGAAGGAACTGTAACAGTGGAAATGCAATTCATGGCCGACTTGGTATTGGAGTGTGAATCTTGTCATGGTAAACGCTTCAAAAATGATACACTGGAAGTAAAATATGAAGAGAAAAATATATTTGACATACTGGAAATGACCGTTAATCAGGCCATCGAGTTCTTCACCGAACACAATCAGAAAAAAATTGTCAAAAAACTATTACCATTGCAAAGTGTCGGATTAGGCTATCTCAAGTTGGGACAGTCGTCTTCCACCCTGTCAGGAGGTGAAAGTCAACGCGTCAAACTGGCTTACTTCTTAAGCCTTGAGAAAATACAGCCCACAATCTTTGTGTTCGATGAACCGACTACCGGCTTACACTTTCATGATATTAAAAAATTACTCACTGTCTTTAATTCTTTGATTGAACGGGGACATACATTGATTATTATCGAACATAATATGGATGTAATTAAATGTGCCGACTATATTATCGACCTCGGACCCGAAGGAGGAGAGATGGGAGGAAATCTCGTAATAGCCGGCACTCCAGAGGAAGTAGCCCAATGTGCTGCTTCTTATACCGGACAGTTTTTAGCTGAAAAACTAAGCATGTAACAATCTTGAAAAATTCTGTAACAAAAAACACCCCTTTGAAGCTTATAGATTGCTTAAATTTGTAGTGAACATTAAAATCAAATACTTATTTAAGACATGAATAAAAAAATGAAGAAGCTCATTGGGGTGGGCTGTCTATTAACCGTTATGCCGCTTTCGGCACAACAACTCCCTTATCAGAACCCGAACTTGTCACCGGAACAGCGAGCTGAGGATTTGCTTGGCCGGCTGACACTGGAAGAAAAAGCGGCATTAATGCAAAACACGTCACCGGCTATTCCCCGGCTCGGCATCAAAGAATACGACTGGTGGAATGAAGCATTACATGGAGTAGGACGTGCCGGACTTGCCACTGTATATCCGCAAGCCATTGGTATGGCGGCCTCATTTGACAACGAACTTCTTTATGAAGTCTTCACATCTGTATCGGATGAAGCTCGTGCAAAAACCACCGAATTCAGTAAAAAAGGCGGACTTAAACGTTATCAGGGATTAACATTCTGGACTCCTAATGTAAATATTTTCAGAGACCCGCGCTGGGGAAGAGGACAGGAAACCTACGGAGAAGACCCTTACCTGACCGGACAAATGGGGATGGCTGTAGTACGTGGTTTACAGGGACCGGAAGACAGTAAATACGATAAGCTGCACGCTTGCGCCAAACATTTTGCCGTTCACTCGGGTCCGGAATGGAACCGCCATGAGTTTAATGCCGAAAACATCTCTCTGCGCGACTTATGGGAAACTTATCTCCCGGCATTCAAAGATCTTGTTCAAAAAGCCAACGTCAAAGAAGTAATGTGTGCCTATAACCGTTTTGAAGGAGAGGCCTGCTGCGGAAGTAACCGCCTGCTTGTACAAATATTACGCAATGAATGGGGCTATAAAGAGATGGTTGTATCCGACTGCTGGGCAATCAATGACTTATGGGTAAAAGGACGTCATGAAACACATCCTTCCCAACAACATGCTGCAGCCGGTGCGGTATTGAGTGGAACTGACGTGGAATGCGGCTCTGACTATGCCACACTTCCCGAAGCTGTCAAAGCCAGATTAATAGATGAATCACAAATTGACATCTCAGTAAAGCGTCTGCTGAAAGCCCGCTTCGAGCTGGGAGAAATGGACGATCCCGAACTCGTATCGTGGACAAAGATTCCTTATAGTGTGGTTGACAGCAAGAAACATCGCGACCAAGCGCTAAAGATAGCACGCGAAAGTATCGTACTTCTACAAAACAAAAATGGAATTTTACCATTAAAGGACAATCAAAAAATTGCACTGATGGGTCCTAACGCGAATGACTCTGTGATGCAATGGGGAAATTATAACGGCTACCCTTCACATACTGTCACCTTGCTTGAAGCACTGAAATCACGTATTCCTGAGGCACAGTTTATCTACGAACCGGGATGTGACCGCACTTCCAACATTGCTTTGGAAAGCGTATTCCACCAATGCAAAGTTAATGGAAAGACCGGATTCAAAGCAACTTACTGGAATAACCCTTCACTTAAGGGTGAACCTGCAGTCGTTACACAGGTCAGCACGCCTTTCCGCTTCATCACTACCGGAGGAACCACATTTGCTTCAGGGGTAAATATCCAAGATTTCTCAGCGCATTATGAGACTGTATTTACTCCTGAAAAAACGGAAGACATCGGCTTCTGCTTCCAGTCGCACGGTGCTGTACGCCTTTCTGTCAATGGAAAAGAAGTAGCCAAGAGCCGCTTCATGAAAAACAACGACAAGATTTATACCCTGCATGCTGAAAAAGGAAAGTCATATAAACTGGATATTGAATTTGTATTCGACAGCAAAGACCGTGCTGCCTCTTTGGAATTTGACATGGGACGTGACGCTCCGGTGAACTTGGAAAAGTCAGTAGAACGAGTAAAAGATGCTGATATTGTAATCTTTGCCGGAGGTATATCTCCCTCGCTCGAAGGAGAAGAAATGCGCGTTACTATTCCTGGATTTAAAGGAGGCGACCGCACTCACATCGAATTACCGGAAATTCAGCGTCAGCTCATCGCACGGCTAAAAGCAGCCGGTAAACGGATTATCTTTGTAAACTACTCGGGATCGGCAGTAGCCCTCACACCGGAAACCCAAAACTGCGAAGCAATCCTTCAGGCATGGTATCCGGGACAAGCTGGAGGAACAGCCGTAGCCGATGTATTACTGGGTGACTATAATCCTTCAGGAAAACTGCCTGTTACTTTCTACAAGAATACCGAACAGCTTCCTGACTTTCTCGACTATTCTATGAAAGGACGTACCTACCGCTACATGGCGGAAACTCCGCTCTTCCCCTTTGGCCACGGACTTAGCTATACCACATTCAGCTATGGAAAAGCCAGATTAAGTACTTCTACACCTAAAAATACAGAGAATGTAACTCTTACTATCCCAGTAAGCAACAGTGGAAAATACGATGGAGAAGAAGTAGTACAGGTGTATATCCGCCGTCCGGACGATATAGAAGGACCATCGCATACACTGAGAGCCTTTAAACGTGTCAACCTGGAAAAAGGAGAAAAACAAGAAATAACACTGACGCTTACTCCCGAAAGTTTTGAATGGTTTGACACCACAACTCATACCATGCGCCCGATGAAAGGCAAGTACGAAATCTTATACGGAGGTACGTCAGACAGAAAACAATTACAGAAACTGACTCTTACCCGTATGTAATTAACTACAGAGTTCTTTAATATTAACTTAACACATAAAAAACATTTCACTTTTAATAAAACATCCATACAATTCGTTATAGAATAACATCTAAATATAAAACTATGAAGAAAAAAATTCTATTTTTTGCTCTTATGTGCCTCATCTTATGCCATGCCCACAGTCAGACCATATGGCATCAGCCAGCCGTAAAAGAAAACAGTCAGATTGAAGGATATTTCTCATCTTTGTTAAACATTACCCGGGTAGAATTTGACAAGCATGAAACTCGAGTATATATGCATGTGTCCTTACGACCTGAACTTTGGATACGCTTTTCGAAAGATACCTACCTAAATGCAGAGGGAAAAAGTTATGCCGTAAAAGGTTGTGATGGATTGGAATTAGGCAAAGAAACCTTTTTAGCTCCAGACGGGAATGCAGACTTGGTTTTTCATTTTGAACCACTACCTAAAAATATCCGTGAATTCGATTTTATAGAAGGTCATGAAACCGACGCATTCAAGCTACTAGGAATAACAACAATAGAAACTCAAGCCAAGCAACTTTTCCCTTCTAACTGGAGAAATGTGAAAACCGGCACATGGGACATTTCTTTTTATGATAAGTTTGCCATTTATGACTGCCGCTTTTGGAACTACAAACAAAAGAAACAGCATAATGACCAATATGAGTTTCTGCTCGAAAATGAAGGAAAAGAAATCAAGGTAAAAGTAGAAAAGTGTAAAAAAGCGCATCGCCAGATAATAATAGACGGACAAAAAGCCGAATACGAGATAATCAACGGCATCACTCTGCCCGATTATCCGATGCCCGATACCCGAACTGGCTTCAAAGACAATGGCTATCAGATGAATGACACCATTCACCTGATAGGCTGGCTGCGGGGAATGCCGGAAAATATGAAAAAACAAAGTGATGAATACCCCGTGAACTATACTGACATACTGATAGACCAGCAAGTCGGTGTTACAGCCAAGCTGGACTCATTAGGACGATTCCATGCGAAAATTCCAGCACTCAATTCGGTTGAAGTGTTCAATGACTGGGGAAGAACTTTTGTGCGTACCACATTGGAAGCCGGCAAGACCTATTTCCTCTTGTATGACATGAAAGGAGGACATAAAATCTTCATGGGAAAAGATGCCCGTTTACAAAATGAACTGCTGGCTTATCCTATTCCATGGAGCAATTTTTATCCCGAAAGACAGGAAATGGGTAAAATAACAGCCGATGAGATTTTGGAAAGATACAAATCTCATCAAGAGAAATATCTGAAAGAGCATAACCGACTGGTAGAAGCCCACCCTTTACTATCCACACGGTATAAGATTTACAGTATTCAGCACTACAACTGCGGACTGGCAAGTTCGTTGATGCAAGCCCGATTTTATGTAAAAGATCGGCTTATTCCAAAGCATTATCTTGACTATGTCGGACAGTTACGAGATGCCCTGCCAAAACCCTATACACTGATTCGGGATTACAGTCATATGCTTCGAGACTACATGGATGAACATGCTTCAAAAAGGAAAATAAATGCAGATATGGATGCATCGCTTATCAGGCTAAACATGATGACGGAAACAGCTAATGAATTAGGCATGGAGCAGTCGCTGAAAGACATACTTGCCACAAGTGAAATCATTCAATGGTTGGAATACACTGCCCAACCGATGAATTCTCATCTGATAACATTCGCAAAAGAGCATATCAAAATGGAAGCTGCCCAAGCAGCTTTAAAGAGCGAAAACGAAAAATATATGGCACTCGAAAAAAAAGAGCTGAGATACGAAAGCAGTTTACACAGCAATGATGAAGTGGCCGGCATTAACGAAGGAGAAGATATTCTCCGTAAACTGCTTGCCCCTCTAAAAGGAAAAGTCGTACTGATTGACGTATGGGGCACTTGGTGCGCTCCTTGCAAAGAGGCTCTTTCTCATTCGCAAGAAGAATATGAACGACTCAACAAATATCCCATTGCCTACCTGTATTTGGCCAATCGGAGCAATGACAAAACGTGGAAAAACGTGATCAAACAATATAATGTCACCGGAGAAAATGTCCATCACTACAATTTACCGGCACCGCAGCAACAAAAAATTGAATCTTTTCTACAGGTACACAGTTTCCCTACCTATAAAATTGTAGATAAACAAGGAAACATCTTAGACATAAAGGTAGATGCAAGGTCATTAGATACACTGGAAAAAATCGTAAAAAAACTCAGTGAAGAATAAATTCTTTTTGATTTTATTCAAGTTTTACAGACTCGCGTCCAAAACCACAAGTTTATTTCAGCGGACAAAACTGCTGAATACAAAATTTTGTTTCTTTTTCAAAGCAGAAAAACGACAGTCCACACTGACGGATTATGCAATTCACCAACATGGAGCATATAATTCGCTTCATAAAGCAAAACCCAAAAGACAGCAAAACTTTCCCCAAAAAGTAACGAAAAAAATAAAAGCGAGAATCTTTATTGAAATAAAGGCTCTCGCTTTTTATCAATTTTCTAAATATCCTCCGTTATCAACTTGTTATTCGGGAAAAAGACAGAATCTTAAGAACCTTGAAACAAGTTTACCACAGCATAAATTCAATCCCATCCGTTAGCGTTTTACTTCTTGGGATGAATATCCAGCTTGACCGGATGAATCATATTTTCCGGACTAAGAATCGTATCTAAATCTTCCTTGCTCAAGATGCCATGCTCCAATACCAGTTCATACACACTGCGTCCGGTTTCAAGAGCCTCTTTGGCAATCTTGGTAGAATTCTTATAACCGATAACCGGATTCAAGGCTGTTACGACTCCAATACTATTATGCACATTCGCTTTACAATGTTCTTCATTAGCTACAATACCATCCACACAACGTGTACGCAACGTATCCATTCCGTTAATCATCAGGTCGATTGACTCGAAACAACACTGTGCCATAACCGGCTCCATAGCATTCAGTTCCATCTGAGCAGCTTCACCAGCCATCGTTACACAAAGTTCATTTCCTATCACTTTATAACAGATCTGATTCATCACTTCAGGAATCACCGGATTTACCTTACCTGGCATGATAGATGAACCCGGCTGCATGGCAGGCAGATTAAATTCACCCAAGCCACAACGAGGACCACTCGCCAACAGACGCAAATCGTTGCATATTTTATTCAGTTTCACAGCCACACGTTTCAATGCAGCGGCATACCCCACCATACATGACGTATCAGAGGTAGCCCCCACCAAGTCATCTGAAAGACGATAAGGCAACTGAGTAAGCTCGGCTAACGCGGAAACACATTTTTCGGCATATCCGGGCTCAGCACAAATACCAGTACCAATAGCAGTAGCCCCCATATTGACCGTAAGGAAATCTTCGGCAGCTTCGTTCAGGTGAGTAATTTCGTTTTTCAAGATGCTAGCAAAGCCGTGGAAAGTCTGTCCGAGTGTCATCGGAACAGCATCTTCCAACTGCGTACGCCCCATCTTGATAATATGTGCAAAAGCCTCTCCTTTTTTGTTGAAAGAATCTATCAATGCCTGCAAATGAGGAATCAAGCGTAAATGCGACTCGTAAAGACCGATATGAATCGCTGTAGGATACGCATCATTCGTTGACTGCGCACAGTTTACATGGTCATTAGGTGAACAATACTGATATTCTCCACGCTGATGACCCATAATTTCAAGAGCACGGTTTGCAATCACTTCATTGGCATTCATATTCGTGGTAGTTCCCGCTCCACCTTGAATCATATCAACCGGAAACTGTTCGTAATGTTTACCATCAATAATTTCCTGACAAGCTTCAATAATGGCATGAGCCTGCTCCTCAGTCAGCAAGTTCAGTTCACGGTTCGCCTTGGCAGCTGCCATCTTGGTAAGCGCCAAGCCTTTTATAAATAACGGATACTCATTGAGATGAAACTTGCTGATAGGAAAGTTTTCAATACCTCTCAGTGTCTGCACGCCATATAAGGCACTTGCAGGAATTTCACGAGAACCAATCAAGTCACTTTCTATACGTACAGCTGCTGTTTCTTTTGTTTCCATAATCTTCTTTTTTAGGATGTTGTCTTCTTATATGACAAAGATAAGTTCTATCATTTTGAAAACAAAATTTATTCCATATAATATTTTTATAAAAGATAACCCACAGTTATACTCAGGTAAGCTCCAAACGAGTGTTATTTTGTTATTTTTACATTTTTTCTTATTCTTTCTTTTTTCAGTGAAAAGACAGGCAAGTAGAAAAATATACCGATAACCGACATAACCAGTCCGCCAATTGTACCAGCTGCCAACGGAAACCAAAAACCCTCTTTCTCCTCACCTATCATAAAAGGAATAAATCCCAAGATAGTGGAAACTACCGTAAGAAAAATAGGAATAATTTTCACATTCCATGCTTTCGTATAAGCACGTAACGGAGCCAGATTACAATCGCTCCACCGCAGTAGTATTCCCTTTTACTGCCAGACAATCCGGTAAAGCATACCGCGGTTCGTGCGCCGGCTGGTGAAACCATATTTCCGCATCAGCCTGCCCAGATACGAGATATTCCCGGTGGTCAGTTTCAACTTTAAGATGCGTGAACGCTTGTTCAACTGTTCCGCTATTTCCATCAAAGTCTCTTCCTCGCCTTCCCGTTCATTTCGTGCCCTGCGCGTCATGCTGCACAAGGCAGCCTCTAACGGAGTGGTCTGTTCAAACTGACGGTTTTCCTGTTTCAGCAGTTCCTCATCGGCATCGTCCAGCCAGTAACGTTCCCCCTGATTGAGAGCCTGCATGGCTTGGGCATAAAGTTGCCGGTAATTGAAAGTGATTTCTGTACGGATAGGCTCTGTCACTTCGATGCAGATAAAACGCCGGCTTCCCGAAGGGTCGTTCAGCAGGTCGGCATGATTACTTGTAGCAATAAAGGATGCATAGCGTCTCACTTCCTGTACCGAAGTGGCATAAGGCTTGCGAAGGTTGAGCACAGGCTTCTGCAACAGATGCTTCAGAAAACCTTGCTGATTGGAGCTGATTTGGTCGAACTCGTCCAAGTTGATAAGCAGAAAACGCCCCAAAGCCATTTCCGCATCGCGCTTGCTCCGGAAATCAAGGCTGTCGGTATAGGCGAAGCGCAGTTCGGGAGGCAGAATCAACCGGCAAAAAGTTGACTTCCGATAGCCTTGCGCACCGATTAATACCGGAACCGTACTGTTTCCGTGCATCCGGTCCATCCCCCTCCAGTGTGCCACCATGCTCAGAAACCATCGGTAGAACAATTCGCGCCAGCATCCTCCGTTCATACAGGGAACACAGTCTGCCAGTTCCCGGATGCGGTCGTGTCCGTCCCATTTTCCGGTACTCCAAAGATAATCTTCTATCGGGTTATATATCGGAATACGGTCGGATCCCAAGTAGCGGTCCACATCTCGGTCCCACACACAAATTCCCTCTTCCAAGGCATCCATCGCCATGCTGTTACGCGCCCGCCGGTCGGCTGGCTTGAAGTAAAAGTGGATGGAGTCTCGCTTCCGGTATTCCGTTTCTCCTGTCAGTGTATTGAAACGGAACTCATAACGGCGTTCCATAAACTCCTTCATGCGCAACAGGGTGGCTTGGTCGCCGGACAAGCTTGACGATTCACCGAATCCTTTACACTCTTGGTATAAGGTATGTACAAGGGTGCGTAAGGCCACTTCGTCCGTTTCGGGATAGTGGGCAAGCGTTTGCCGTACCGTTTCTTCCTCCGGAATGCCCGACCGGAAGCAGGCCTCTGCCAGTTTCACCAACAAAGGCTGCAAGTCGTTACCGCGTTTCCAGCCCGTAATCCCCTCTAATGTGTGGGCAAGTGTCATTTCATATAACCGGTGTACCGAAACCAGCGTATCCGAATCGGGTTCAAGACGTGCCAACGGGGAATCTCCCTGCTGCCGTTTCTCCCGGAATGTCATTTCATCGGGAAAGGTCAGAGGCTGCTCCATTCGGAAGGGGGTAACCTCCGGATTGTAATAAGCCAGTTCGTCCATCGTCAGGCGGAAGCTGATTTCGGGAGAAGCTTCCTTCAGGGTAATCGAGAACGGAAGCAAAGGCTGATAGCAGTTCACTGCCAGCCGATACGCATGGGCATGGAATTTTTCATACCAGTCTCTCTGTTGGGGAAGCGTGCCGTCGGGCAACGTGAAAGCCACCCAAATCTTGACGCTCTCTCCGCTTGATCCGACGAAGGCTGCCAAGGTCTGCGGAAACAGCCTCGCCTTTGCTTTCACCCGTTCCGCTTCTCCGCGTCCGGTCAGTCGGTTAACTTCCAGCAACACAATGCCATTATAGCGGAGTACCTCCTTACCATCCGTTCCTTTCCGTTGCCATTCCAGAGAAGGGCATACGCGCGGCAGGCGATCAATATATTCATAATGCGATTTACGTCCACGCAGCAGAGGAATAATCCGTCTCAGTCCGTTCACATACTTGCTGTCGGCTTTCGTCGGCGATTGAATACGTCCCATCAGGGCTTCTGCCGTCAGGGTTGTCAGGCTCTCACTTCCAGTGCGGGAGTCTTGCTTGAATAAGGTTACTTTCATGTGTTTTCTTTAAATTTAAAAAAGTCTATAAAGTTACAACATGAAAAAGGCGATGTCAAGAGGAAAAGGGTAGTTTTTTATACAAAAACAACTCATCGCGATGCACCTCAAAAGGAGAAAACGTGTAGGATGCGTGTAGGCAAACGGTGCGTCCTACACCGTCCTACACTGCACCCTACACGCCTTAATCACCTGTTTATAAATCATTTAACCCCAAAAACGTGTAGGGTGCAGGCAAATTTGCGAAAAACTTTTTTTGAGGGAGAGAGAGAAGAAGCATACAAGTCTGCAGAATCATAGTAACGACCGAGGCGAATCTTTACTACGACTCGGAATATTTCTTAATAAAACGACAAGGCGTTTTGCCAAAACCTCTTGAAGTTTCAAGCAAAACGCCTTGATGAATTACAAAAACAACGGCTCATTTCAGCGCATACGATACCAACTGCTCATCGGAATTGACATCGGTTGCCCACAGGGTCTTCCGAGCCTCATCGACAAACACACCGGCAAGCGGACGGTCGAACACGTAGGTGTGAAGGAGTTTACCCGACCAGCTGAATACGCGCATCATTTTGGCTCCCTGCTTGGCTTCACCACGCTGCTGCATGATTTCCTTAAATGTGGTACCATCGTACAGCGCATAAATGCAACGGTCGGTGGCTTGTACATCCCAATACCCCATGCAGCCTTTCGGAATGCCATAGCCCTCGGGAGTTACGCTGAACACCGGTTCTCCATCGGGTCCTACCGAATGAACAGTTTCTTCTGCCGGATTGGGCAGATTGTAACAGTCCATCACATCGCCCAGCTGGGTTACTGCCACCAGACGGTCTTGCTTCGGAGCCGCAGCCAAAAACGAACGCCAAGCCTGTGACACAGCCGGAGCTGCCGTAGCCAGCAGCTCTTTCTCGGAAAGAGGATAAACAGCACTGCCGCCTTTCACCTTTCCGCAGGAATCTATCATGCTGAAGCGGTGTTCACCGGAATTGTCGGGGACAAGGAAACTTCCTCCGGATAGCGGAATGAAATCAAGCGGCATCAGCACCGATTCGTCCATGCGAACCATGCGCTGCAATGTAGGTTGGGTGTCCTTACCCACTCCGTTATACACGGCTATCTTGCGTCCGTTCGAATCGAGTACGGCTACCCGGTTCGGACCGAGGAAACGGACATCGGAACCGGATATCACTTCTTCCGGTCCCTCACCCAAAGGGGCAAAAGAAGAAAGGTACTTGAAATCCGGATACGTAAACGCATGACAATAATAAGCGGGATGGTGCATATCGAACACCACTGCTACGTCATCCTGCACCCGTATGCGGTAAGCATAACGGAATAACACGGAATCAACCTGTACTGCCCGACCGGCAAGTGAATCACACGGCACTGCGGCTGAATCGCCGGATGACTGTGTGGAGGTACATCCTGCCAGCATACATACAGCCAGCATAAAAGAATAAAATGTTTTCATCGTTTTATTTATTAGTTTTTAAGTTTGTATGTTTTAAGTTTGTGAGTTTTTGAGTTTATGAGTTTACCCCCAACAAGGCATAACAACCTCGAAACGGATGCAAAAATAAGCATATTTTACAGACAGTGATAACCCGACTTTGCAAAAGATTTGCGTATTTTTGCAATAAAGATGAAAAAACAACTTGAAGATGAATACAGATTTACTGACCTCACTTTACCGGTCTGTTACGGGAAATGCTCCTGAGCTTATCGAAGCCTTGACGGGTGCCGGCTCGAACCGCAGTTATTTCCGCCTGCACGGAAAGCCGACACTGATAGGAGTTTATGGCACTTCCGTGGAAGAAAACCAGGCTTTTACTTATATGGCTGCTCATTTCCAGCAGAAAGGGATTCCCGTTCCGAAAGTGTATGCCGTATCAGCCGACGGACTGGCTTATCTGCAAGAGGATTTGGGAAATACTTCTCTCTTCCAACAGATTGAAAACGGAAGAAAGACCGGATGCTTTCGTCCGGAAGAGGTGGAGCTGTTACGCCAGACCATCCGCTTACTGCCGCGCATCCAGTTCGCCGGAGCCGAAGGAATGGATTTCAGCGTATGTTATCCGCAAAGCAACTTCGACCGGAGGGCGATTTTATGGGACTTGAATTATTTTAAATACTGCTTTCTGAAAGCTACGGGAGTGGAGTTCAGGGAAGACCGGCTGGAAAACGATTTTGAATGCATGGCTTCACGCCTGCTTCAAGTGCCAGCCGACAGCTTCATGTACCGTGACTTCCAAAGCCGGAATGTGATGATAAAAGAAGGAAAGCCTTTCTTCATCGACTTTCAGGGCGGACGGAAGGGACCTTGTTATTATGATGTGGCTTCTTTCTTATGGCAAGCCAAGGCGAATCTGCCTGACAACGTGCGGAAGGAACTGATAGATGCGTATCTGGAAGCTTTATGCCCTTACCTGAAAATAGAGAAAGACGAGTTTATGCACACGTTGCGTCACTTTGTCTTGTTCCGCACGCTTCAAGTGCTCGGAGCATACGGCTTCCGCGGATTCTTTGAGAAAAAGCCGCACTTCATAGAGAGTGTTCCCTTTGCTCTTGCCAACTTGAGTGAGTTGCTGAAAGATGATTTTAAATCATATCCGTATCTGTGCGAAGTGCTTCACCGGGTGATTCAGAAAATGTCCCGTCCGGCTCTTCCTGCTGAAGAAAAGAGACTGACAGTTACCGTGATGAGTTTCTCATACCGGAAGGGGATTCCGGAAGATGAAAGCGGAAATGGTGGAGGATATGTATTCGACTGCCGGGCGATTCATAATCCCGGACGCTATGAGCCTTACAAGCAGCTCACCGGCAGGGATGAGCCAGTTATCCGGTTCTTGGAAGACAACGGAGAGATATTCCACTTTCTGGAGCATACCGATGCGCTGGTGGACGCACATGTGGAACGGTATCTGAAACGCGGATTTACTCATCTGTCGGTTTACTTCGGATGCACAGGAGGTCAGCACCGGTCGGTCTATTCTGCCCAGCATACTGCCGAACATTTGCACCGCAAGTATGGAGTCAAGGTGCATCTGATTCATCGTGAACAAGCTGTTGAACAAATTTTTGAAGCCTTATGAAAGCCATGATTTTTGCTGCCGGACTGGGAACCCGGCTGAAACCGCTGACCGACCACATGCCCAAGGCACTGGTTCCGGTAGCCGGACGTCCGATGCTGGAACATGTCATCTTGAAACTGAAAGCTGCCGGATGTACCGAACTGGTAATCAACATCCATCACTTTGGGGAGCAGATTATCGACTTTCTGCAAAGCAAACAGAATTTCGGCATATCTATCCATATCAGTGACGAACGCGACAAGCTGCTCGACACGGGAGGAGGAATCAAGAAGGCTGCTGCGTTTTTCAAAGGGAATGAGCCGTTTTTAGTGCATAACGTAGATATTCTCTCGAATACCGACCTTACGGAACTGTATCAGTATCATCTGCAAAGCCGGAACGATGCCACGCTGCTGGTCAGTCCGAGGCAGACGAAGCGGTATCTGTTATTGGATGCCAATAACCGTCTGCGCGGATGGGTTAACAAAGAAACCGGACAGACCAAACCGGAAGGGTTTATTTATCAGCCTGACAAACTGAATGAATATGCTTTCAGCGGGATTCATGTCATCTCCCCTTCCCTGCTTCCACTGATGGATGAGCAATGGAACGGAACGTTTTCTATCATGGATTTTTACTTACAAAATTGCGAACGGGCTGTGCTGGGAGGACATGCCGATTTCAACTTGAAGCTGATGGATATCGGAAAGCCTGAAACACTGGCGGAAGCGGAACACTTTCTGGCTACCTGCAAACGGTAAGATGGAAAACAGAAGTATTTTTTATACCTTTGCATGTTGAAACATGAATCATTCGCGTTTCGCAAGTGGTTTCAAGGCTGTTGCTTGTAAAAGGTGACGAAGCAGAAAACTGGCGAAACCGGAACTATTAATCTTATAAAAAATGAATAAATCAAATCTGATCAAAGTAGTTTGTATGTTGGTCTTGCTTACGGTGTCGGGAGCAAATGCTCAGGCGCAAGACTGGAAATCAATTCTGAAAGGAGTAGCCAATGCGGTTGCCAACAAAGAAGGTCTCACGGAGTTTAACCTGACCGGAACCTGGAAGTATGTCAAGCCGGACTGTAAGTTTGAAAGCGACAACTTGCTCTCAAAAGCCGGAGGCGAAGTGGCTGCCAAAAAGATTGAAGACAAAATGACCGAGGTGCTGAACAAAATGGGATTTACGGAAGACTGCGTGTATGTATTCAATGCCGACAGCACCTATACTTCTACTGCCAAAGGGCGGACTACCAAAGGTACGTACAACTATAACAGCGAAACCAAAGAACTGACCATGAAGACGCGTCTCGGCATCAAGTTTAATGCTACGGTACATCAAGGGTTGGCAAAAAACAAAATGAGCCTGCTCTTCAAGGCAGACAAGCTGATGACGCTGATGCAAGTAATCGGCGGCAAGTTAGGCAGCAAGTCGTCAAATTCCACCATCGGTGCTGCGACCTCTCTGCTGAATGAATACGATGGGTTACAAGTGGGCTTTGAGCTGGAAAAGCAAGCCGAAGAGACGGCCAATCCCTAACACGGTAAGGCGGTCCATACCATCGTCCTCACAAGAGCCTGCGTCTTCCTTTCGGGAATGCGCAGGCTCTTGTTTTTCTTAACACATAATTCTTCCTTTTCTTATATTCTTTTCTTAACTTTGAGAAGGTACTTTTAATCAATACTATTATGGGAACAGCTCTTTTCTGGATGGTACCGGTGGCCTCTATGCTGGCACTTGTACTGGCATGGTATTTCTACCGACAAATGATGAGGGAAAGTGAAGGAACGCCTTCAATGGAAAAAATCGCTTCACACGTGCGCCGGGGTGCAATGTCGTATCTGAAGCAACAACAGCTACGTATGCTTCGGCACGTACAGCCAATGCCGCACGTACATATCAACCTACCCAGAATTTGTCTGAAAGCGGTAAAACCGGACCTGCCACGGTCATTATTTCAGCACCCATCCTTACCGGACTCTTATTCGGTGTGCCGGGAGTCATCGGATTGCTTATCGGCGGATTGTCTTCCGGCTTTGTGCTTGCCATCTTCATGGCGAATGCCGGAGGTGCATGGGATAATGCCAAGAAATTTGTAGAAGAAGGAAACTTCGGAGGTAAAGGAAGCGAAGTTCACCGGGCTACTGTGGTGGGTGATACCGTGGGCGACCCGTTTAAAGATACCTCCGGTCCCAGCTTGAACATTCTTATCAAACTGATGAGTATGGTAGCAATCGTTATGGCTGGACTGACGGTTTCTTGGAGCTTATTCTAACCTACTCTCTTCAAAAAAAAAACAGCAAGCCTTTCTTTCCGGATGAGTGGAAAGAAAGGCTTGCTAAATGATTATGTCTCTATTGCTCAGAAAGTGAACGGACAATAAACAAACTACTACTTTTTTATAATCACACTGCTCAGAACGACAGTTGAAACTCCAGCCCTACAATATTCCGTGAACCTTTCGGCTCATATTGACGGCAATAAAAGACATCCAACGCATACTGCTTGGAAAATGCAATCACCACTCCCGGACGGTAACGGATACGGGCTGCAGTGAAAAACGCATCATCCCCTATCGGCTGATACAGCTCCGTAGAATAATAAGGCTTCACCAACCATTTCTCCGGCTCATAGCTGATCTTCAACCGAGAGCGCAAACGGTTTTCAACCTCGCCTCTGAAGAAGGTTTCTTGAAAGAGTTCACGCAATGAAAACTTTACCTCATTCCATGCCACACTGCCCGTTGCCCCTACCTTATAGCGGTTTCGTGCCTTCCAAGGCCCTCCGGAGACATTACGATAATGAAACTCGTAACTTCCTTTCACACGTAGCCAGGAGTTCATTTTGTAGTTGAGTCCCAATGTTATTCCCAAGCGGTCGGCTTCCTTGAAGTTATCTTTGGAACGGAATTCCATATGTCCCGAAGCCTTCAGCCGGGACGTGATTCCATAACTCACCTTTACTCCTGTCCAACTGGAGAACTGATCCACCTGCGCATATATCGAACCTGCCATTAAGATCCCGATTCCCCCTAAAATTAATTTCAGCAATGTGTTTCTCATACTTTAACCCTTCTTTTTGCCAAAGATAGTGAAAGGTGAGCGCAGTACCAAGCCAAAAGCTTGCTTTTGAGCGAAAATACTGCCGAACCGCATCCTATCTTATTTAAAGATAGTGAAAGGTGAGCGCAGAAGCAAAAGAAAAAAAAACGTTCAGTTGGTAAACCAAACGATTTCTTCGTATCTTTGAAAAAAAACGAAGAAATGAAAGAAAACAAAATACAAAATCCTGTTCTTTATTTGCAACACTTATACGAAGCACTACAAACAGAATATGAGTACGAAAAAGAACAGTTCAAGCAACAAACCGAGCTGATGGGACTGGGACGGAAAATCAAACGAGGTATGTGCTGGTTTCCTCTCCATATCGGCAGAAGCTATTACAATGCCTTAAACCAGCTGGTCATTGAGGTAGAACGGCAAGAAGACAAAGAAATAGAACATGTATTTGAATACGGCCGTCCGGTTTGCTTCTTCACCCAAGATCCGCTCGGAAAACTGAATTACCTGAACTTTACTGCTACAGTCAGCTATGTAGATGAAGACCGCATGGTTGTGGTACTTCCCGGAACAGAAGCTTTGGCAAGTCTGCAAACTGATAAAACATTAGGAGTTCAACTCTATTTTGACGAAACAAGCTACCGACTCATGTTTGAAGCCCTCAAGCAAGTCATCGGAGCCAAAAACAACCGTTTGGCTGAATTAAGGGATATATTCCATGGAAAACAACCAACTTCTTCGTACTCTTTCCAGCCTATACGGTTTCCTTGGTTAAATCAGACTCAGGAAGAAGCTGTAAATAAAGTTTTACATGCCAAAGATGTAGCCATCGTACACGGACCTCCGGGAACCGGAAAAACCACTACCCTCGTGGAAGCCATCTATGAAACCCTGCATCGGGAAAGCCAAGTGCTGGTTTGTGCACAAAGCAACATGGCTGTCGACTGGATCAGCGAGAAGCTTACCGACCGGGGAGTGAATGTGTTGCGTATTGGTAACCCGAGCCGAGTAAACGACAAGATGCTTTCGTTTACATATGAACGGCGTTTTGAATCGCATCCAGATTATCCCCAGCTCTGGAGCCTGCGCAAGGCCATCCGGGAACTGTATTCACAAAACCGGAAAGGAGCGAACCGGGAAAGTATGCACCAGAAAATCAATGCATTGAAAGACCGTGCCACTGAGCTTGAAATCCGAATCAACGAGACTTTGTTCAGTGAAGCCCGTGTCATCGCCTGTACCCTGGTGAGCAGTGCCAACCGACTGCTCACCGGAAAGAAGTTTGGAACGCTCTTCATCGACGAAGCAGCGCAGGCATTAGAGGCTGCCTGCTGGATTCCCATCCGCAAAGCCGACCGCGTGGTTTTGGCAGGCGACCATTTTCAGCTGCCTCCTACCGTAAAATCACCCCAAGCCTTGCGCGAGGGATTAGGTAATACGCTCATGCAAGCCATTGCCAACAATCAGCCGGATGCCGTTTCCCTGCTCAAGCTTCAGTACCGCATGAACGATGAAATCATGCGCTTCCCTTCCGAATGGTTCTACGGTGGCATGCTGCAGTCGGCTCCGGAAGTAAAATACCGGAGCATCCTCGACTTTGATACGCCTATTACTTGGGTGAATACCGAAGAGATGGATTGCAACGAGGAGTTTATAGGCGAGAGTTACGGACGCATCAACAAGCCGGAAGCCGAACTGACCATCAGCCAATTGAAAGAATATATCACCAAAATCGGGCGCGAGCGTTTTTTAGGCGAGCGAATTGATGTGGGAGTAATTTCGCCCTATAAAGCGCAGGTGCAATACCTGCGGCAGCTGATTAAAAAAGATGCCTTTTTCAAACCTTACCGCCAGCTGATTACGGTCAACACCGTAGATGGCTTTCAAGGGCAGGAACGGGATGTAATTCTCATCAGTCTGGTGCGTGCCAATGAAAAAGGAGAAATCGGCTTTTTAGGAGATTTACGCCGCATGAATGTAGCCATCACCCGAGCCCGCATGAAACTGATTATTTTAGGCAATGCCGCTACCCTGACCCGCCATTCCTTCTACAAGAAGCTTTATGAATATATCAGTGGACTGTAAACTGCAATAAAAAAACTTGTTTACATTACTTGCATTCACGCAGTTTATCCATCACCTCCACACGCGAAATGCCTAATTCAACCGCCCGTTCATAGGCATTTCGCGCTTCTTTCTTTTTCTTCAGCAGCAGATAAATATCACCTTTCATCACATAAGCATCCGCATCTTCCGGAGCCTTTTCAATCGCTTCATCTACCGATGCCAGTGCTGCATCCGGATAACCTTGTTCCAGTTCCAGATTGGCGCGCATCTTCAGCAACGAAACATCCTGCGGCGCTTCCTCTATTAACTGATTCAGTCCATCACGGGCAGCCAGCAACCGCCCCTCTTTCTGGTCGAGCATAATAAGTCCAAGTCGGGCTGTATGATTTTTTGAATCTTTGAGCAACACTGTATTATAATCCATACGTGCCTCATCGTACTGGCGGCGCTGCATATTGATATAAGCCCGAAACAGTCGGGCTTCCCGGTTTTCCGGAATCAAATCAATCACATTACAATAATCCACATAAGCCTTGTCCAGCAAGTTCCGGTCTAAATATAAAGCGGCACGATTCAGCAAGATAGAAGTGGCATAAGGGGTGATATTCAATGCCATGGTATAAGCATCGACTGCCTCATCCACTCTGCCCTGTCTTTTCAAGATGGTTCCGAGATTAGAAAACACCAACGCATTGCGGGCGTTCGAAGCATCTACCTTCAAAGCCTGCCGAAACAGCTGTTCTGCTTGTTTGAGACTGTCTTTCCGGGTATATTCCATCGCTTGTTCAACTAACCTGTTATAAGACTGTGCCTGCATGATTAAGCAGAGTGACCAAAAAATTCCGAGGCAAAAGATACGTTTCATTGTTGAGTTATTGAGTTGTTGAGTTTTTAAGTTATTGAGTTGTTGAGTTTTCATGATAAGGAAAGTTCAAAACCAAACGAGCTCCGTGTTTTCAAACCTTAACTCAACCGCTTCAAAGCCATACAAAAGTAACAGATTTCTCCTGGAATAATGGCTATATTAAAAACTTTTTGTAAGTTTGAACAATCATTATACTAAATAACCAGTCAAATGAATACAGAAAAAGCCATTTTTGCTTGCGGATGCTTCTGGGGTGCCCAGCATCAATCCGCATCAAAAAATGCGAAGCATACATAAACTTATAATATGATACTGAAACTTTACGACAAGAATAACAGTCCAGACGATTTGCAGCGTATTGCCGACGTGCTGAACGACGGAGGAATCATCATTTATCCTACCGACACCATGTATGCCATGGGATGTCATGCGCTGAAAGAGCGGTCTATTGAGCGTATCTGTAAACTGAAAGGCATCGATCCACGCAAGCATTATCTGTCGATTATCTGTTATGACTTGAGCAATATCAGCGAATATGCCCGTGTGAGCAATGCGACTTTCAAACTAATGAAGCGCACCTTGCCCGGTCCGTTTACCTATATTCTGAATGCCGATAGCCGGCTGCCCAAACTCTTCAGAAACCGTAAGGAGGTAGGTATCCGAGTGCCGGATAATCCGATTATTCAGGAAATATGCCGTACGCTGGATGCTCCGATACTCACCACTACCCTACCGCTTGCCGAAGGAGAAGACATAGAATATCTGACTGATCCGGAGCTGATAGATGAAAAGTTCGGAGAAAAAGTAGATTTGGTTATCGACGGAGGAATGGGTGGCATCGAACCTTCTACCGTCATCGACTGCCGAGAGGATGAGCCGGAAATTATAAGACAGGGAAAGGGGACGGTCAGCCTGTAGCCGGAAAAGGGTTAATTGCTGTTAGATTATAATTATAAAATCATATAAAAATGTGGAAATATA
>URDR01000023.1 GCA_900546645.1 uncultured Bacteroides sp. | reverse complement strand
TTAGCCTTTCTTTCGTCTGCTATTTATCGTTTTCTATTGCAGCCTGCGCCGCAGCCAATCTTGCGATAGGCACACGGAACGGAGAACAACTTACATAGTTCAATCCTACCTTATGACAGAATTTTACAGAAGAAGGTTCACCACCATGTTCACCACAGATGCCGCATTTCAGATTCGGGCGGATAGCACGACCTTTCTCGGTTGCCATACGGACTAACTGACCTACACCTTTTTGGTCGAGAACTTGGAAAGGATCCACTTTCAGAATTTTCTTTTCCAGATAAATAGGTAAGAAGGAGGCAATATCATCACGTGAATAGCCGAATGTCATCTGAGTTAAGTCGTTTGTTCCAAATGAGAAGAATTCAGCTTCAGAAGCGATGCGGTCGGCTGTTAAAGCAGCACGAGGAATTTCAATCATGGTACCCACTTTGAATTCGATGCTGTCGCCAACTTCCTCAAATAACTTGGTAGCTTCAGCGCGGATTACATTTTCTTGTTCTTTGAACTCATACAAGATACCTGTCAGCGGAACCATGATTTCAGGGTGAGTTTCTACGCCTTCTTTTTTCAGTTCAAGAGCAGCTCCCAAGATGGCACGTGTTTGCATTTGGGTAATTTCAGGATAGGTGTTACCCAGACGGCAGCCTCGGTGTCCCAGCATCGGGTTGTGTTCACATAGCGAGTCAACACGTTGCTGTATATATTGTAAACTTACTCCCATTGCTTGCGCCATTTCTTCTTGTCCCTTCAAATCGTGTGGAACGAATTCATGCAAAGGAGGATCCAAAAGGCGTACAGTTACCGGGCAACCTTCCATTGCTTTGAAAATGCCTTTAAAATCTGCTTGCTGGTAGGGGAGGATCTTTGTCAATGCTTTGCGGCGGCCTTCTGCATTTTCAGCTAAAATCATTTCACGCATGGCTTTAATTTTTTCGCCTTCAAAAAACATGTGTTCAGTACGGCAAAGACCAATACCTACAGCGCCAAAACTGCGTGCTACTGCGGCGTCGTGCGGAGTATCTGCATTGGTGCGTACTTGTAATTTGGTGTATTTATTTGCTAAATCCATTAATGCAGCAAAGTCACCGGAAAGTTCGGCTGCTTTTGTTTCTACTTTGCCGTTATAGATTTCACCCGTACTTCCGTTCAGAGAAATGAAATCGCCTTCTTTTAAAGTGATGCCATCAACTTCTACAGTACGCGCTTTATAGTCAATGTTTAAAGCTCCAGCTCCAGATACGCAGCATTTACCCATACCGCGAGCTACTACAGCAGCGTGAGAAGTCATACCACCGCGAGCTGTCAGAATACCTTCAGCCACAGCCATACCTGCTAAATCTTCCGGAGAAGTTTCGATACGAACCATCACCACGCGTTTGCCGGCTGCACGCCATTCTGCAGCATCATCTGCAAAGAATACAATTTGACCGCAAGCTGCTCCCGGTGATGCCGGAAGACCACGGCTTAGCACTTTTGCTTGTTTCAAGGCGGCCTTGTCGAATACCGGGTGTAAGAGTTCATCCAGTTTGTTCGGTTCACAGCGCATTAATGCTGTTTTTTCGTCAATCATACCCTGGCGCAGCAAGTCCATAGCAATTTTAACCATCGCTGCACCGGTACGTTTGCCGTTACGGGTTTGGAGGAACCAAAGTTTGCCTTCTTGTACGGTAAATTCCATGTCCTGCATGTCGCGATAGTGATTTTCCAATTTGGTTTGCAAAGCATCTAACTCCTTATAAATTTCAGGCATTGCTTCTTCCATTGAAGGGTATTTGCTTGCACGTTCTTCTTCGCTGATACCGGCTAATTCCGCCCAACGCTGTGAGCCAATTTTGGTAATTTGCTGAGGAGTACGGATACCTGCTACAACGTCTTCTCCCTGGGCATTAATCAGATATTCTCCGTTGAAAAGGTCTTCTCCGGTAGCAGCATCGCGGCTGAAGCATACACCTGTAGCTGAAGTGTCGCCCATATTACCGAATACCATGGCCTGTACGCTTACGGCAGTACCCCATTCGTCAGGTATTCCTTCCATTTTTCTATAAAGAATGGCGCGTTCATTCATCCATGAATTAAATACGGCACAGATTGCACCCCATAATTGTTCGTAAGCGCAAGTAGGGAAATCCTTGCCGGTTTGTTCTTTTACAGCAATTTTGAATCTTTTTACAAGTTCTTTCAAGTCCTCTACCTCAAGTTCGTTATCAAGACGCACACCTTTGGCTTCCTTTACTTCTTCAATAATAGCTTCAAACGGATCGATTTCTTCTTTGTTGGCAGGCTTCATACCTAATACCACGTCGCCATACATTTGAACGAAACGGCGGTATGAGTCCCATGCAAAACGGGCATTGCCGGTTTTACGGGTCATTCCTTCAACTACTTCATCGTTTAATCCTAAGTTTAAGATGGTATCCATCATACCCGGCATAGAAGCACGGGCACCTGAACGAACTGAAACTAACAAGGGGTTTTCTACATCGCCAAATTTGGAACGCATCAATGTTTCTACGTGTGCAATAGCTTTTTCAACTTCGTCTTTCAAGAGGGTTACAACCTGTTCTTGCCCCATTTCATAATATTCTGTACAGACTTCTGTGGTTATGGTAAACCCTGGAGGAACTGGAACTCCGATTAAGTTCATTTCTGCCAGATTGGCTCCTTTGCCTCCCAAGAGGTTTCTCATATCTGCTTTTCCTTCAGCTTGTCCATTGCCGAATGTATAGACTCTTTTCTTTTCCATATTTAAAATTGAAGATTTTAGGTTGTTTTTATGTTTTTCATTTGTTTTCCATGTATTGAATACGCCGCAAAACTAACTATATTCTTTGAATCTCCAAGAGAAAAGAGAAGAAAAAAGGTATGTTTTGTAATATGGACTTTGCAAAATGAAGTTCTTTGCATTTCATGGCTTATTGTCAGAAAAAATGTTTAAATTTGCTCCCAAATTGGTTTTATAGAAAAAAGACGTGGCAAGAAAGAAAAAAGAACTTCCTTTACTGGAGAAAGTGACAATAACAGATGTCGCAGCAGAGGGTAAAGCTTTGGCTAAAGTGAATGACCTGGTAATATTTGTTCCTTATGTTGTACCGGGTGATGTAGTTGATCTGCAAATCAAGCGTAAAAAAAATCATTATGCAGAAGCTGTAGCGGTGAAAATTCACGAGAAATCTCCGCTTAGAGCGCAGCCTTTCTGTCAGCATTACGGGGTTTGCGGAGGGTGTAAATGGCAATGCCTTGCTTATGAGGAACAAATTCGTTATAAGCAAAAACAGGTTTATGATAACCTTACACGTATCGGAAAGGTGGAATTACCTGAGTTTATGCCTATTCTTGGCTCGGAAAAAACAAAGTTTTATCGGAATAAACTTGAATTTACATTTTCAAACAAACGCTGGCTAACGGAAGAAGAAGTGCGTGAGGATGTGAAATATGATCAGATGAATGCGGTAGGTTTCCATATTCCTGGAGCATTTGATAAGGTACTGGCTATTGAAAAATGCTGGTTGCAGGATGATATTTCAAATCAGATACGTAATGCTATACGCGACTACGCCTATGAGCATGATTATGCCTTTTTTAATTTGCGTACTCAGGAAGGTATGCTTCGTAATATCATGATACGAACTTCTTCTACTGGAGAACTGATGGTTCTTTTGCAATGTAAAATAGTAGAAGAGCGTGAATTGGTTAAGATGAAAGAACTTCTTCAGTATGTAGCTGATAAATTTCCTCAAATCACTTCCTTGTTATATGTCATTAATAATAAATGTAATGACACAATTGGAGACTTGGATGTGGAAGTGTTTAAGGGGAATGACCATATCTTTGAAGAAATGGAAGGGTTGCGTTTTAAAATCGGACCAAAATCATTTTATCAGACAAACTCAGAACAGGCCTATAATTTATATAAGGTAGCACGTGATTTTGCTGGTTTAACAGGTGAAGAACTTGTGTATGATTTATATACAGGAACAGGAACAATCGCTAATTTTGTATCTCGTCAGGCTAAGAAGGTTATTGGAATTGAGTATGTGCCCGAGGCGATTGAAGATGCGAAGGTAAACTCAGAAATCAATGGCATTACGAATACGTTGTTTTATGCGGGTGACATGAAGGATATCCTGACTCAGGATTTTATTAATGAGCATGGACGTCCGGATGTAATTATTACCGATCCTCCTCGTGCGGGAATGCATAACGATGTGATTGATGTGATTTTGTTTGCAGAGCCGAAACGTATAGTTTATGTAAGCTGTAATCCTGCCACTCAAGCAAGAGATCTTCAGTTGCTCGATGCGAAATATAAAGTCGTGGCTGTTCGTCCGGTTGATATGTTCCCTCATACGCATCATGTAGAAAATGTTATATTGTTAGAAAAACGATAAGTAAATGTCAAGGTTAGAACAAAATAAAGGCGGCCGTCCGAGAGCGCGTGCGGCTGCAAAATATACTATATATAATGTTACAGAACCGGGTGAGTTGATGGAATTCCTGATGAAGAAGATGGCAGGAATCAGTCGTACTCGGGTGAAAGCGTTGCTGAGTAACCGTGTGGTCTTGGTGGATAATAACATCCAGACGCAATATAATTATCCGTTGAAACCCGGAATGAAGGTGCAAATCAGCAAGGAGAAGCATAAACATGAGTTTCGCCATCCCTTGCTTAAGATTTTGTATGAGGATGCGTATTTGATTGTTGTTGAGAAGAAAGAAGGACTTTTGTCTGTTGCAACCGAACGTCAGAAAGAGCGTACGGCTCAACATATATTAAATGAGTATGTAAAGCGTCAACACCGTAATAACCGGGTCTTTGTGGTTCATCGTCTGGATCGTGAGACTTCCGGAGTAATGATGTATGCTAAGGATGAGAAGACGCAGCATACGTTACGTGATAATTGGCATGATATTGTTCGTGACCGCCGTTATGTTGCTTTGGTAATGGGAGAGATGGAAAAAGATCAGGGTGTTGTACAGACTTGGCTTACTGACCGTCAGCTTTATGTAAGTTCTTCTAATTATGATGACGGAGGAAAGCTTTCGATAACTCATTATCGTACGATTAAGCGTGCCAATGGATTTTCGATGGTAGAACTTCAGTTGGAGACTGGTCGTAAGAATCAGATTCGTGTACATATGCAGACGTTGGGACATCCGGTTGTGGGCGATTCGCGTTATGGATGTGAAATTGACCCGTTAGGCCGTTTGGCTCTTCATGCATTCAAATTGTGTTTTTACCATCCTGTGACGGGTGAACTGATGGATTTTGAAATTCCTTATCCCACTCCGTTCAGGGCTTTAATGCAACGAGGAAAATAAGATGATAAAAAATATCATATTTGATTTCGGTGGAGTGATAGCAGCAATCAACCGTGATAAGGCTGTTGAGACCTTCGTCCGTTTGGGGCTGGCTGATGCAGACTTACGCTTGGATAAATATCATCAGACCGGAATTTTCCAGGAATTGGAAGAAGGGCATATCTCGGCAGAACTCTTTCAGGAGAAGTTGGGAGGACTTTGCGGGCGCAAGTTGGGATGGGAGGAGACTCAGCGTGCGTGGATGGGTTTCTTTTCTTCCGTGAATGAGGATTTATTAAAGTACATAGAAGAGTTGCGTTCTTCTTATAAGTTATATGTATTGAGTAATACAAATCCTTATGTAATGGGATGGGCATGTAGTAAGGATTTCTCGTTGACGGGAAATCCATTGTCTCATTATTTTGAAAAGTTGTATCTCTCTTATGAGATAGGCTATACTAAACCGGATGAGCGGATTTATCGGTTTGCTTTGGAAGATGCCTCTTTGAATCCGGAAGAAACGCTCTTTGTTGATGATGGTTTAGCGAATGCTGAAGCCGGTAAAAAGTTGGGTATGCATGTGTTTTCACCGGAAAACGGAGAAGATTGGAGAGAAAAATTAAAAAAAATACTGAAAAGTCTTGCATAGTTAAATAGAAAGACTTATCTTTGCACCGCTTTTAAGGAAAACCACTCGGGGTGTAGCGCAGTCCGGTTAGCGCACCTGCTTTGGGAGCAGGGGGTCGTGGGTTCGAATCCCGCTACCCCGACAAGGAAAACTTAAGAGAAAATACATGATAGTTCGGGGTGTAGCGCAGTCCGGTTAGCGCACCTGCTTTGGGAGCAGGGGGTCGTGGGTTCGAATCCCGCTACCCCGACAAGGAAAACTTAAGAGAAAATACATGATAGTTCGGGGTGTAGCGCAGTCCGGTTAGCGCACCTGCTTTGGGAGCAGGGGGTCGTGGGTTCGAATCCCGCTACCCCGACGAGGAAAACATTGAATTAAGATTTGGTCTTGATTCAATGTTTTTTTTATTTCTTCTTTTTTCTTGGCGTATATGTATTTTTATTCGAAAGAATTTCTTAAATTTGTTTTTAAGTATTGCTTGAATTAATAATAATATTATGAATATTAAAGTACGCCTGATCTTGATGAACTTTCTGCAATTTGCAGTGTGGGGAGCTTATCTTACTTCAATGGGCACTTATTTGGCCCAAATTGGTTTAGGAAGTCATATTGGACTTTTTTATGCGATGCAAGGTATTGTATCATTGTTTATGCCTGCTATCTTAGGTATTATAGCAGACCGTTGGATTCCTGCTCAGCGTTTGTTGGGAATCAGTCATTTACTCGCTGCTTTATTTATGGCAGGAGCTGGTTATTATGGAATGACGGCTGGCAGTCATGTTTCTTTTCCTGTTTTGTTCGCTTTCTACTCAATGAGTGTGGCATTTTATATGCCTACCTTGGCATTGTCAAACTCTGTTGCTTATACAGCTTTGGATAAAGCGGGACTTGATACGATTAAAGCATTTCCTCCGATACGTACTTTTGGTACGATTGGTTTCATTTGCTCCATGTGGGTAGTCGATTTGTTAGGCTTTCAGGCTAATTATATGCAGTTCTTTATGTGTGCCATTTGGGGAGTAATTCTTTCTTTCTATGCCTATACGCTGCCGGCTTGTCCTGTATCTCATGATAATGGAGCCAAGAAATCGCTGGTTGAAGCTTTAGGGTTGCGTGCATTTCTGTTGTTTAAAGATAAGAAAATGGCCATTTTCTTTATCTTTTCAATGCTTCTTGGTGTGTCTCTTCAGATTACCAATGGGTTTGCGAATCCGTTTATTACGAGCTTTAAGGCTATTCCTGAATATGCAGAAACGTTTGGAGTACAGCATGCTAATCTTTTGATTTCTCTTTCGCAGATAAGTGAAACCTGCTGCATTTTGTTGATTCCTTATTTCTTGAGTCGGTTTGGTATAAAAAAAGTGATGTTGATAGCCATGGGAGCATGGGTTTTACGCTTTGGCTTATTTGGATTGGGAAATCCGGGAAGTGGAGTATGGATGTTTATTCTTTCCATGTTGGTCTATGGCGTTGCTTTCGACTTTTTCAATGTCTCAGGCTCCTTGTTTGTAGATAAAGAGACTGATATGTCTATCCGTTCCAGTGCTCAGGGGCTGTTTATTATTATGACAAATGGAATTGGTGCAACAGTAGGTACATTAAGTGCTCAGCTTATCGTAAATCGTTTTGTAGATTTTAACAGTACGCTTCCTCAAACAGAAGGATGGGCTACCTCATGGTTTATTTTTGCTGCATACGCTTTAGTCGTGGCAGTAGTTTTTGCTTTTGTTTTTAAATATAAACACGTTAAATAGCAGTTAAACAAGGGACTTGGCTATGAAAGAAATAGAACTGAGAGTCTTGGATATGTCAACAATGCTAAAGCCGTCTGATTCTTATGCTTTGGTCTTGGAGGAAAAAGAGGAGGGGCATCGTAAACTGGCATTAATCATCGGGCCATTGGAGGCGCAGGCCATCCGGATTGTACAGATGCCTTATCGGATGCCACGCCCTTTCACGCATGATTTGATGCTGAATATATTGCATGAGGAAGGAATGGTAATAACCAAGTCGGTTATTTATGAGGTGAAAGATGGAGTATATTATTCTTTCCTTTATATTATGAGGTCAGATGGAACAGTATTTAAAATGGATGCTCGTACAACTGATGCCATCTCTTTGTCCTTGCGGGATAAATTCCCGGTTTATGTATATGAGGATATTTTGAATCGGGAGATGCTGAACGACGTAATGTGTGATGGAATGTATAGTCTGTCTGTTAATTCTGTTGATACAGAATTATTGAAACAAGCTTTGAGTGAGGCTATCGGTCGTGAGGATTATGAGGCTGCATCGAAATTGAGAGATGAAATTAAGCGGAGAGAACTTGAAAGCCATACGTATGAATAGAGGAGATAATAAAAAATAGAATAGCGATGAAAATTAGGTTTTGTCAGTGGGTTGGTTTATGCTTGCTCTTGCTCTTTTCTGCTTGTTCCAAGAATAATAGATACGTAAATGTATTGCCGGCTGATGCTTCTTGTGTTGTCTCGGCACATCTTCCCGTTTTAATAGAAAAAAGCGGTTTATCTGAACAAGATTTTGAATTATGGATGGGGAAGATAGATAAGCTGGTGAAAGAAAAGTCTCAGTCGCAAGATTGGGCTTTGCTGGGGAAACTTTTAGCCTGTCCAGAGAAAAATGGAATAAATTGGAAAAAGGAGATTTATCTGTTTATGCATCCTGAAATTGAGCAGGTGGGCTTATTAGCTCCAGTTTCGGATTATGAAAGGTTGGGAAGTGCATTGGATGAATTGGTCAGGCAGGGTGTATGTAAATCATTTATAGAAAAAGAAAACTGTCGTTTATCTTTTTTTGATAATGGGTTTGCCGTTGCATATAATGATGAAGCTTTTCTTGTGATAGGAGTTCCGTCAGAGATTGGAGCAGATAAAGCAGGAGATTTGTTGACAAGATGGATGAACGCTTCTGAAGAAAAAAGTTTTATTTCAACAGAAGGTTTTAACAAATTATCTAAAGCTGAGGGAGATATTAAAATGGTAGCTTCTATGAATATGCTTCCCCAAAAATATGTTGCTATGTCTATGGCTGGTGTGTCTGATGATTTTTTATGGAAGGGGATGTATTCGTTGGTTGCGGTCAGTTTTGAAAAGGGGAAGTTGGTTATGAAGGTTGAAAACTTTCAAACCGGTGATAAAGCAGAAGAGGAGTCTTTTAGAATAGCCGATTTATATAAGGGTGAAACCAGCGGAAAGTTTCTTGCTGAATTTCCCGGTGATATGATGCTGTGGCTGAATACGACGGTAAATGGAGAGAAATGGAATGAAGTTTTGTGTCAGCAGCCTTTGTTGAAAGAGCAATTAAAGAACACACATCTATTTGTTAATCTTGAAAAATGTATTACAGCCCTAAAAGGTGAACTTGCCTTAGGTGTCTCTGTGTCATCGCGTATTCCAGAGTTTGGATTGTTTGCAGAGGTAGAGAATGATGAGTTTCTGAAGGAACTGGCTCCTTTTCAATCTACTTTAAGCCTGTTGGGTTTTCAGTATGGAGTGAAAGAAGGCGTTTTTTCATTGACGAATTATGAAAAAGGAAAAGATGATTTGTTAGCCGAAGCAGTGTGGACCAAAGATTCAGAAAATAAATTATTTTTCTTGACTTTAGATTTAAAAGCTTTGCAGGCTATTGCTCCGTTTCTTTCATCGTCCGAAGCCATGGCTGTGGGAATTGCCGCTGCTTATATAGAGAATATTCAAGTTTACTCATCGGAGATCAACTCGGGGAATTTAGTTATAAAGGCAGTAAATAAGGATACAAATATGCTGAAGCAGTGTGTTGATTTGGTCAAGAAAATGGCGGAAAATCAATAAGTTCTCGATGAAAAGAACTAACTTTGTGCATAAATTCAATTAAAAATAGAGAATATGCACGTATTTTATACTCCTGAAATAGCCGTAAATCCAGAGTTACCAGAAGAAGAAGCCGCACATTGTTTGCGTGTTTTGCGTTTGACTGTTGGCGATGAAGTGATGCTTACAGATGGGAAAGGACTTTTTTATAAAGCTGTAATCAGTGCAGCTACAGGCAAGCGTTGTCAGGTGAAAGTTGTAGAGTCCATAGAGCAGGAGCCATTTTGGAATGGACATCTTCATTTGGCAATGGCGCCCACAAAGAATATGGACCGGATAGAATGGTTTGCTGAGAAAGCCACTGAAATAGGATTCAATGAATTGAGTTTCTTGAATTGCCGTTTTTCGGAGCGGAAAGTCATCAAAACAGAGCGTATCGAAAAAATTGTTGTTTCAGCCGTGAAGCAGTCTTTAAAGGCATATAAGCCTGTGGTAAACGAAATGATGGATTTCTCCCGATTCATGGAAAAAGATTTTTCCGGTCAGAAGTTCATAGCCCACTGCTATGAAGGAGAAAAGCCTCTGTTGAAAGATGTACTTGTTCCGGGGCAGGATGCATTGGTCTTGATCGGACCAGAAGGCGATTTCAGTATGGAGGAGGTGCAGAAGGCTAAAGCCGCCGGTTTTCGTGCTATCAGTTTGGGAAAATCTCGTTTACGTACCGAAACAGCTGCTTTAGTAGCTGTGCATACCATGAATCTTTTTAATCAGAAATAAAACGTATGTTGCGTTATAAGGTCATAGTTTGGATAGCAGGAATCAGTCTGCTTTTAGCATCGTGTACAGATGGTAGCCGTTATGTACAAGCATTACCGAAAGATGCCGCTTTGGTTTCTTCTATTCAGTTAGAAAGTCTTGTAGGGAAGGCAGGACTGAAAGGCGATGGCAGTGGGCTGGCATGGGTCAATCAGTTGAAAAAGGCTGTCGGCGATTTGGGCAACTTGAACTCCTTGGTTGATAACATAATTAAAGAACCTTCCGAGAGTGGACTGGCATTAGATGAGAGGCTTTACATTTTCGTAGGGTCTCATTCTTCTTCGGCTGGTGTATTGGCACGTGTGGCAGATGAGGGGAAGATAGATGATTTGTTGTGCTTGTTAAAAGAACAGCAAATTTGTGAACTCTTGCGTGATGGTGAAGGTTGTAAATGGACTACAGCCGGGAAGTTCTTGATAGCTTATTCGGATGTGGCTTTTTTGATAATGTTTCATCCTCAAGGAGGGAATCCTGCCAATTTACAGCATCAGGCGGCCCGGTTATTGAGGCAAGATGAAAGTGAAGGGTTCAGTGCTTCGTCTGATTATGCCAAGATGCATTCGGCTCAAGGAGATATTGTTACGTTTGCTTCACTGAATATACTTCCACAGAGTTATCTTACATCGTTGATGATGGGTGTTTCAGCTGATTTGAATCCGCAGAATATCAACTTGCTTGCGTCTCTTGATTTCCGGGAAGGGAAGGCTGTAATGGATGTGCAGGTTTTTCCTGTTAGTGAGGCGATGAGTAGACAAATTCAAAAGTTTCAGGATACGGGGGAAGATATAAAAGGAAGTTTCTTGGATTGTTTTCCCGCCAATACGGGGCTTTGGATTTCTTCGAATCTAAACGGGGAAAAGCTTTACAACTTACTGAATGAGATACCAATGGTGAACAGAAAGTTCCGGCATTCTATGATACCTCTTGACTTTCAGTCTATCTTTGAGTCTGTCAAAGGTGATGTGGCATTGGCTTTTCCTGATCCGTTACTGAGTCAAGGGTTTATTGCTTATGCTGAAGTGATTAACCGGGATTTTCTTCAGACTTTTGAAGATTTGAAGCCGCTTTTTGCTATGACGGGCGGACAGATGAAATTAATGAATCAAGGTGATAATGCTTATGAATTTCAGGCTTCAGACGGATCGGTCTTAGGTTTGAAGCGTGGACCTGTTATTCTGTGGTTTGGAGTGAAAGACAATCGTTTTTATGTGACTAATAACGAGAGTTTAATAGGAAAGAAGGTTTTAGGACTTTCTTTGCGTGATGCTAAATGGAAGAGTAGGGTAGATAATAAACGCATCTTTGCGGCTTTAAATTTATCATCAGTCTTGAAAGAGGGTGACTATGTTGCGATAGACTCACCCGATAGTCAGCATATACATATAGAGTGGGTGATGAAAAAGCAGGATAGGAATATACTGCAACAGATGTTACACATAGCAGGATTTTGAACAAGTGAATACGATTGAGTTACAACAGACTTTACCTGAAGTGTTTGCCGATAGTAATGGAATTACTTCAGATATATGGCATAAGCAGGTGGCTTTTCAGCGCGGACAACTCTGCTTGATAGAAGCTGCATCGGGAACAGGCAAGTCATCTTTATGTAATTTTATTTATGGAGTCAGAACCGATTATCAAGGTATTATTTGTTTTGATGGTGAAAACGTCCGTACATTTCCCCTATCGCGTTGGGTGAATATCAGGAAAAAAAACTTGAGCATGCTGTTTCAAGACTTGCGCTTATTCTCCGAGTTGACGGCCTATGAAAATGTTCAGATGAAAAATTCACTTACGGGTTGTCAAACGAAAAAACAAATTAAGCAGTGGTTCGAAGCCTTAGGTATAGCCGATAAATGGAATCAGCCAATAGGTAAGATGTCGTTTGGGCAGCAGCAGAGGGTGGCTTTCATACGTGCTTTATGTCAGCCTTGTGATTTTATTTTTTTGGATGAGCCTGTGAGCCATCTTGATGACGGCAATGCTCGTATCATGGGACAAATCTTGTCAGAGGAGGTACAGCGACAAGGTATGGGAGTGATTGTAACCTCCATAGGAAAGCATCTTCCGCTGGAATATACTAAAGTTTTTTCGTTATAGGATGTTTCTATCAGATAAGCTATGATTTGGAAATTATTACGACAACATATCAGTCCGGCACAGTTGCTTGGATTCTTTTTTGCTAACCTTTGTGGAATGGCTATCGTGTTACTGGGAGTACAGTTTTATAGAGACATAGCGCCGGTTTTGACGCGAGGTGATAGCTTTATGAAAAAAGATTATATGGTTATCAGCAAGCAGGTAAGTACACTGGGAACTTTGGTCGGGAAAAGTACGGTTTTTTCTGATGGAGATATAGTCGACTTAAAAGAACAGCCTTTTACTCAAAAAGTGGGAGTCTTTACTTCTGCTTGCTTTAAGGTGGCTGCCGGTATGGGTATGCAAGGTGTGAATCTGTCTACAGCGTTATTCTTTGAATCCGTTCCCGATGAGTTTGTAGATGCCGATTTGAAGAATTGGAGTTTTCATCCTGGGCAAGAAGAAATTCCTATTATCATTCCCCGTAATTATTTGAATTTATATAATTTCGGTTTTGCTCAAAGTAGGAATTTGCCGCAGCTTTCAGAAGGAGTAATGGGGATGGTTCCATTGGATATCCGGATAGAAGGACAGGGAAAGAGGACGCATATGAAAGGACGTATAGCTGGTTTTTCCAGTCGTTTGAATACCATTCTTGTTCCTCAGTCGTTTATGGATTGGGCCAACCGTACTTATGGAGAAAGAGAGCAGGTTCGCCCTTCCCGTTTGATTGTGGAGGTAGATCATTCATCTGATGACCGTATCGCCCGTTATTTTAAAGAGAGGGGTTATGAAACCGAGGGAGATAAACTGGATAATGGAAAGGTAGCCTGGTTCTTGAAAGCATTGGTGAGTATCGTGCTTTTTATCGGTATCTTGATTAGTGTGCTTTCATTCTACGTACTGATGCTGAGTGTATATTTGCTTTTGCAGAAAAATACGGTGAAACTTGAGAATTTATTGCTGATAGGATACAGCCCGGCTCGTGTGGCCTTGCCTTATCAGCTATTGGTTTTAGGACTAAATGCTTTGGTATTGCTTTTAGGCTTACTGTCTGTTATGTTCGTCCGCTCGTATTATGGCGAATGGATAGTCCGTCTGTTTCCCGGAGCAGAATTGGGAAGTCTGGCCCCATCGGTATGGGTAGGCAGTTTGCTGTTTATATTCGTTTCAGTGCTGAATCTGTGGATTATTCGCAAGAAGATTAATGGGGTTTGGTTAAAGCGTTGATTTCTTCCTTTTTTATTTGGCTTAGTTTCCCTTGAGAAAACTGGGGTTTTCTTTAGAAGAAACTGTAGTTTTCCCTTGAAGAAACTGTAGTTTCTTCTTGAATAAACTGGATGGAAATTTCTATGTTTATATTGTATCAGCCAACTATACATAATGAAAGTTGGCTGATATTTTTATCGTTTGTTGAAAACAATCGACTTAAGTGTATTTTAAGGATTGATTAAACCTTTTTTAAGTGATAAAAAGAAGAGGTTTTAATCAATGAACCGCTTGGTTAAGTTCTCGAACTCATCAATACGCCGGTCGCGTAAGAAAGGCCACCAGCGGCGTACGTTTTCACTTCGGCTCATGTCGATTTCCACAAGTAAGTTTTCCTCTTTCATGTTACTGGCTTGTGCTATAATTTCTCCTTGAGGTCCGGCGACAAAGCTATTTCCCCAAAATTGAATACCTTTGGTTTGTCCGGAAGGGTCTGGCTCATGACCTACCCGGTTTACGGCAATTACCGGAAGTCCGTTGGCTACAGCATGTCCGCGCTGAACAGTGATCCATGCGCCAAGCTGTCTCATTTTTTCCTCTTGCGTATCCGAGCTTTCCCATCCGATGGCTGTAGGATAAATCAACAGTTCAGCTCCTTTTAATGCCATGAGACGGGCTCCTTCTGGATACCATTGATCCCAGCACACCTGTACACCTAATTTCCCGATAGAGGTTTGTATCGGTTCAAAACCTAAGTCGCCCGGTGTAAAATAAAACTTTTCATAATAAGCAGGATCATCGGGTATGTGCATTTTACGGTATTTTCCGGCAATGCTTCCGTCTGAATCAAAAACCACAGCGGTATTGTGATAGAGCCCCGGGGCGCGACGCTCAAAGAGAGAAGTCACTAAGACCACATGGTAAGCAGCGGCAAGTTCGCTGTAAAAGCCTGTAGAGGGTCCTGGTATAGGCTCTGCAAGGTCGAACATGTTTGTATCTTCTGTCTGGCAGAAATAAGGGGTATTATGCAGCTCTTGCAGTATAACGAGCTGGGCACCGGTTTGTGCCACAGAAGCTATGTTCCGGTGCAGTTTCTCAAGGTTTAATTTAATATCGTTTGTGCATGCCTGCTGAACGATACCTACACGAATAATTCTTTTCATAATGAGTGATTTACTTTTATTGAATCAGGATATTGCATAGTAACACAGTGTAGAGAACCATGTTGCTTGATTAGGGCAAGGCAGTTTATACCTACGATTTCTCTTCCGGGAAAGGCTTGTGCCAGTACGGCAGCGGCTCGCTCATCATTTTCTTTTTGGTTGTACGTTGGGTAAAGTACAGCTTGATTCATGATCAGAAAGTTGGCATAAGTTGCCGGCAGACGTTCTCCTGCCTCATCATAAATAGCTTCAGGCATAGGAAGGGGTAACAAGCGGTAAGGCTTTCCTTCTAAGGTTCTGAAGCTCTTGAGTTGCTCCTCCATGGACTGGAGGGCTCCGTAATGGGCATCTTCCTTGTCCAGGCATTGTACATACGTAATCGTATTATCCGGGCAGAGGCGTGCCAATGTGTCAATATGGCTGTCGGTATCATCGCCTGCAAGAAATCCATAATCGAGCCATAATATCTGTTTCAGATTGAAACGCTCTTTCAGATAGTTTTCTATTTCTCCCCGACTCATGGTGTCATTTCGGTTGGGAGCCAATAGGCAAAGTGAAGTAGTGAGAAGGGTTCCTTCTCCGTCACTTTCCACAGAGCCGCCTTCGAGTATGAAGTTGCGGCAGTTTACATAATTGCCGTTTATCAATCCGCTTTTATATAGCCGGCTATTAATCAGATTGTCTTTATTGGCTGCAAATTTCATCCCCCATCCGTTGAAGCAAAAATCTAACAGAAGAGGACTTCCATGATATTTCAGCAGGGTGATAAATCCATGGTCGCGTGCCCATGTATCGTTTGTAGGGCAGGCAATGAACTGGATATTTTCACGGAAAGGAGTTTCATTCAGCGCCTTCGGAAATTCAGGTGCTACGAGTAGGAGCGGTTGCCGGGTAGCGATTTCACGGGCAAGATTGCAGAAACATTCTTCTACTTCATCCAGCATATATGCCCAGTCTGTATCTGCATGAGGCCAGGTGAGCTGTATATAGCTTTGCGGATGCCATTCGGAAGGTAAATAATAGTTTTTTTCCATTTATTTATTTTATTCGTTGTCTTTTTTCTTGTACTGCAGGCGTTATGGCCTTTTCTTTTATTTGCTTTTTCTCTTCTTTCGGCTTCTGGTTCGATGTACGTAGTTTTCTTCTATGTAAAAACCAGTCGACTAACTCTTTCCAGTCGGTAAAGTCTTTTTTATACATTAATCCGATGCCTTGTGTGGTAAGGGTTGATTTGGTAAAATACCGGTCGTTAGTCTGATTGTATCCTCTTAAACGAAATTCTCCGTTTTTAGTAAGTAGCCAAATAGCTTCAAAGTCGCCTACGAAATTGGTATTTCGCATAGTGTTCTCTCGGTATCCGAAATTGCCGTTAATAATCAGGCGGTTGTTAAGCAGGCGTCCGGAGAGAATGGCTTCAGCTTCTACATCGCTCCATCCTTTTTCTCCCGTGCTTAAGTGGGTTCCTATATTCCAGTTCTGGTTGTCGAGCACTTGCGATAGCATGTTGTTCAGCTGTCCGGAAAGTGTACTGAAAGCCAAAGAGCTGGTAGCATCCGACTGAGTGGTATTGTTAGCATAATCGTAGGTATAAAATTTGCCTACACCAAGCAGGTAAATAATCTGGGTATTCATTTGCTCTTCCGTGCTGGTCAGGCTTCGAACCAGCTCCCGGTCTTCTTCATTCACCGTAGGCAACTCCAGATCGAAACTTAAATTAGGTGAGGTCAAGTCGCCGGTAAGGTTAAGCAAACAGTTAACCCTTACATTCCCTTTTGAAGAAGATGCATCGGCAAGCAAGTCATTCAGTGAAGCCGAATTGACGGTATAAACCGCCTGCACATTGAGGTTGGCTGCCTTTGGATTGCCGTTAAAGGTAACCGTTCCGCCCGGCTGCAAGACGAAATCTTTTCGGATAACGTTTTGCATGCTCATTTTATAAATACCTTCGGTAATGTTATAATCACCGAAAATCTGAAAGTCTCCTTTATTGAAAAAGTTGATACGTAAATTGCCATTACCTTTAGCTGATATGTAATCACCGGCAATCGGGTCCATGATGATTTTCATGTTAGCCCGTTCGGTCGGTTCTATTTGCAGGTTAATCTTTATATCAATAGGAATGTCTTTTTCATCATCCTTATCCGGTTGATTTAAATAGTGATAGACTTCAGCTTCAATAGTCTCTTGATGACGTTTGGGGGTACGGTCAACAAAAGTAATAAACTGATTACTGGTTGCTTCTGCAACAGAAGCGAGCATGTAAGCAAAAGAGGTTTGATTTTCTGCTCTCATGGTTCCGTCTACATTGAGGGCATTATCGCCTCCTCGCAGACGTACATTCCCTGTTGTGTATATCTGACCATAGAAGGGGAAATCAGGGGTAGCGTGTTGGGTGTTATAGACAAGCATATTGTCCGTATCGAACCGAAACTGATAGGTCAGATTTTTCAGCTTGGTATGGCTTAACGTTCCGTTGGCATAGCCTGTATGCCCTTCCGGGTCGGTCAGACGTACGTTTTCGAAGCGGAAATTTCCGGGCGTGATATGTACAGAGTCGGCACTCGCTTCAAACCTTGTATTAAGAATATTGACTTTCATTCCTACGTTAGCTCGTGCCGTTCCTTCCAAATCAAGCTGTGAAAATGGACCAAACAAGCGAATGTTGCCAAAGGCTCTTCCTCTTACATCACTGAAAATACCATTAATGAAGGGTTGCAGGAAAGCCATGTTGGTTCCTCCTGCTTCAATATTTAAGTCTAACCCTTTCATTTTTGGAGAGATGTATCCGTTGACCCGAGTATATAAAGAGTCTTTCTCGTGAATGTCGGCTGAAAGACGGATTCCACCAATTTCTTTGTCCCATCCCCCTATGATATGAGCCTCTCCTAGTAAGGCTTCATTTAAGGAGAAACGGTTTACTTTTAAATCTGCTTGCATCAAAGGATCATCCATTACATGATGAAGATTGATTTTTCCACTTGCCAGACCCTGGAATTTCACGGCATGGAATTGTATCATATCCATCACATAAAGCAGGTTGATGTTACGCAAATCTATCATGCATGAATCTGAAGGGCGTTTCCCTATGCGCCCGTTTATTTTCAAGTGTTGTTGAGCATGTTCAAATAAGAAGTTTTTAATTTCAATGCTGTCTTTGTCAATGGTTACAGTCGATGGATGCACATGCCAGGTAGTGTCATTGAGAATAATGGTGCTGGGCTGAATATCTATTTGGGTGTGAAGTGGCTGCTTGTCGGTTGCCCGTGAAAAGCTACTGATGGCATCTATCTTTCCACTGTAAGTGATGTTGGTATTATTTCCCCAAAAGAGAGTGGTTCGCAGGCTGTCTGATTTAGCTCGTGCCAACAGTGCGAAGTTAAACATGGCTCCTTTCTTTAAAAGCGTATTCGCCCGGAGTTGGCACTGGAGCTCCTGATTGGCATTTTCACAGGTAAGCACTCCCGATTCATAAATTTTCCCCTTATAAGAAAAGCGGGGGAAATAGCCGTCGATATTTACTTGCATCAAACTGTCGTTTACATACCCTTGCAGGTTGGCAGGCATCTGCAATTCTAAGGGCACACCGAATACTTTAGAGGCAATGTCGGCATCCTCTACTTTCAAGTTGAATGTAAAATTGTTGTTCGGCTCGCGTTTGTTTTTCTGGGCAGGCACAGCCGAAGGAAGGTGTTGGCTTATCATCCGGCGCAGGCTGGCGAAAACTGTTTGATAAGAATAGCGTCCTTTCACTTCTCCTTGTAAGAAGGGAGAGTGGATTTGAATTTCTTTTTTTCCTTCTGGATTATGGCCAGCCACAATATTCAGGTTTTTCAGGAAATAACTGTTTTCTTTCTCAGCAGCATGAACGGTCAGACTGTCCAGGTCAATTCTTCCTTCCATGTCATCAATGGAATGTCCCGCAAAATCGGCGGTCAGATTGAGAGCTATAGAAGTGTCTTTATGTTTGGGGGTCAACTGCAAATCATGCGGTCGGAAGTTCCGTACCGTAGCATGCAAGTTAAAATCGGGCATAGGCTGTCCGGTAATAAACTGTCCGTTTATTACGATATTTCCATTTGGGTCATCCATAGCTATTCTACCTTTAAATCCTCCGGGGCGATAATGCCCGTCGAGCACGATGTTGTGGTATGCATACTGGTTGTATTGCAGTTCCGATATGGTTCCTTTTATATATGATTCGGCTTTGCTGTTTTGATATTTGAAACCTTTCAGTTCAATGTCAAAAGCTGCATTTCCCCAGTTTTTTTCTTTGTCGAGCAGTTTGCCCAACTGAAGTTCTTCACTGGAAACACGTCCTGAGAAACTTCGGTTATGGCTTATGGTGTCAGTATGCATGGTAACATTGGCTTGCAAGTTCCCGACATTCGAGCGAAGATTACCATGCGTGGTGAGCTGATGCGAATAACCTGAAACATCGCCTGTAAAGTGGATGAATCCAATTCTGGTAAGCAGAGAGGGTAATTCGGCTTTTCCGGTTAAATTCTGAAACAGGCGGGCACTTCCTTGTGGACTGATTTCTGCCTGGTCGATGGTTCCGTAAAAATAAGGCTGCTTGATAGAATTTTCAGCACTTATAGTCCCTTTGGCGCTGAGGCTGAGCTGGCCAAAACTGTCTGTCAAACGAAATTCAGTACATTCGGCATACTTCCCTTTACCTTGTGCTGTGAAGCGTAAGCGCACAGGGTCTTTAAAAAATTGCAATGCAGGAACAAACGGAGCAAGGTCTGACGGAGTGACAGATGCGTGCAGTGAAGTGGTATAATGGGTTACTTCGTCTAATGTGGTAAGATTGGTCAGACTTTTAGCGGCAATGTTCAGGCTGTCCAGTTCAATATCGGTATCAGGAAGACCGATGTGAAGCTCCTCCAGCTGGATTCTTTGGTCATTTGCCGTCAGTCTGGCTGAGAGGCGTTTCAGTTGGAATCCGCTGTGTTCATTAAAGCTCATGCGCCGTACCTGTGCGTTTATAGAGTCTGGTTGCAGGGCCTTGAGTGAAAGTGTTGCAGAGATATTGCTGAAATTCAGGTGAGCCGGATTAAAACGCTGTGGCGTTTCCGGTTCAGAATCAATGTCGTATGATAGTTTTCCTCTTCGTATCAATACCGTATTGATACGGAGGTCAATTCCCGTTTTTTTCTTTGTCTGCTCTTTGGGAGCAAATGCGTCAAGGATAAACTGGAAGTTAGGAAGGCTCTGCGGTGTGGCTTTGCGCAGGCGGGCATCCAGTCCGAAAAGCTGTACACTGCCGATTCGGATACGTCCGTGGAAAAGTGCAGTGATATCTGCCTTTGCAGAGAAACGTGCTATTTTCAGCAGCTTGTTTCCTTCCTGGTCATAAAGCTCTAAATCGCGTACAATGATTCGGTTCAGCATACCTAAGTCTACATTCCCGATGCTGACCTTTGTCTGGAAAAGTTGTGAGAGTTGTTGCTCTGCATACTCCGATACCTGCTTTTGGATAAACGGGATATTCAGCACAGCAATTATTCCGAAATATAAAGATAGGGTCAGAATAATAGACCAGCGTATGGTATGTTTAATACGTGTGAATTTGCTCATGGATATAATAAAGTAAACAAAATTAATGATATTCATTGAACAAAGCGATAAATCAAATACTTATTTCATGATTTTTAAAAATCTTGCTTGTTTTATAAAAGGTATGCGAAGAGAAAGATAAGATGTAATGTTTATCGGGTGTGAATATTTATGCGTGAAATAAAACGTTTTTTAGTTCACGCTTGTTTATGGAATTTTATTTTATCTGAGGGAGATTTTGTTCTGTAAGATAGAAGGCTTGTACAGAGGCAATCTGTATAAGCTTGAGCTTGCATGCAGGGGAATATGCGAAAATATATAAATTTTAATACGCGTTTTTGTGGAGATATGAAAATTTATTCGGAAATTTGCAGGCGAAAAAATAAATATAAATCAAACATTATAGATTTCAATGACAAAAATCAAAAAGTATCCTTCTCCTTTTGTATCGTTGCTTCCTATTCTGGCTTTAATTATTCTGCTGTTTTTCACTATCCGTTTTTTTGGCAGCGATGCATTGGGTGGAGGAAGTCAGGTCTGTTTGTTGGTAACCACTGCGTTGTGTTCTTTCATCGGAATAGCCCGTTATGGCGTTCAGTGGAAAGATATAGAGCATGCGATTGTGAATAACATTACGGGAGTGAGCAGTGCGATTATTATCTTGCTGATTATTGGTTCTCTTTCGGCAACATGGATGCTGAGCGGGGTGGTACCTACCTTGATTTATTATGGTGTACAGGTCATTCATCCTAATTTTTTCTTAGTTTCTTGTTGCATAATCTGCGCTGTGGTTTCGGTTATGACCGGAAGTTCATGGACTACCATTGCTACAATAGGGATTGCCTTGATGGGAATCGGGAAAGCACAAGGTTTTGCAGATGGCTGGATAGCTGGTGCAATCGTTTCGGGTGCTTATTTTGGCGATAAGATTTCCCCCTTGTCGGATACCACGGTGTTGGCTTCATCGGTAACGGAAACTCCTTTATTCAGGCATATCCGCTATATGATGCTGACCACTGTGCCTTCAATGATGATTACCTTAATTATCTTTACTGTTGCCGGTTTGACACATACTTCGGATGCAGTGGCTCATATTTCCTTGTTTACGGATGCACTGGCTGACCGGTTTCATATATCGCTTTGGCTTCTGATAGTGCCGGTTGTCACCGGTATTTTGATTGCCCGCAAGCTGCCTTCCATAGTCACTCTCTTTATTTCTACAACATTGGCGGTAATCTGTATGCTTGCTTTTCAGCCGGATATTGTATGTGAAGTGGCAGGCGAGGGTATAACCGCAGAAAATCTGTTTAAGGGAACATGGATGGTCTTGTTTGGAAGTACAGGTCTTGAGGCTGGTTCAGCCGAACTGAATGACTTGATTGCTACCCGTGGAATGTCGGGTATGATGAATACCGTTTGGCTGATTGTTTGCGCCATGTGTTTGGGAGGAGCTATGACAGCTTGCGGCATGTTGGGCAGTATCACTTCGTTGTTTATTCGCTTTACGCATAGGCTCGCTGGCATGGTGGTATCTACTGTGGGAGCGGGATTGTTCTTGAACTTAGCTACTTCCGACCAATATATATCAATCATTTTGACGGGAAATATGTTTAAGGATATTTATAAAAAGCAGGGCTATGAAAGCTGTCTGCTTAGCCGTACTACGGAAGATGCGGTTACGGTTACTTCTGCTTTGATTCCGTGGAATACTTGCGGAATGACGCAAGCCACTATTTTAAATGTACCGACACTGACTTATTTGCCTTATTGTTTTTTTAACTATATTAGTCCGCTGATGAGTATCTTGATTGCTTCAATAGGGTTTAAGATAGCAAGAATTACTAAATAAAAAGAGAAAAAAGTATGATGAAAAAACACATGACATTAGCCTGCCTTGCAACTTTGGCATTAAGCATGCAGGCACAGGAGGGAGGAATTTCGCCGGATATGCTTACTTGTATAAAGGGAGCTTACCAGCATACTGCATCCGATAAAGCGATTCATAATGCAATGTCGGGTACGAGCATTGCTGTATTGGCGCGTAATCAGGAGCGTTTGGCTAACTTTGATACCGATTTTTCGGACAAAGTTATTTCGAAGGGCATTACAGATCAGAAGCGATCTGGCCGTTGCTGGCTGTTTACCGGACTGAATGTATTACGTGCGCAGATGATTGCCAAGTATGGTTTGGATGAAATGACATTTTCGCATAACTACTGCTTCTTTTATGATCAGTTGGAAAAAGCCAACCTGTTTCTTCAGGGTATCATTGATACTCGCAATAAACCAATGGATGATAAGATGGTGGAGTGGTTGTTCAAGAATCCGATTGGCGATGGCGGGCAGTTTACCGGTGTATCCGATTTGATTATGAAGTATGGAGTTGTTCCCTCTTCAGTGATGCCGGAGACCTATAGCAGTGAGAATACTTCGCAAATCAGCAACCTGATAGCTTTAAAACTTCGTGAATATGGCTTGAAACTTCGTGAAGAGGCTGCTGCGGGAGCTAAGCCGAAAACATTGGAGGAGAAGAAGACTGAAATGCTTGCTACGGTTTACCGTATGTTGGCACTGGCGATGGGAGAACCCGTCCAGAAGTTTAAGTGGACAATGAACGGAGTGGAAAAGGAATATACGCCTCAGTCATTTTATCAGGAGTTTCTTGGGAATGACCTTGATAATAATTACGTGATGGTGATGAATGACCCCAGCCGTGATTATTATAAGTGTTATGAGATTGACTATGACCGCCATGTGTACGACGGAAAGAACTGGACTTACGTCAATCTTCCGGTAGAGGAGATTAAAGAAATGGCTATCGCCTCTATTAAGGATAGTACAATGATGTATTTCTCTTGTGATGTGGGTAAGTTTGCCGACAGTGACAGAGGTATGCTTGATATCCATAATTTTGATTATGCTTCGCTTATGGGAACAGACTTTCCAATGAATAAGAAACAGCGCATTCAGACTTTTGCCAGTGGCTCTACTCATGCCATGACGCTGATGGCGGTTGACCTTGACAAAGCGGGTAAGCCGAAGAAATGGATGGTTGAAAACAGCTGGGGAAGTGATACGGGCTTCCGCGGTCACATGATTATGACGGATGAATGGTTTAATGAATATATGTTCCGTCTGGCTGTAGAGAAGAAATATGTACCTAAAAAGGTGCTTGATATCTTGAAACAGAAACCGGTTCGTTTGCCGGCATGGGATCCGATGTTTGCTCCTGAGCAGTAATTTAAATAAACGGAAAGAGAATGAAAAGAGGTGACAAGCCATTTGCTTATCACCTCTTTTCGTCTATTTAGATTTGGCACTGATTTCTTCAATATCTAACCGGATGATTTCGGTTCGGTGAAATGACCTGTTGGCGTATTCAATGCCGGTAACTTTGTGTTCCGGACTGTATTTGCTGATGAGCAGCGAAAGGGCAGACATGCGCTCGGCTTCATGCAGCGTGCGGTGGGCGGTACATTTCAACAGAATGCTTTCATAAAGTGTGGTGAACTTTTCGGGAATAACCTGCGTACGTCCTACTACGCAAAAGGAAACTTTGTTGCAGGTATCCAGGCAGCGCAGCTTGTGTCCGGAAGGGGCGCAGTGGATGTAAATCGAATTACCCCGGTCCCATACATAGCTCAAAGGAACTCCATAAGCTCCTTCTCCATTCTCTTCTTGCATGGATAATACACCGTACTCTCCATCTTTTAAAATCTCAAAAGCGCGCTTTTCATCCAGCAGACGGTCTTGCCGCCGTATTTCTTCATTGTTGAATTTCATGTTTTTCTATGTTTTTCTGATGGTGATTTTAATGTCATTCCCCCAATTCGTTCCATATACTGCAAATATACAATTTTTCTATTTAAAGCAAATCAAGCCCTGTCTTTTTGATGTTAATCACTGCCTCCTTTTTCGCTCAAATGGATATCATTTTACTGTTTTTCATCATGAAATGAATGTTGCAGTTTCATTCTTGAACCGACAATAATTACACATTAGACTGATATTCAATTAAAATATAGAGTTCTATCTCCTTATTGATACCATAAATATCCCATTATTGTCAAGTTTTCTAAAGGACAACAATAGTTCACTTATATAAATTTTCTCTTATGAGTCAATAAATAGTCTGATTTTCTTTAAGAACGTTGGACATTTTGTTGACTCAGTAGGGAAATATATGCGTAATAGCAAATTCTCGTCAGAATATCTTCCATGAAAATGGATTAAATATCATTATAATATAAGCAAACAGTTGCTACAATAATTTCTTTAAATCCTCTATTTTCGGTAGTGCTTTTCTGATTTTTTCCGGCATATCATTAGAAGTTGTATAAGTAGCGACTCCCATAGGTTTACCATAATCTTGAATGACATATTCGACGTATTCTCGGTTTGCTTCTTTACATAGTAGTATACCAATTGTCGGGTTTTCATGTGATTTTTTTACATGATCGTCAAGTATTCTCAAATATGTCATTAACTGACCAAGATAGCTGGATTTAAAAGAACCTGTCTTTAACTCCACGCAAACCATAGCGTTTAATTCACGGTTGAAGAAAAGTAAATCCGGAAAATGTTCCACGCCATATACTTCTAAATGATATTGATTACCAATAAAAGCGAAGTCATGTCCAAAAGTCATAATAAATTTCTTAATATTCTGAATAACCTGTTGTTCAACAACACGCTCATCAATATCTTCGGAATCGCGTTCTCCAATCTCTTCTACATTCAGGAAATCAAGGGTGTATTCATCTTTGAACATCATTACAGCCTTTCGAGCCTCCTTCGCATCTAAAATATTTTTGGAAAAGTTATTTGGCAGAGATGCTTGTCTCTCATAAGCATTATCGTTCATCAAACGAACAATTGCATCTACAGACATATGTTCTTGTGCACAACGACGAATATAATAATAACGTTCCTCAATTGTTTTGGCTTTGCTTAGTATTCTTGAATGGTGCGTAAATGGCACTGCTAAGAACTCAGCCGCAGGAAAATCCAATGTATTAGGAATTATCATAGTATGATAAATATCTATTTCCTGCATTTCGGTATTTTCAATTACCGATTCTGAGGCATTGCTTAATTCGGTAATCGCGATTACCGAATTGTTTTCATCAGATACAGAGGAAGTATTATCAAGCATTGTCCACGCCTCATAGAATAGCCTCATCTTTTTGAGATTCTCAGCGGAAAAGCCTCTCAATCCAGGCAATATTTTTCTGAGCCTATTACTTATAGTTGTCAATGCCCCTGTTCCCCATTTTCCTGACCTAGAATTTTCACACACATATTTACCTATGCAGAAATACACAGCAAGTTGTATTCTGTTTTCATCTTTCAATGCTTCATATTGCCCTTGGAGGATTGCTGTCTTGATTACTTCAGCGGCATGATTATATTGAGTTATTGTTAATTTATTCTCTTTCATATCGGAGTTATATTAATTGATAACAAAATTACTGATAAATTTTGATTCACGTATTAGCATATCAATACTTCGGTAAATTTTTACCGAAAAATTAAAAGTTAAACAACAGAACCAGTAAAAGCTGGTTCGGAAACACTAAAGAGGTCATTGAAATGTTGTCAAAACGAATGGTTAAGCATGAAGAAATGTGCTGAAAAAAGTGTGTTAACCTGCTGACAATAAAGGTGAAAAAGTGTTGCACAATTCGTTAGTTTTTAGTAAATTAGAAGTCTCCTAACTCTTCTGATTATGACTAAAGAAACACTCCTTATGCAATACCAATCTGAGTGCCTGTCGGCTCTCAAATCAGTCGTGAATATACAAAAACCTTTTGAAAAAACGTTCATGGACACCATGAAATTATTCATGGCTATCCCAGATCGTATAAACTTCCTCCAATTGGGCAGATATGGCTGTTTCTCAGAACAGACTTATCGTAACCTTTTTGAGCATGAAACTTTCGACTGGTTTGCGTTCAACGGCTCTATCATCAGCAAGCATCTCACAGGCAAAAGAAAAGCCATTGCCATCGATCCTTCCTATATCCCCAAATCAGGCAAGAAGACACCTTGGATAGGTTACTTCTGGTCTGGTTGTGCAGGAGAGTACAAGCGTGGACTGGAAATCATGGGCATCGGTGTCATTGACATCGACAACCATGAATGCATGACTTTAGGCTCCATTCAGACGCCAGATTGCAAAACCTTGGATAATATGGACAAGAACCTCGTTGACTGGTACAGCAGCTATCTTATCAGTAGAAAAGACAAGATACAGAGCATATCAAGAACGGTGGTTGCAGACGCACTTCAATGCGTCGCTTGCAGCTATCAACTTGGCCAAAGCGGCATGTAAGAGACTCGGAATAACCTATTCCATATCCTCCTGCAAGTCTTTCATACACAATGCTTATATGCTTGAACGATTTATTTGCGTGTTTGGGATTAGCCCAGACCCGCAAGTTATTGACAAACTTTTCAAAGAACTCATTTTATTTACCGCCAGAGCCGCTTAGGCTTGGCTATTTTTTAACGGACTATTGATAAAAAAGGGATACATATTTTATAATCAGATAAAGACAAATATTCACGAGAATTTCCCCTGTGAGAGGTCGGGGGGTGCTTTAGCTGATGCATCCGGTGAAAATCCTCAGGGGGTAGGTATGCAAGAAGGCTCGGCAGATTGCAGTAAGCGCACTGCAGCGACTTAAACAGTCAGACTACGGTTGATAAGCTGATGTAGCTATTGAGGCATATCACACGGCTCATCCGGATGCTCCGCGTTGTGATTATCGTTACATTCAATACGCTTTGACGATGCGTCTGAATCGTCAAAGCGTATGATATAAAACGAATATTCGTTTTTTTTAGGGTTCAGAAGAAAGAAATTCTTCTCCGAAAGACAGCGGCATTAAGGTTTTGGTTCCCTCGATTTCATAGATGTATTTTTCTCCGTAAAGCAAGATGCGCAGAGCTGTGTGATGGCGCTGTTCGGTTTCCAGCATCACCTGACGGCAGGCACCGCAGGGAGGAATGGGAGTCTGCAGGAATCCGTTCTCGTTTCGGGCTGCGATGGCAAGCACCTGCACCGGCTGGTCGGGGTATTGCGCACTGGCATAAAACAAAACGGTCCGTTCGGCACAGAGTCCCGACGGATAGGCAGCGTTCTCCTGATTACTTCCGGTGAGAATCATTCCGTTTTTCAGCCGTATGGCAGCCCCTACGGCAAAGTGAGAGTAGGGAGAATAGCTCCGGCTGGTTGCTTTTTTAGCTTCTTCTATCAGCTGGCGGTCTTCTGGAGAGAGTTCTTCAAAGCTGAATGAACGGATACATACTGGGATTTGGATTTCTTTCATGGCTCTTGTTTTTGTGATTACTGATTTAAGCTCCGTTTCCTTTCGGCGGCTTCCTTTTTGCTGATGCCCCGGAAGCAGGCATGTGGAGCTTGGTGACTGATTATACAAATGTAAGAAAATTCTTGTGTTTTCTTCTCTTTTTCGGGCATTATTTTAGGCGTTTTTCGGGAAAGGCCTCTATGTGCCACTTCTCGTGTAAGTGGCAGATATCCGCTATTTTGTTGTCAATCTTTATTCAGGGCGTTTTGGTTTAAAGAAATCTTTTTATCTTTGTTGCACGATTAAAAAGATGTGTCTGAGCGTACTCCACTCAAGGAGTCCGTTCGTTTAAATCAGAGAGAATGAAAGCATTGAGATATGTATTTATACTGTGTGGAGTGATGCTCATATTGCCCTTGTCGGCTCAGCGTCGTAACAAGGCTTATGAGGATTATATCAAGACTTACCGCGAGATTGCGGTGAATGAGATGAAACATTACCGTGTTCCTGCGAGCATCACGCTGGCGCAGGGGTTGCTGGAGTCGGGGGCAGGGAAAAGCTCCTTGGCACGCCGCTCGAACAATCACTTCGGCATCAAGTGTGGGGGAAACTGGAACGGGCGTTCGGTGCGTGCCAATGATGATGCGCCCAATGAGTGCTTCCGTGCCTATAAAAGCGTGAAGGATTCTTACCGCGATCATTCCAAATTTTTGAGCAGCGGGGCGCGTTATGCCTTCCTGTTCCGCCTGAAGATTACCGATTATAAGGGGTGGGCACGCGGACTGAAACGTGCGGGCTATGCCACCGATCCGCGGTATGCCGACCGGCTGATTAATATCATCGAGTTATACGATTTGAATAAGTATGATACGAAGGGCGGACTGAAGTGGATGGAGAAGTATCCGAATCCGCATCAAACTTACCTTGCCAACGGCATGGTATATGTGGTGGCTCGTCCGGGCGATACCTTTAAGAGCTTGGGCAAGGAACTGGATATGAGCAGCAAGAAACTCCGCAAGTATAACGAGTTGCCCAAGGATTATGTCTTCAAGGGGGGAGAAATCATGTATCTGGAAGAGAAAAACAAGAAGGCACCGAAGGATTATATTGTTCATGTGGTACGCGAAGGTGAGTCGATGTATTCCATCTCACAGAAGTATGGCATCCGCCTGAAGAATCTGTATAAGATGAATAAAATGAAGCCGGAAGATCCGGCTCCGAAGGTGGGCGACATCTTGCGTCTGCGCTGATCTATTCGTGGTGGTACGGGCTGTTGTTCAAGATGCTCAGCGCACGGTAGAGTTGTTCTACAAAGATGAGGCGTATCATCTGATGAGAGAAGGTCATCTTGGAAAGGGAGATTTTCTCTTGTGCTGCGGCATATACGGATGGGGCGAAACCATAGGGACCTCCGATGATGAATACCAGTCGTTTGTTTACGGTGTGCATCTTCCGTTCTATCCAGTTGGCGAATTCTACGGAGCGGAATTCTTTTCCGTGTTCGTCGAGCAATACCACTACATCGCCGGGCTGGAGAGCTTTCAGTATCAGTTCGCCTTCTTTTTCTTTCTGTTGCTCCATGCTCAGGCTCTTGGTATTTTTTAGTTCGGGTATCACTTCCATGTCGAACGAGGTGTAGTGCTTGGTGCGTTCCACGTAATCGGCTATGGCGGTGATATAATGTTTTTCTACGGTTTTTCCTACAACTAAGAGTATGAATTTCATTTGAGTTTTTAAGTTTTTAAGTTCTTGAGTTCTTATACTTATTAAAAATGAATTGCGAAAACCGGCTGTCATGCAGAGCGAAGCGTCTCGAATGCAACCATGTGGGTGTTTACGAGATCCTTTACTCCGTTCAGGATGACAAATCGTCGAAATATCTTTCGCAAACTAATTATATTTAACTATAATTCTTCATCCTTCATTCTTCATTTGGCCAGGTGAAGACTCCTGGTATTCTACTGCCTTGCACCGATAAATACCCCTCCCAGTACCATGGCCACGCCTGCAATGGCATAGATGGTAATATGCTCATCCAGAAAAATGGAAGCCGCCAAGGTGGTAAAGAGCGGATTCAGATACAGATAGTTTGAAGCCTGTATGGTGCCCAGTTGCTTGAGGATGACATTCCATACGGCAAAGCAGATCAGTGAAGCCAGTACGCTTAGAAAGAGGAGGTTCATCCATACTTCCGGATTAGCAAAGCCGGACAGGGGAAAGGAGAACGGGTGGACAATGAAAGCAGGCAATACGGTGATAAGACCATAGAAGAAGACTTTCCGTGCCACGAAAGTAGCACTGTAGCGTCCAGACAGTTTGCGGATAATCAAGCTGTAGAAAGCCCATGAAAGGGCAGCGCAAACGGTAAGGAAATCGCCCATAGGAGAGAGCTTTAATACGAAACTTCCGTTGAATATCAGCAACCCTACTCCTAATAAAGCAATGACAGAGCCGATAATCAGCATCTTTCCGGCCTTTTCCTGTTGCCGGGTGAGCAAGGCCAGTGCGGTGGTGAGCAGGGGAGTGGTGCAGATGATAAAAGCCACGTTGGTGGTCTGCGTAAGGCTCAGCGCTGTGTTTTCAGTCAGGAAATACAGCGTACCCCCTGTCAGTCCGGCTCCCAGAAAAAGCAGTTCATCCTTCCACCGGTAAGCCAGAATCCGCCGGGGTGAAATCAGCCAGATGCCGAGGTAGGCAATCAGGAAGCGGAGGAAGAAAATATCCTGTGGAGAGAGTCCGTTCTCAATCAGAATCTTGGTTGAAATGAAAGTCGTTCCCCATACTCCCACGGTTAGTATGGCTATCAGATGATATTTTGTGGAGTCTGATTTCGTAAGAAAAGAGAGTGACATGGCTTTATCTGTTTTTGCAAAAAATAGAAAGTTAAAAAATACTTGTCGGATAATTGTGTTGCAAAAATACGAATAAAATTCTACCTTTGCCAAAAATAGAAATTATAAAGATTAAAGCAATGGATGAAAAAGTTGTAAAAGATTTGATCGACCGTCTGATAGACTTGTCGTTTGCTGAAGATATAGGTGATGGCGACCATACCACGCTGTCGTGTATCCCTGCCGATGCCATGGGAAAATCAAAGTTGTTGATTAAGGAAGAAGGCATCTTGGCTGGTATCGAAGTGGCAAAAGAAGTGTTCCACCGTTTCGACCCTACAATGAAAGTAGAGGTGTTTATCAACGACGGAGCCCACGTGAAGCCGGGCGATGTAGCGATGGTGGTGGAAGGCAAGATTCAGTCACTGTTGCAGACCGAACGTCTGATGCTGAACATCATGCAGCGCATGAGCGGTATCGCTACCATGACCAGCCGTTACGTGAAGCGCCTGGAAGGAACCCACACCCGCGTGCTTGATACGCGTAAAACCACTCCGGGTATGCGTATCCTTGAAAAGATGGCTGTGAAAATCGGCGGAGGGGTGAATCACCGTATCGGCTTGTTCGACATGATTCTGCTGAAGGATAACCACGTAGACTTTGCCGGTGGCATTGACAAGGCAATTACCCGTGCCAAGGAATATTGCAAAGCGAAGGGAAAGGACCTGAAGATTGAAATTGAGGTGCGTAACTTCGATGAACTGCAGCAGGTGCTCGATCTGGGTGGCGTAGACCGTATCATGCTTGATAACTTTACTCCTGAAAATACGAAGAAAGCCGTTGAAATGGTGGCTGGACGTTATGAAACGGAGTCATCGGGCGGTATTACGTTTGATACGCTGCGCGACTATGCAGAGTGTGGCGTAGATTTTATTTCTGTGGGTGCGCTTACTCACTCGGTCAAGGGATTGGACATGAGTTTCAAAGCTTGCTAAGCGGGATTTCATAGAAAATGATAGGTCAAAGAGGGTATGCCTGGACAGATATCCGCAGGCGTATCCTCTTTTTTAATTGCTAATCGGGATGATAAAAGAAGAAATGCCAAAATTAATGCAAGACTCATCAGATAAAGACGGTCATGCAGAAACTGTTATGGATTATGTTATTTCATGGTGCTTAAGAAGAGCACAATCAATGTGCAAGACAGAGAAGCCTATCCTATATTCCAAATGCCGGTATATGCTTTGTAAATTGCTTGATATAGCTGTTTCAGATATTGAATCTGTTGAATTTAAAAGAGTGGAAGTTTGGAAACAATGGGAGAGGATAGACTTGTTTGTTGAAGTTGATGCTATAATGAATAAGGCTGAAAAACAATATGCAATCCTTATCGAAGATAAATTTTATTCCGGCCTGCGTAATACAACAGACACGGACGGTAGTTGTAAGAATCAATTAGAGGTATATAAAAGAAAATTCGAAGATTACTATAAAGAACAAAATGAGGAAAGAGAACTTAAATATGCCTTAATTACATGTATAGAAAGAGGGGATAAAAATTTTAGGCAGTATGAGGTAGCAGAGAATTTCGGGTTTAAAGTATTCTCGTTTTATGAACTTCTTGAAGATGAAAAGCCTACTGAAAGTGAAATATTTAATGAATTTTGGCTTCGTTGGGGCTCTTAATAGAGTAAATGTGACTCTGTTGTGATACAAATGACATCTCGGACATAATGTTACTGATGTTTTTTTGAATGAAAATCCCCTCTCTCCAAAGTTTACGGAAAACTCCGGAGAGAGGGGATTTTTGTAAGCAGTTTAGTAAATTCCGGTCAGTTGCGGAACTTCAGTCCGTCGGCACTGCGCTCCACGATAATCGGACGCTCACGGTCAACTTCCTGCGACAAGAGCTTCTTCGATAAATCGTTAAGCAAGTAACGCTGGATGGCACGTTTCACCGGACGTGCACCGAACTCAGGGTCATAGCCTGCGGTAGCGATGAAGTCCACTGCCTCGTCGGTCATCTGCAAGGTTACGCCGTTTTCTTCCAGCATATGCTTGATGCCGTTAATCTGCAGACGTACGATTTGTTCGATTTCCGTCTTGTTCAGCGGCAGGAACATAATCGTTTCGTCGATACGGTTCAAGAACTCCGGACGGATGGTTTTCTTCAGCATGTTCATCACCTCATTCTTGGTTTCCTCTACCACCTGATTGCGGTTGGCTTCGGTAATCTTCTCAAACTGGCTCTGTATATAGGCACTTCCCAAGTTTGAAGTCATGATGATGATGGTGTTCTTGAAGTTCACCGTACGTCCCTTGTTGTCGGTCAACCGTCCGTCGTCCAATACCTGAAGCAAGATATTGAATACATCGGGATGAGCTTTTTCGATTTCATCGAACAGCACCACAGAATACGGTTTGCGCCGTACGGCTTCGGTCAGCTGTCCGCCCTCATCGTAACCCACGTATCCCGGAGGCGCTCCGATGAGTCGGGAAACGGAATGTTTCTCCTGATATTCACTCATATCGATACGCGTCATCAGGCTTTCGTCGTCAAACAGGTATTCAGCCAGTGCTTTTGCCAGCTCTGTCTTACCTACCCCGGTGGTACCGAGGAAGATGAATGAGCCAATCGGTCGGCGAGGATCTTGCAGTCCGGCACGGCTGCGTCGTACGGCATCGGCTACAGCCTGGATGGCTTCATCTTGACCGATAACGCGGTGATGGAGTTCGTCTTCCAGATGAAGCAACTTCTCCCGCTCGCTCTGCAGCATCTTGTTGACCGGAATTCCCGTCCAGCGTGATACCACATCGGCAATGTCTTCGGCGGTCACTTCCTCCTTAATCAGAGCACTGTCGCCCTGCTTGTGCTTCAGGTCTTCCTGAATGGTTCGGATTTCATCCTCCAGCGATTTGAGTTTGCCGTAACGAATTTCGGCTACCCTTCCGTAGTCGCCTTCGCGTTCCGCCTTGTCGGCTTCAAATTTCAGCTGTTCTATTTCCTGCTTATTCTGCTGAATCTTGTTCACCAGTTCTTTTTCGCTCTGCCATTTTGCTTTGTACGAGGTTTCCTGTTCCTTCAGCTCGGCAATTTCCTTGTTGAGCTGAGCCAGCTTGGCTTCGTCTTTTTCGCGCTTGATGGCTTCACGTTCTATTTCCAGCTGTTTCAAACGGCGTTCAATTTCGTCCAGCTCTTCGGGCAGTGAATCACGCTCCATACGCAATTTGGCAGCTGCCTCGTCCATCAGGTCGATGGCCTTATCCGGCAAGAAACGTTCCGTAATATAGCGGTTGCTCAATTCCACAGCTGCAATAATCGCCTCATCTTTGATACGCACCTGATGGTGGTTTTCGTAACGCTCCTTCAGTCCGCGGAGGATGGAGATAGAACTCAGCGTATCCGGCTCGTTGACCATGACTGTCTGGAAACGGCGCTCCAGTGCTTTATCCTTTTCAAAGTACTTCTGATACTCGTCTAAGGTAGTCGCACCGATGCTGCGCAGTTCGCCTCGTGCCAGTGCCGGTTTCAGGATATTGGCAGCATCCATGGCTCCTTCGCCTTTACCTGCACCCACCAAGGTGTGGATTTCATCGATGAAGAGGATGATGTTTCCGTCTGATTTCGTTACCTCATTGATAACCGATTTCAGTCGTTCTTCGAACTCACCTTTATATTTGGCACCTGCCACCAGCGCACCCATATCGAGTGAGTAGAGCTGTTTGTTCTTCAGGTTTTCAGGCACGTCACCGCGCAAGATACGCTGTGCCAGTCCCTCTACGATGGCTGTTTTACCCGTACCCGGTTCACCTATCAGTATCGGATTGTTCTTGGTACGTCGGCTCAAGATTTGCAGTACCCGGCGGATTTCCTCGTCACGTCCGATTACCGGGTCGAGTTTGCCGCTCCGTGCTGCCTCAATCAGATTGATGGCATACTTGTTGAGCGACTGATAAGTATCCTCGCTCGACTGAGAAGTCACTTTCTGACCCTGACGCAATTCGGTGATGGCACTGCGTAATTCTTTTTCTGTCATGCCGGCGTCCTTGAGTAGGGTGCTTGCGGTAGATTTTACGTTGAGCAAGGCAAGGATGATGGCCTCCAGTGATACATACTCGTCACCCAGCTCCTTAGAGCATGTAACCGCTTTCTGTAGCACTTCATTGGCATCCCGGCTCAGGTATGGTTCACCTCCTGAGACTTTGGGCAGTGAAGCAATCTGTCGTTCGAGTACGGTACTGATTTGCTGTCCGTTCATGCCGAGTTTTTGGAAGAGAAAATTGGTTACATTTTCTCCTACCTTCAGCACTCCCGCCAACAAGTGTTCCGGCTCGATGGCTTGCTGTCCGAGGCTTTGTACCAAGTTGACAGCTTGTTGAACGGCTTCCTGCGATTTGATTGTAAAATTGTTGAAGTTCATATGTTGTTAGTTTTTGAGTTTTTAAGTTCTCTGAGTTTCTAAGTTTCTTATGTCCTTATGTCATAAACCTCTAAGTCTCTCAGTTGGCAAGACTTTCAACTGCTAAAGCAATTCAGAATCTCGTCTCCGGCTACCTTGTGTCTCGTTTCCTCGTGATGTAGGGCAACCGAACTCGCTCTACTTAGTCCAAAAACTTTGCCAAGTCTGTTTTGAGGTATCTTTCTGACTATTTGTCATTTAGAAATAAGAGTGAACTGCATTTTTGTCCGATTTACTAACTATTTGTCAGTCGGTGGCAACTTTTTCCGTGCCATATTCCCATATATCGTTTGAATAAAGAAAGTAAGCCCATACTTTTGAAGGAAATTCAATGAAAATAAGGCGAAGCGAATGAATCCCCGTTTTAGAAGACCTAAATCTTAGCCATAGCGATAGTTCACATGAAAATAAGTCGTATATTTGCGTTACAGCTCTCAGACCTGCACTTGCTGCTTCTGAACTGGAAAACATAAAAACAAAACTTAAAAGCCTATAGACAGATGGAACAGAAAATAAAATTTGCCCCCAATGTGATACTGATAGATGCCTCATACCTCGATCAGACGGTAAAAGGAATGTCTACCTATTTTGCCCCTTTAGTGAATCGCGAATTGCCGGAAGCCGACCTCCCGTTGCTTCTGGAATGCCTTTCGCTGGATGCCGGAATGCAGTTGGGCGACAATGAGACTCAGGTAATCTTTATTTACGATTCAGCTCAACCCGCTCTGCTCCACTGTGCTCCGTCGGATTTAGAGAAGGAACTTCATAACGTAGCCTTCAAGAGCCAGTTGGGCGAATATTCACTGTTCGCTTTCCAGCCTTCGGATATGGCAACCTGCGAAGACCTTTTTATCGAGTCACTTCAGTTGGCAGGCGTATCCGATGATGTGAAACGCCTGATATTGGTAGCCGATGATACCTATGACGCTACCCGCCTGAAAGCCGCTTTAGGAGAGATAAAGAAAAAAGAAAACGTGACGCTGTTTGCCATGAATCCTCCCGCATTTGAAACCGGATGTGCTTTCGAAATGTTGGGATTTGCCGTACTTCAGTCGTTAGGAATCCGTTCCGAAGAATTGTAAAAACCATGTCCGATTTTCGCTTGAAAGCATTTTACAGCGTAGCTCATAACCTGAGCTTCACTAAAGCCTCGCAAGAATTGTTTGTCAGCCAGCCTGCCATAACCAAGCACGTGCGTGAACTGGAGAGCTTGTACGGCGTCCGTCTGTTCGACCGTAAAGGAAACACCATCTCGCTGACTCATGCCGGAGAGGTCTTGCTTGAACACTGCGAGCGCATCCTCTCTGCCTATCGCAAACTGGAATACGACATGCATCTGCTCAACAACGAATATGCCGGTGAACTCCATTTGGGAGCCAGTACCACCATTGCCCAGTACGTGCTGCCTCCCATACTGGCAGCCTTTACCGAAAAGTTTCCTAAACGTATGTTCTTCCAAACAAGGGCAAAGGTAGTAAAATTTAGAT
>URDR01000022.1 GCA_900546645.1 uncultured Bacteroides sp. | reverse complement strand
GAGGTCGGAAAACGAAAGTAGGAAGAAAACTGCTTCGTTTTCCTCCTACTCGATTGCTTCCATTTTTATGGAAGTAAATCCCGATAATTTTCTAAAGAGGTGTTATCTGGATTTGAGTGTTAATCTGTGCCTTTCTTACTGAAGCTTTTCTTCTACTTCCTTCAGATTCTTTTCTATTTCATCATCGCTGAGTGAATAATTGGTCAGATTGCCCGACAGGTATTGGTCGTATGCCGACATATCAATTAATCCATGTCCGGATAAATTAAACAAAATGACTTTTTCCTCTCCGCTTTCCTTGCATTTATCAGCTTCACGTATGGCAGCAGCAATGGCATGGCATGATTCGGGAGCCGGGATGATGCCTTCTGCTTTGGCAAAAAGAATACCGGCATCGAAAGATTCCAACTGCTGGATATCAACTGCTTCCATTAAATTGTCTTTCAAAAGCTGGGAAACAATCACTCCGGCACCATGATAACGCAGACCTCCGGCGTGGATATTGGCAGGAGCGAAGTTATGTCCCAAAGTGTACATAGGAAGCAGGGGAGTATATCCGGCTTCGTCACCATAATCATATTCAAACTTGCCTCTTGTCAGTTTAGGGCAAGAAGCCGGTTCGGCTGCAATATAACGTGTTTGTTTTCCTTCCAGAATGGAGTGACGCATGAAGGGGAAGCAAATACCTCCAAAGTTTGATCCACCTCCAAAACATCCGATAACGATGTCGGGATATTCGCCGGCCATTTCCATTTGTTTTTCCGCTTCCAGTCCGATCACGGTTTGGTGCAAAGTAACATGACTTAAAACAGAGCCCAAGGTGTATTTGCAGTTGGGAGTAGTTCGTGCCAGTTCGATAGCTTCTGAAATAGCCGTACCCAGTGAACCTTGGTGATTGGGATATTGGGTTAGAATATCTTTTCCGGCACGGGTAGACATAGAAGGTGAAGGAGTGACTTGTGCACCGAATGTTTGCATAATGCTTCGGCGGTAAGGTTTTTGTTCGTAGCTGATCTTAACCTGATAAACCGCAGCTTCCAGTCCAAAAACTTTTGCTGCATACGAAAGGGCTGCTCCCCATTGTCCGGCTCCGGTTTCGGTTGTGATATTGGTAACCCCTTCTTGTTTACAGTAATAAGCCTGTGCCAAAGCGGAATTGAGCTTATGCGAACCAATAGGGCTTACACTTTCATTTTTAAAGTAGATGTGAGCAGGGGTTTCCAGTGCTTTTTCCAGTCCATAGGCACGTACGAGGGGAGTACTTCTATAATATTTATACATTTCGCGTACAGCTTCGGGAATTTCAATCCATGCGTCTGTTTGGTTCAGTTCCTGATGGCAAAGCTCTTTGGCAAAAATAGAGTAGAGGTCTTCAGGAGTTAGAGGCTTTTTAGTTGCCGGATTGAGTGGAGGCAGCGGTTTGGTTTTCATATCTGCCTGGATATTGTACCAGTATTTAGGTATTTCATCTTCCGGCAAGATGAATCTTTTTTGCTTTTTGCTCATAATAATGAAGTTTAAATGAATAATTTCTGCCAAAAGTAGGGAAAGAAATGATAAAAAGCAACTAATTAGGGCTTGAAGTCTTTTTTTATTAGCAAAAATAAAGCGTACAATGTTTTTTTGACTAAATTTGTATAGTGTGGTTATGTTGAATCATATAGAAAAAAACAGATGTAAATTATGGATTATTGGGACAGACTCTTTCTCTATCGGAGGAAGTTAGTTTTACCTCGAATCAATCAGTTGCTGAATTTGACAAGGGGATTTGTATATTTTTGTTCTTTTATCTTCTTTCTTGCTGTAGTTTATGAGTATGGCTTTCGTGTGTCATCTCATGAAATAGCCATTATACATTGGGTTTATCAGATAGTCTGGGTTGTCTTTTTGATTGCCACAACTGCGCAGATTGTTTTCCGTCAGGATGACAAGACCTGGCATTTTACTCCATGGACTTGGCTGCTTACTGTTTGTCTGTATCTGACCCTGCTTCCGGTTATTTTTCATAAGCCGGAAAATGAAGACTGGAGTATGTGGGTATGGCGCTTCTTTCATAGCTCTTATTATAAAGGTGCTATTTTATTTCTATTATCTCTGTCGCATCTATCGGGCAGTGTGGTTCGCCTGCTGGGAAAACGAACCAACCCTTCACTTATTTTAGCTTCTAGCTTTTTGATTTTTATATTTCTCGGAACGGGCTTGCTTATGCTTCCCAGAGCTACGTATGACGGGATTTCTTGGATTGACGCCTTGTTTACGGCAACCAGTGCCGCTTGTGTAACGGGGTTGGCAACCGTTGATCTTCCTTCAACCTTCACACTTGAAGGGCAGATTATCATCCTTCTTCTGATTCAGATAGGTGGATTAGGGGTGATGACGCTTACCAGTTTTTTTGCCATGTTTTTCATGGGGAATACCTCTCTTTATAATCAGTTGGTGGTGGGAGATATGATTAGTTCGAATTCTTTAAATTCACTGCTTTCTACTTTACTTTATATTTTAGGCTTTACATTGGTTATTGAAGGAGTAGGAACGGTGGTTATCTGGATGAACATCCACGATACGTTGGGAATGAGCTTTTACGAGGAACTTTATTTTTCTGCTTTCCATTCAGTGTCAGCTTTTTGTAATGCTGGATTTTCCACCTTGCCGGGTGGAATGGGTAATGAAATAGTGATGCAGAATCATAATTTGTTATATGTTACTCTTGGTCTGTTAATCGTGTTCGGAGGAATCGGATTCCCTATCTTGGTAAATCTCAGCGGTACATTGTCTTATTATTTAAGCTATCTGAAGTGTTTGGTATTTAGGCAAACCAAACACTTTTCGAAGAGGGTTCATCTGTATAATCTGAATACAAAGATTGTATTGGTGATGACGGTGGTATTGCTGGTTGCTGGAACATTTATGATAGCGGTAGCCGAATGGAATCATGCTTTTTCCGGAATGCCGGCCGTAGATAAATGGGTGCATGCGTTTTTTAATGCCTCTTGTCCGCGTACGGCAGGATTTTCCAGTGTGAGTTTAACATCGCTCTCTACACAAACCATCTTGCTGATGATTATGCTGATGGTTGTGGGAGGAGGAACTCAATCAACTGCAGGTGGCGTTAAAATAAATGTATTTGCCGTGATTCTGCTTAATTTATGGGCGGTTATCCGGGGAGCAAATCATACAGAGGTCATGCATCGTGAACTCTCTCATGACTCAATCCGCCGTTCTAACGCAGCCTTTATTTTGTATTTGCTGATTGCTTTTGTTTCAGTCTTTTTACTCTCTATGGCAGAGCCTCGGACTTCACTTACGGCTATCGTCTTTGAGTGTGTTTCGGCTTTAAGCACAGTAGGGTCGAGTCTTGATTTGACACCGGTGTTAAGCATTCCGGGCAAGTTGTTGATTATTCTACTGATGTTTATTGGTCGTGTGGGAGCCTTTACACTGGTTACAGGTCTTATTCGTCAAGAGAAAAAAAGACATTATAAATATCCGAGTGACAATATTATAATTAACTGATGGTATGAAATATCTGATTATAGGATTAGGAAATTATGGAACAGTGTTGGCAGAAGAACTGACAGCGCTTGGACATGAAGTGGTGGGTGTCGATTTTAATGAAACTCATGTTGATCGTTTGAAGGATAAAATGGCCACATCTTTTGTGGTGGATGTTACTGATGAAGTTGCATTGAGAGTATTGCCTATTAAAACGGTAGATGTGGTAATCGTGGCTATCGGTGAAAACTTCGGGGCTTCTGTTCGTGTGGTTTCATTGCTGAAAATGAATAAGGTAAAACATATTTATGCTCGCGCAGTAGACGAGGTTCACCGGATGGTACTTGAGGCTTTTTCACTTGATCGGATTCTGACACCGGAGCAAGATGCAGCGCGTATGCTTGCTCAGCTGCTTGAATTGAATGCCGATGTTGAACCTTTCCAGATAGATGATGAGTATTATGTATTTAAATTTAATCTTCCCTTGAAGTTGGTTGGATATAAAATCAATGAACTTGACATAGAAAAAGAATTCGGCTTGAAAGTGATATCTCTGATAAAGGGCAAGCGCGTCTTGAACAGTGCGGGAATTTCCGTTTTGGAGCGTGAAGTGGCTAATACTTTCCCGGAAAATTATGAGCTGCAGGAAAACGACCGGCTCGTATGTTATGGCTTGTATGCTCAGTTTATTAATTTTTGGAAGTCCATAAGATAAATTTCTATATTATTTTGTATATTTCAACTAAGATATTATCTTTGCCAAAAAGTAAATTAACTTAATTGATAACTTTAAAAAATAAGGTATGAAAAAATTTTTGATGTTATTCAGTCTTCTTTTTGTGTTCTTGGGTGGTATCTAGGCACAGAAGGGAAAACAAGCTATTGGTTTTGGTCTGAATTATGGAACGCAAATTGAAAGCATGGGCTTAGGTATAAAATATCAGTATAACATTACAGACCCTATCCGTCTTGAACCTTCACTCAACTATTTCTTTGAAAACGATAATGTGAGCATGCTCGATTTCAATGTGAATCTTCATTATCTGTGTCCGGTAGGCAGAGGCGTAAAACTTTATCCTCTTTTCGGATTGACTCTGACAAACTGGATGCTTGATATAGATACAGGCTTTGGTGAAGATATTGACGATAATGAATGCCGATTCGGTGTGAACTTGGGAGGTGGAGTTGAATTTGATTTGGGTCATAACTGGGCTATCAATCTTGAAGGAAAATACCAGTTGGTTAGTGATTTTGATCAAGGTGTAATCAACATAGGTGCCTCTTACCGCTTCTAATAAAATGTAATAGAAAATCCAATCTCATAGAAGTTTCATCCTGCTGTGGCTCTTAATGAAGAGTTGTGGCGGGATGTTTTTTTAGGTTTGAACGTATTTGCTTGAATTTTTCGGAGATTTTTCAATGTCCCTTAATATGAATTAAAAGTTGAGCTTATAAGATTTGGATCTTTTAGAAGCAGAAATGCCGGAAATTGTATCTGATGCAATTTCCGGCATTTCTGCTTTTGATGAATGAGTAGTGGAGCATGCGAGACTCGAACTCGCCACCTCGACACTGCCAGTGTCGCGCTCTAGCCAGATGAGCTAATGCCCCATTGGTTTAGTGATGCAAATATACAACAACCTTTTGATTTTTAAACTATATCTCATAAAAAAAACAACAGAAACAGCTATTTTTGCTTTCTGGAATCAAATAATACAAAAAAATATGGATATAGTGATACGCAAAGCTCTTTCCGATGATTTGGAGCGGTTAATGGAAATATTTGACAGCGCTCGTAATTTTATGCAGTCAGTTGGGAATGCGAATCAATGGGTAAATGGCTATCCCCAGCGAGAATTAATTTGTGCCGAGATTGAAGCTTCTCATTGTTATGTTTGTGAAAATGATAAAGGAAAAATAGTTGCTACTTTTTCGTTTATTGGAGAGCCTGATCCGAATTATAGTTATATTGAAGGTCATTGGCAAAATGACGGGCCCTATTATGTAATTCATCGCTTGGCTTCTGATGGGTCTTGTAGAGGAATAGGACAGACTTGTTTGGATTGGTGTATGGAGAGAGCTTCCAATATTCGTATAGACACTCATGCCGATAATTGGGTTATGCAGCGCTTGGTAGAGCGTAATGGCTTTTTAAAATGCGGGATTATCTATGTGGCAAACGGAACTCCACGTATAGCCTATCAATGGATAAAGAGCGATATTATTAAGAAATCTTAATATTAGAATATTTTCCTATGGAAACTTTGTAAAGTCTGAATTAATATTTTTCTTTGCGTAAAGTTTCTAATGGAAAATAATAATAATATAAAATAAAAAGACTATGAAGTATCTTATTATCGGAGGAGTAGCCGGAGGGGCAACGGCAGCAGCAAGAATTCGTCGTAATACAGAGGCAGCTGAAATAATATTATTTGAAAAAGGAGAATATATTTCTTATGCTAACTGTGGTTTACCTTATTATATAGGAGGAGTGATTACAGAGCGTGAACGTTTATTTGTTCAGACTCCGGAAGCCTTTGGAAAACGCTTTAATATAGATGTGCGTACCCGTTCGGAAGTTATAGCTGTCGATATCAAGAAGAAGGAGGTTACCGTTTCTGCATCCGGTGGCAGAGTTTATACTGAAAGCTATGATAAGTTACTTCTTTCACCGGGAGCTTCTCCGGTGCGTCCACCTCTTCCGGGCATAGACAGTGAGGGTATTTTCACTTTACGTAATGTGAGCGATACAGATCAGATTAAGTCTTATATGCAAACTCATGATGTGAAGCGTGCTGTCATAGTAGGAGGCGGATTTATAGGATTAGAGATGGCTGAAAACCTTCATCATGCCGGAGCTGAAGTATCAGTGGTAGAAATGGCTAATCAGGTGATGGGTCCGATAGACTATTCAATGGCTTCTCTGGTACATGAACACCTGCTTCAGAAAGGGGTGAAGCTCTATTTGGAGCAGGCCGTAGAATCTTTTGAACAGAAGCAACAGGGTGTTATGGTAAAGTTCAAGTCGGGTATTAATCTTGAGGCTGAGCTGGTTATTTTATCGATAGGGGTTCGGGCAGAAACCCGCTTGGCATCGGAAGCAGGACTAGAGTTAGGCGAGATGCGTGGTATCTATGTAAATGAATACTTGCAAACATCCGATGATTCAGTATATGCTGTAGGTGATGCAATTGAATTTCCTCATCCACTTACAGGAAAGCCCTGGTTGAATTTTCTTGCCGGTCCGGCTAATCGTCAGGCGCGTATTGTTGCCGATAATATGGTTTTCGGTAATCGGGTAAAATACGAAGGATCGATAGGAACAGCCATAGCTAAAGTGTTTGATTTAACTGTGGCTTCAACAGGACTTCCGGCAAAGCGTTTGAAGCAATTTGGAATACCCTGTCTTTCGGCTACGATTCATTCGGGTTCCCATGCAGGTTATTATCCGGGAGCCGTTCAGATGGATATAAAGATAACCTTCTCACCAGAAGATGGACGGCTGTATGGTGCTCAGATTGTGGGATGTGATGGCGTAGATAAGCGTATTGATGAATATGCTTTAACTATCAAGCGGGGAGGAACGGTTTATGACTTGGTTTCATTAGAGCATGCTTATGCCCCTCCTTTCTCTTCGGCTAAAGACCCGGTGGCTATATCTGGTTATGTGGCGGGGAATATCCTGACAGGTAAGATGCTCCCGCTTTATTGGCGTGAATTGCGTGATGCCGATTTAACTAAAGTTACTTTGGTAGATGTTCGTACTCCGGATGAGTTTATGTTAGGTAGCCTTGAAGGTGCGGTAAATATACCTCTTGATGATTTGCGTGAGCGGATAACGGAAATTCCATTCGATAAGCCGGTATGGGTATTTTGCGGTATAGGTTTGCGAGGTTATTTGGCTTCTATTATTTTAAGAGAAAAAGGATATAAAGAGGTACGCAACCTTATCGGAGGTCTTAAAACTTATAAGGCAGCGGTGGCTCAGGTACAGCTTCCGTCAGGAAATGAACAGCCGATGAGTGAAGCCAGTACACCAAGTCAGGCAGTTAAACCCAAGAATGTATTGACAGTCGATGCTTGTGGAATCCAATGTCCCGGTCCGGTATTGAAGTTAAAGAAGACAATGGAAGAACTGGCAGATGGAGACCGTCTGGAAATAAGAGCAACAGATATAGGATTTCCTCGCGATGCAGAGGCTTGGTGTCGGACCACAGGTAATCGTTTCCTTTCTTCTTCCGCTGCAAATGGGGTGTATACCGTTTGTTTGGAAAAAGCAACTTCCGGTAAAGCTGCAGCACCCAAGGCTGAAACAAGTGAGCAAGGGAAAACTTTTATTCTGTTCAGTGATGACCTTGATAAAACTTTAGCTACTTTTGTACTCGCCAACGGAGCAGCAGCTACAGGGAAAAAAGTAACGATATTCTTTACTTTCTGGGGCTTGAATGCTATAAAAAAGGAACATAAGCCAAGAGTGAAGAAAGATATTTTCGGTAAAATGTTTGGAGCAATGTTGCCCTCAGATTCACGTCACTTGAAACTCTCAAAGATGAATATGGGAGGATTGGGAACTCGTATGATGCGTTATCTGATGGGAAAGAAAAATATAGATTCTTTAGAGTCGTTACGCAAGCAAGCCATTGAAAACGGAGTAGAGTTTATAGCTTGTCAGATGTCGATGGACGTGATGGGTGTGAAGCGTGAGGAGTTGCTTGACAATGTAACCGTTGGGGGCGTTGCTACTTATATGGAGCGTGCAGAACAAGCCAATGTCAACTTGTTTATTTAAAACTGAGTAATGGAAAAAATAAAATGTATATGCGTAATGAGAGAGCTGTTTCAAGCTCTCTCTCTCTTAGAAGCCAGACTTTTGGAACAATATGGAGTTTCACTGAACGAAGCGATGGTTTTATGTAGCATAAGTGGTGAAACAGTAACAGCCGGAACCATCGTAGAGCGCACAGGGCTCACCCCGTCGCACGCTTCAAAGGTAATCAGTCTGGTAGAAAAAAAGGGAATGCTGGTACGCACCTTGAGTGAAAAAGATAGAAGGCAGATGTGTTTTACCTTGACGGAAAAAGCTGTTTTGTGTTTAACTGAAATGAAAAAGCAGGGAATTGAAATTCCGGAACGCTTACTTCCGCTGTTTGCAGATATGGAAAAAGAAGTTGACTGCCATGAAAAAGAAAAAATTTGAATTGGAAGTTCCCGGAGGAGCCAATCGGGTATTATTGCACACTTGCTGTGCTCCATGCTCATCTGCCATTATAGAGTGTATGATGCAGCATGATATTCAGCCGGTTATTTATTATTGCAATCCAAATATTTATCCGCATGAGGAATATTTGATAAGAAAAGACGAGTGTACACGCTATGCCCGATCGTTAGGGTTGGAGATTATAGACGCCGATTATGACCATGAAGCATGGTTAGGCGGAATCTGCGGACTGGAAAATGAGCCGGAAAGGGGAGGTCGTTGTCTGAAATGTTTCAAACTGCGTTTGGCTGAGACTGCACGCTATGCACATGAGCATGGTTTTACCGTAATAACCACCACGCTTGCTTCATCACGCTGGAAGAGTCTGGATCAGATAAACGAAGCTGGCCGTTGGGCAGTAGAGCCTTATCCGGAAGTGGTTTGGTGGGAACAAAACTGGCGGAAAGGCGGTCTGAGCGAACGTCGCATAGCCATTATAAAAGAATACGATTTCTATAATCAGCAATATTGCGGCTGTGAGTTTAGTATGCGGAAAGAACAGGTTTAAATAGAGATGACTTGTCAGTTTTTTTATGGGAACAAAGAATCAAAGCCACACTGCGGTATGCATAGTGTGGCTTTGATTCTTTGTTCCAGTAAGCTTACACATTACTCTGTTTCTTTCTTCGGTTCAAGCGGCGTTGTATTATCACGGTAGGCAGAAAATCCTTTTACTTTAACCCGTTCTTTCTTTTGCTCCTCATCTACAGAAGCTGCCCCAAGCTGGTTCATGTTATCTTTAATGGCATTGTGTGCATCAAAGAAATAATCGAGCAGCATTTTCATATGCTCCTCCAGTTCCCCTTCATTAGGCGAGAAAAAGGTATGGCACCGTGAGTGAAGTCCAAGGGTTTTTCCGTCTTCATCAGCCATAAATACGGTGGTAACGAGGGAACTTACATTAACCAGATTAATGATTTCTTTCAAGAAGGGAAGTGCTTCATTGTCGCTGCTGATAGACCCCCACCAGGGATTCCATATCATGATAAAACGGTTTTCTTCTTCGGCAGCAATATAAAAGTCGTCTCCCTGATATTTAAAGGTTATATGGTCTTCTTCGTTAACTTCTGGCTGACATCCTATTTTTTTAAGCACACTTATCACCAGCTCTTTGGTGCTGATGTCATCCAGCTCATTTTTAGTCATGCGTTCGATATGTTCCAGCCGCATGCGTCGCTCTTTTATAAATCGCAAGGCTAGTAAAATGACAGGCCACATTGCCAGTGCAATAACGGCTATCAGTAAGGAAATGTCGCTAAGGTTTGTCATGGTGTTCACAGATTAAAAGGTAATACGATATTCTTTTCACTAAAGATAATCATTTATTCGGAAAGGGATAACATCTGTTATGTTTTTTTAATCAACTATAGAGCAGCAAAAGCGGCTGTAATTTGTTTATAGACTGTAACTAATTAAAAAGCAAACTTATGATAAGATTTGTATCAATGATGATGCTGGCCTTATGGGTAGTAATGGGTCACATGAGTGCGCAGGAGGCAAGGGAGCTGACGCGTGAAGAAAAAAAAGCCTTGCAAGAACGTCTTGACAGTTTGCTGTATGTAGATGCCGAGACGGCAATAGAAAAGAAAGCCTTTACTTTAGAGGCTGATCAAGTAGTGTTTAAATACGGGCAGACAGCTTTTGTATCCTCGAATACAAACTTTGTGGCTGTAAACGGAACAGATGCTGTGGTTCAGGTGGCCTTTAATATTCCAGCGTCAGGACCGAATGGCTTGGGAGGTGTAACCGTAGACGGGAATATATCCCGTTATGAAACGCGCAAAGATAAGAAAGGGAATATGTATGTTTCAATGGATGTGATGGGCATCGGAATCTCCGCCCGGGTAGATATATCTATGATGCGGGGAAGTAACCGGGCTTCTGTAACAGTCAGTCCGAATTTTAATTCCAACCGGCTTACTTTAAATGGCGTGATTTTACCCAAAGAGCGGAGCAGCGTTTTTAAGGGAAACTCGCTTTAACAGTATAATAAATGATTGTTGAATTGATTAATAAAAGGAGAACGAAGCATGAAAAAGATTTTGTTTCTGATATGTGTGGCACTGGGAGCAGTGGCTTGTGAAAAAGACCCTGATATGGGGAAGCTGGATGCTGACTTGGTGGTATATACAGATCATGATACGAATGTTGATTTCGGGAGATTTCAAACTTATTTCCTGCCCGACAGTATTCTGGAGGCAGGAGGTCGCCATGCCGTTTATTGGCAAGACGACAATGCGAAAATGATTATCCGAAAAGTACAAGAGAATTTAGAGAAACGCGGGTATGTGCGTGAAATGAATCCGGATAAGAAAGATGAAGTCGATTTTGGAGTTCAGCTTTCGTATGTGTCACAAACCAATGTGGTGACCGGTGGTTACTTCGGTGGCTGGTGGGATTTCGGGTTCTGGGGCCCCTGGTGGGGTGGATGGAATTATCCTTTCCCGGTTACCTATTCATACGACACGAATACCTTAGTGATTGAAATGGTAAACTTAACACAGAAGAATGTGGAGGGGAAAAAAACTGATAAACTGCCTGTGATATGGTATGCCAGTGCTTCTGGTTATCAATATAGCGGACGCTTTAATCAGGAACTGCTGCTGAATTCTGTCAGTCAGGCGTTTGAACAGTCACCATATATCAAATCGGTTAAATAGGAAAGGAGAATAAGCAATGAAAGTTATAAATGAAGTATGGAGAAAAACGGTTGTATTGGGAGTCCTTTTGGTGGGAATGGCTTCACAAGGGTTTGCCCAATGGGATATGCGTAAGCTGAATTTAACGGTCGACTGGCAGATGAATGCGCCGCTTTCATCCGACTTTACAGATAAAATCAGCGGATGGGGGATGAATTATGAGCTGGCATACGAAGTGACACCGCGCTGGAATGTGGGGGTATTCGCTGCATTTCATACGAATCATAAGTATATTGGCCGTCAGACCTTGGAGTTGTCACCGACTGAATCAATCACCACTGATCAGCAGCGTTCGGCTTTTCAGGTTCCTTTAGGCTTGACAGGAGCGTATACCGTGGGTGGAAACAGCTACTTGAAGCCTTATGTGGGTGCGAAAATGGGAGCGATGTTTGCCCGTAATTCCACCTATTTTGGAGCCGGAGGATTGCAGGATAAGAAATGGGGCTTTTATGTGTCTCCGGAAGTGGGGCTGAAAATTCATCCCACCGCAGGCAGTTGGGGACTACATGTGGCTGGTTATTATAGTTATGCCACTAATCAAACCCATACACTCACTTGCCAGATTGACGGACAAAGCAATATTGGTTTTCGTTTGGGAGTTATCTTCTGATAAATGTGGGTTATGGGATTGATATGAATCCTCAAACCTTTTGGCTGACATAAAAGTAAATATAAAAAAAATGCTTAGGCGTTTCAACTAAAACACCTTGATGTTTAATGTGAAACGCCTAAGCATTTTTTTTATATCCGGTTACAGTCGGCTTGCTTTGTTGAGCAGATAGAAATCAAGCAAGGTCATAGCCGCCATTGCTTCCACAATGGGCACCGCACGTGGCAGAACACAAGGGTCATGACGCCCCCTTGCTTTAAGCAAGGTTTCATTTCCGTGTACATCTACGGTAGGTTGCTCCATGAGTACGGTTGCCACAGGCTTGAAGGCAACCCGGAAGTAAATATCCTCTCCGTTGCTGATTCCTCCCTGAATGCCTCCCGAACGGTTTGTTCGTAAACTTATTTTTCCTTGGTTGTTGTAGAAAATGTCATTTTGTTCACTGCCTTTTTGTTCCATGCTGCCGAATCCTTGTCCGTATTCAAACCCCTTTACAGCATTGATGCTGAGCATGGCACTTCCCAAGGCTGCGTGCAGCTTGCCGAATACGGGTTGTCCCAGACCGACCGGACATCCCTTGATGACACAACTGATAACCCCTCCAATGGTATTTCCTTCTCCTTTTATCTGGTAAATATATTCTCCCATTTGTCTGGCCAGTTCCTGGTCAGGGCAGCGTACCGGATTGTCTTCTATTCTGCTCAGATCGTATTGTGTATAATCTTTTTCAAGCTTGTATTTTCCTACCTGTGAGGTGAATGCCGTAACGGTGACTCCCAACTGTTTCAAGGCAAGCTTGGCAAGAGCACCGGTTACCACGCGGGCAATCGTTTCACGGGCTGACGAGCGTCCGCCTCCCCGATGGTCGCGTAATCCATATTTCTGCGTATAAGTATAATCAGCGTGTGAAGGGCGATATACCTCCTTCATATTGTCATAGTCATTCGAGTGCTGGTTGGTATTCCATACCACGAATCCGATGGGACATCCAGTTGAAACTCCTTCGTATATACCAGAAAGGAATTCTACTTTATCCTCTTCTTTTCGGGCTGTAGTAATAGCCGATTGTCCGGGGCGGCGTCGGTTTAATTCATTCTGGATAAACTCCATATCAATGGAGATACCAGCCGGAAACCCGTCGATAACGCCTCCTACCGCTTTTCCGTGAGACTCACCGAAGCTGGTGAGCCGGAATAGATTTCCAAACGTATTGTTGTACATGTTTTGTATTGTTTTAGATTTATAATTTAAAATTTACTTCCGGCTCCTCCTCCTCCGAAGTCTCCTCCTCCGAAGCTTCCACCAGTAAACCCGCCTCCGCCGAATCCGCCTCTTCGTCCGCCAAATCCGCCAAAAAACGGACCGCCCATGAATGGACCGCCGAATCCTCCTGGATGATTAGAGTTATGGTCTTCCGATTTCCGGGTTTTTCTAACCACATGTCCGCAGTGGCTGCAGAGATAGGTTACTTCCTGTGTACGTATTCCGTTTTTTACGGAAACCGTCCGGACTGCCATCTGCTTGAGTCCTTGTTTATGGCAATTAGGACAACGCATACGTTGGCGCATACTAATCCAAAGCAAAGCCGGAACTAGAATGAAGCAGCAAACGAGCAGGATGAACAATAAGGTGTTGTCGCTTGCTTTAGGCGAGCTGGAGTGTCGCTGCATGCTTCCGTCTAATGTCTTCCGTACAGCCTGCACACCGGAAAGCATTCCGGTATCCCAGTTGTTTTTGGCTAGATAAGGATTCATGTATTGTTGTTGAATCCGCTTGCAGGTTACATCAGGCAAATGCTCCTCCAAGCCATAGCCGGTAGCAAACTGAATACACCGTTCACCTGTTACCAGCAAAATAACCAGCCCGTTATCCAGCCCCTTCTGCCCGATACCTTTTTCTCTTCCCAGACGGTAGGCAAAATCAAAACAGTCACCGTCTTCAATTTGCTCCACAGCTACAACCAATACCTGGATTCCGGTCTGCTTCTCTAAAGCATACAGTGTTGTATCAATGGCATAGGCCGTATTTGAAGAGAGAATCTGATCCGGATTACTGACATAAGTATGTCCCAGCTGGCGGGGGAGGGGAACATCTGCTACGGTATATTTCTTAGCTTGAAGAGTGAAGCAGAAAAGGAGCAATAGAGCGGATAAATAATACTTCATGCTGAACGGATATTAAAACTTAACCTCTGGAGCTTTTTCGGAGCCTTCTTGTGCTTCAAAATAAGGCCGTTTTTCAAATCCAAAGAGTCCGGCTACAATATTCTTGGGGAAGCGTCGGATACTGGTATTATAGGCGCGGGCTATTTCATTGAATTTTCTGCGTTCAACGCTGATTCGGTTTTCAGTACCTTCAAGCTGAGCCTGCAGCGCCTGAAAGTTCTGGTTAGCCTTCAAGTCGGGATATCTTTCGATACTGACCATCAAACGGCTTAAGGCACTGCTCAGTTCACCTTGTGCCTGCTGGAAAGCAGCCATTTTTTCAGAAGAGATTTCATTCAGATTGATTGATGTTTGTGTAGCTTTGGCACGGGCGGAAATAACAGCTTCAAGTGTTTCTTTTTCGTGGTTGGCATAACCTTTTACTGTATTCACCAAATTGGGAATCAAATCAGCACGGCGCTGATATTGGTTTTCCACGTTGCTCCATGCCGTACCTACTGCCTCGTCTTGTGAGACCATCGAGTTATAAGAAGTTGCGCAGAATATTGCAATCAAAGCTACTGCGGCAAGAATAATAATCCAAGTTTTTTTCATACGTCGATGTTTAGTTAATTAAATAAATAGATTGATTAGTTTCACTGACAAACATACACAAAAATATCAGTTTTTTCTCTATCTTTGCACAATAAATTTTGATAATAGGTAAATTACGATATGAAGAACATTCGCAATTTTTGTATCATAGCTCATATTGACCATGGTAAATCAACACTGGCAGACCGCCTGTTGGAGTATACGCAGACCATCAAGGTTACTGAGGGGCAGATGTTGGACGATATGGATTTGGAGCGTGAACGCGGTATTACGATTAAGAGTCATGCCATCCAGATGGAGTATGCATATAAGGGAGAAAAGTATGTATTAAACTTGATAGATACTCCGGGACACGTGGACTTCTCGTATGAAGTATCTCGTTCGATTGCAGCCTGTGAAGGTGCGCTGCTGGTGGTGGATGCTTCGCAGGGAGTACAGGCGCAGACCATTTCAAATCTGTATATGGCTCTTGAACATGATTTGGAAATTATTCCGGTCATGAATAAATGTGACATGGCGAGCGCCATGCCGGAAGAAGTGGAAGATGAGATTATTGACTTGCTGGGATGTAAGCGTGAAGACATCATCCGTGCTTCGGGAAAAACCGGGATGGGGGTTGAAGATATCCTTCAAGCCGTGGTTGACCGTATTCCTGCTCCGCAGGGAGATGAAAACGCTCCGCTTCAGGCTTTGATTTTCGATTCAGTGTTCAATTCGTTCCGCGGAATCATTGCTTACTTTAAGGTGGTAAACGGGGTGATTCGTACGGGCGACAAGGTGAAATTCTTTAATACCGGAAAAGAATATGATGCCGATGAAGTCGGTGTACTGAAAATGGATATGGTGCCTCGCAAGGAATTGAGAACCGGTGATGTGGGTTACATTATTTCGGGTATCAAAACTTCGCGTGAGGTGAAAGTAGGCGATACAATTACGCATATCTCTCGTCCGTGTGACAAGGCTATCGAAGGCTTTGAGGAAGTGAAGCCGATGGTCTTTGCCGGAGTTTATCCGATTGAAGCTGAAGATTATGAAAACTTGCGTGCTTCACTGGAGAAGTTGCAGTTGAATGATGCTTCGCTGACTTTCCAGCCTGAGTCTTCTTTGGCTTTGGGATTTGGATTCCGCTGTGGATTCCTGGGACTTTTGCACATGGAAATTATTCAGGAGCGATTAGACCGTGAGTTTGATATGAATGTCATTACAACCGTTCCTAACGTTTCATATATGGTTTATGATAAGCAGGGCGGGGTGCAAGAAGTGCATAACCCGGGTGGTATGCCAGACCCTACGCTGATAGATCACATTGAAGAACCTTATATTGATGCGTCTATCATTACGGCAACCGATTATATCGGTTCTATCATGACACTTTGCTTAGGTAAGCGTGGTGAGTTGATTCGTCAGGATTATATCTCTGGAAATCGTGTAGAGCTTCATTATAAGATGCCGTTGGGTGAAATTGTAATTGATTTCTATGATCGGTTAAAAAGTATTTCGAAAGGCTATGCATCATTTGATTACCATCAGTCTGGTTTCCGTCCGTCAAAACTCATTAAGCTGGATATTTTGCTGAACGGTGAATCGGTCGATGCACTTTCTACGTTGACTCATGTGGATAATGCTTACGATCTGGGACGGCGTATGTGTGAGAAATTGAAGGAACTTATCCCGCGCCAGCAGTTTGAAATTGCTATTCAGGCTGCTATCGGTGCCAAGATTATTGCCCGTGAGACCATCAAGGCGGTCCGTAAGGATGTAACTGCAAAATGTTATGGTGGTGACGTGAGCCGTAAGCGTAAGCTGCTTGAAAAGCAGAAGAAAGGAAAGAAGCGTATGAAGCAGATTGGTACGGTAGAAGTGCCACAGAAGGCTTTCCTTGCTGTGCTTAAGTTGGATTAAAGATGAAAATATAGTAGGCTTTCAGGTGGGCAGGTTTTATCTGGTGCCTGACTGTTCTGGATGTTCAAAAGAAAAGAGTCATATCATTACTCAAAAAACGGAGGGTGATATGACTCTTTCTGGTTTATGTTTCCGCATGTATCGGATTGGGATAATCTGCTTATCCTTCTTTTATTCAAGTGTGCTTAACGCTTCAAGCACGGCATTGTTTTCCGGGCGGGTTCCGATGGTAATACGTAAGCAGTCTTGGCATAGCGTGATGTGCGTACGGTTTCGTACAATAATACCCTTAGATACTAAATAATCATAGATTGCCTTAGCATTGCTTACACGGGTAAGGAAGAAGTTGGCATCGGTAGGATAAACATGCTTGCAGCATTTTAGCTTTTTGAACTCTTCGATAAACCGAGTGCGCTCTTCGAGCAAGGATTGTATCCAGATGTTGACCTGATAGTGCTGTTCCATGATTCGGATAGCCTCCTGCTGAGTAAGAAGGTTGATGTTATAGGGATACTTGATTTTATTGAATATCTCGATAATCGCTTCCGAAGCAAAGGCCATGCCTAAGCGGATGGCTGCACATCCCCATGCTTTTGAAAAAGTCTGGAAAATAAGCAGATTAGGGTATTCATTGAGGTCAGCCAAAAGTGAAGGAAGCTTAGAAAAGTCTGCATAGGCTTCGTCGACAATCACAATGCCCTGAAAAGCTTTTATGAGGGTCATGATTTCATTACGGTCAAGACTGTTACCTGTAGGATTATTGGGTGAGCAGAGGAAAATCAATTTGGTATTTTCATCGCATGCTTCCAAGAGCTTTTCGGCTTTAAACTGGAAGTTTTCGTCTAATTCTACTTTGCGGTATTCAATGTCGTTGATGTGGGCACATACTTGATACATTCCATAAGTAGGCTCGATGGCAACCACATTGTCTATACCCGGACGGCAGAAAGCCCGGAAAGCTAAATCAATGGCTTCGTCGCTTCCATTCCCAAGGAATATCTGTTCCGGACGTACTTTTTTCACCGGAGCAATTAATTGCTTTAATTCTTGTTGCAACGGGTCGGGATAGCGGTTGTTGGGAGTGTTGTAGGGATTCTCATTGGCATCCAGAAACACAGAAGCCTTTTTCCCCTGATATTCGTCACGGGCCGATGAATAAGGCTTCAGGTTTGCAATATTGGGTCTGATTAATTCGTTTAGCGGTTTCATATCTGTGATTTGTTTAGCGTCTTACTTTAACGGCATTTTTATGAGCATCTAAAAACTCGTTGGCTGCCATGACTTCAATAGCCGGTCCGATGGTTTGAATACCTTCTTTGGTTATTTCCTGAAAGGTTATCTTGCGGATAAAACTGTCTAAACTTACTCCACTATATGCTTTGGCATATCCGTTGGTGGGTAAGGTATGGTTTGTTCCCGAAGCATAGTCGCCGGCACTTTCCGGACTGTAAGAGCCAAGGAATACGGAGCCGGCGTTGACAACCTTTTCGCTTAACTCCATATAGTCTTTGGTTTCTATAATTAAATGTTCAGGTGCGTATTCATTAATCATATCAATAGCTTCCTGTATGTTTTTTACTAATATCAACTTGCTTCCTTCTAATGATTTTTCGGCGAGCTGTTTGCGTGGCAATTCATTTAGCTGGCGTTCTATTTCCCCGGTTACCGCATGGATGAGTGTTTCGGAAGTGGTTACCAGTATGGCTTGGCTGTCTCTTCCATGTTCTGCCTGTGATAGTAAATCGGCTGCAACAAATACCGGATTGGCTGTTTCATCGGCTATGACGGCTACTTCCGATGGACCGGCAGGCATGTCAATGGCAACATCGCTCAGGGATACTTGTTGTTTGGCTGCTGTGACGTATTGGTTGCCCGGACCGAATATTTTATATACTTTAGGAATACTGCTTGTTCCGTATGCCATGGCGCCGATAGCCTGTACTCCGCCGGCCTTAAATACTTTGCTTACACCTGCAATGCGGGCTGCATATAAAATGGCGGGATGTATCTTTCCTTCTTGGTTAGGAGGTGTGCAGAGAATGATTTCTTTGCATCCGGCTATTTGTGCCGGTGTGGCAAGCATAAGAACGGTAGAAAAAAGAGGAGCTGTTCCTCCCGGTACGTATAGTCCAACTTTCTCAATTGCTACGGCTTTTTGCCAGCAGGTTACGCCAGGTAGGGTCTCTATCTTTTTTCCTTCAAATTTCTGGGCCATGTGAAAGGTGCGTATATTATTGAAGGCAAGCATAATGGCTGCCTTTAATTCAATGCTTACCTGCTTTTCGGCTTCGGCAAATTCTTGTTCACTTACTTGCAGTGAACTTAGTTTTACTTTGTCAAACTGTTCTTCGTAATACATAACGGCATAGTCGCCTTCAGTCTGTATGCGAGATAAAATAGCTGCTACTGTTTCGCGTAAAGCGTCGTGATTCAGAGTAGGGCGTTTTAAAATTTCACTCCAAAGAAAACGCTCGGGATAAGATATGATGTTCATGTTTTTGGATGTTAATAGGAAATTAGACAATCATTTTTTCAATGGGTAAGACTAAGATGCCTTGTGCGCCTAATGCTTTCAGCTTACCGATGATTTCCCAAAAGCATTTCTGGTCGAGTACGGTATGCACACTGCTCCATCCTTCGGTAGCCAATGGCATAATGGTGGGGCTCTTTATGCCGGGCAATACGTCTATGATTTCTTTTATTTTATCCGTAGGTACGTTCATGAGCACGTATTTCTTGTCTTCTGCTGCTTTTACTGCCTTAATCCGGAATAAGAGTTCTTCCAGAATTTCTTTTTTCTCTTGACTCATGCTTTTATTTCCGATGAGTAAAGCTTCACTTTTCATAACAACTTCCACTTCTTTCAGATTGTTGCTGATAAGAGTCGAACCGGAGCTGACAATGTCGAAAATGCAGTCGGCAAGTTTGATGCTCGGTGCAATTTCTACCGAACCTGTAATGACGTGAATATCTGCTTTTATGTTGTTTTGATTCAGAAAGTTCTGGAGAATTTCAGGATATGAAGTGGCTATTTTCTTGCCGTTAAACCACTCTGTTCCGGTATAGTTAATTTCTTTTGGAATGGCAAGTGAGAGGCGGCATTTGCTGAATCCCAGCCGGCTGATAATTTCGGCTTCTTCTTTCCGCTCCATAAATTCATTTTCGCCAACGATTCCTAAGTCGGCAACTCCACTGGCTACGCATTGAGGGATATCATCGTCGCGCAAGAACAGTACTTCGATGGGAAAGTTGGTTGACTGGGTGAGCAGAGTGCGTTTAGAGGTCGATAATTTAATGTCGGCTTCAGCAAGCAGGGCCATGGTATCTTCAAATAGGCGGCCTTTTGATTGTACGGCAATTCTTAACATATTTTCTTTGTATTAGTGTGGTAAATAAAAAGGCTTACCATAAATACGGTAAGCCTTTTGGATATCTGTTTATGAAAATATACAACCTCTCAGCCCACCGTTTTTCTCGTCAGGATAGCATGATGGATATGATGTAAGGCTGTAATCTTCATATTTTCTTCTTTATTACTTTTTGGCAAATATATGTAGTATTTCTGTTAAAAGCAAATATTTGAAAGAAAAAGTATTGGTTTTCTTTTAAATTGGTATTAAGTTGATTCATTCTTCTGCTTTGCATTCAATAAAAGAAAAGTCTTTTTCAGCTTTTTCTTTGCTGAATGTATAGTAGGTGCAGCTTGCTTCGGTACATATTTCTCCTTTGCTGTTCATGATATGCGCATCAATGAAGGCAATATTTCTTCGCAGTTCTCGTATCTTTGCTTGTATGGTTAGCCGAGGCTCGGTAGTCAGAATCGGTTTGAGATAACGCGTTTCCATTTTAGAAGTTACTCCTGCTGTTTGCAGTTTTCTGAATACAACCCATCCGCAAATCTCATCTAATAACGCTGCCTGTATTCCACCGTGAAGGGTGTCAATCCATCCTTGGTATTTGGCTTCAGGAGTCCAATAACTGATAATTGATTCTCCGTCTTCGTAGAATTCCATTTTTAAGCCTGCTTCATTGTTGGGGGCACATCCAAAACAGAAGTAACTCTCTTTTCCGCTCCATGGGTTTTTAATCTTTTTCATAGGCTTATGCTGAAAAGTGTGTTTACAGTTCGTAATCAGTACAAGCACGTCCGGCCTTTACTTCTTTTAAAATAGTAGCCGCTTTAACGTGTTCGGGATGTATGGCGTATGCTTTCACATCATCCAGACTGTCAAAAGAACTGTCCAGACAGATGTCCCATTCTTCATCAGGGTTAATGTTTAACCCGACATGAATGCTGCGTATGAAGTTTATTTTTGCCGGGAGAGCTTCTATTGTGTTCTTAAAACGGATCATTACCTCCTTCTTCTCGGCATCCGACAAGTTTTCTTTAAGCTTAAATAAAACAATGTGCTTAACCATAGTTGTTTATTTTATGAATTATCGTAATTTTGTACAATTGCAAAGATATAACTAATTATTGAAAAAATCATGATAATTATTGGAATTGCAGGAGGAACAGGCTCCGGAAAAACAACTGTGGTGAAACGTATTGTAGAAAGTCTCCCTGAAGGAGAAGTGGCTGTACTTCCGCTGGACTCTTATTATAAGGATAGTAGTCATGTACCGGTAGAAGAGCGCCAAAGTATTAATTTTGATCATCCTAATGCTTTCGACTGGGACTTGCTTTCGCATCATGTGGCAATGCTTCGACGGGGAGAACCGATTGAGCAGCCGGTTTATTCGTTTCTTACTTGCACCCGACAGCCCGAAACAGTACATGTAGAGCCGCGTAAGGTTGTGATTATTGAAGGTATTTTGGCTTTGAGTGATAAAAAACTCTGTCAGCTTATGGACTTGCGTATTTTTGTGGATGCTGATCCCGATGAAAGACTGATTCGTGTGATACAGCGCGATGTGGTAGAGCGTGGACGAACTGCTGAGGCTGTGATGGAACGCTATGTGCGTGTCTTAAAACCGATGCATTTGGAATTTATAGAGCCTGCTAAACGCATTGCCGATTTGATTATCCCTCAGGGCGGACATAATCAGAAGGCGATTGAAATTCTAAAATTATATATTGAGAAGATTGTTGCTCAATGAGACCTTCCAGCATTTGGGTAAGATGGTTATGCATCGTTTGCTGCATATGTTTGGCTTCCTGTAAATCCTCCGGACAGCAGGAAGCTGAGAATGACTTGCCCCAAATTAGAGAAAGAGGGGAGCTGGTTGCACTTACCCTTACCGGTTCTACGTCTTATTTCAATTACCGTGGTGAACCCATGGGTTTCCAATATGAGTTAGCCGGGCAGTTTGCCCATTCGTTAGGGCTTAAACTGAAATTGAAGGTAGTAAAAAATGAGGCCGAATTGGTGCATAGCCTATTGCGTGGTGAAGGAGATTTGATTGCTTATAATCTTCCGGTAACCAGGGCGTATAAAGACAGTTTGCTTTATTGTGGGGAAGAGAATATTACCCACCAGGTGCTTGTGCAGAGGAATGGAAAAAATGCCTTGAAAGATGTGACGGAACTTATAGGAAAAGAGGTGTATATTAATCCAGGCAAATACTATAACCGCTTGCTGAACCTGAATCAAGAGTTAGGTGGAGGAATCGGTTTGCATGTGTTGGATACAGATAGTATTTCATCGGAGGAGTTGATTGCCCGTGTGGCAGAAGGGCAGATAGAATATACTGTTGCTACTGATGAGCTGGCAAAAATAAATAAGACTTACCATCCGAAACTGAATATAGGCTTGCGCATAAGTTTTGACCAGCGTTCTTCATGGGCTGTGCGTAAAAACTCACCTTTATTAGCTGAGGCGGCAGATAAGTGGCACAAGGAAAATATCAATTCTCCAGAGTTTCGGGCAAGTGCTAAGCGTTATTTTGAAGTGGCAAAACACATTCCTCACGGTTCTATATTGTCGCTGAAGGAGGGGAAGATTTCGCTTTACGATGACTTGTTCCGGCGTTACTCACAGCAGATTTCATGGGATTGGCGCTTGCTGGCTGCATTGGTTTATACAGAATCAAATTTTAATCCGAAAGTAGTATCTTGGGCTGGGGCAAGAGGATTGATGCAGCTCATGCCTGCAACGTCTCGTGCCATGGGAGTTCCTCCCGGAAAAGAGAGCGATCCGGAAGAGAGTATTAAGGCAGGAGTGAAATATATAGCAGGCTTAAAGCGTATGTTTGGTAAGATTAAAGACCCGCAAGAACAAGTCAAGTTTATTTTAGCGGCTTATAATGCAGGAGCGGGTCATGTTACAGATGCGATGGCTTTGGCAAAGAAGTATGGGCGTAATCCGTATATATGGGAGCATCACGTAGCACATTATATCTTGCTGAAAAGCAGTGAGAAGTTTTATCGCGATCCGGTTTGCAGGAACGGGTATTTCCGGGGAACAGAAACGTATGATTTCGTTCGCGATGTTATGACTCGTGCCGCTATCTATAAACAAAAGATAAAAGAGTAAATTTAAACCGCCCAGTCTCAGGAAATTTCCTTCAGGCTGGGCGGTTTAAAAATAGGGTAGGGTTTCTTTTATCCTATTTTGCTGATTTTTTTCAGCTTTTCTTCTTCTATTAGTTTGATTTTACGTCCGTCAATGATGATTAATTTTTCGGCTGCGAAATTAGACAGCGTACGAATGGCATTCGATGTTGTCATATTAGAAAGATTGGCCAAGTCTTCTCTTGAAAGGTAGATACTTAATGTACATTGGTCTTCTTCTACTCCATATGTATCTTTGAGGAACAAAAGGGATTCAGCAAGTCTGCCTCGTATATGTTTTTGAGTAAGATTTACGGTGCGTTCATCTGAAATTCCCAGATCTTTTGACAACTGTCGGATAAAGAACATAGATAAATCGGGGTTTTCTTGAAGCAATTTAGTGATGATAGGCATCGGTATCAGACAGATGGTACAACTTTCGAAAGCAGCGGCAGCAGTTACATAGTCTTCTTCAGCAAAATAGGCCCGATAGGCAAAATACTCCTTGTCTCTGACGATACGTACAATTTGGCTTCTGCCTCCCACTCCGTCTTTGTAGATTTTTACTTTACCGTTAAGCAGACACATCAAGTACATCGGAGTCTCTCCTTCACAGTAAATTGTTTCATTTTTTTTATATTTCTGAATTGTGAAATTCTGGGCAAGAAGTTCACGTTGTGCTTGTGTGAGAGGTTGCCATAAATCAGGGATGAATTCGGCTACTTCAGCTTCTGTAAGTTCTTTCTTTACCATAATTAAGTGTTCCGCAAAAATATGTTCTTAAGCACAAAGATAAAAATAAAAAATTAAATTGGTCTTTTTTTATGATGAAAAAATGACCTATCAAAGTGGTTTTACGTATATTTGTCCGACTTATGCGCAGAAGTAAGTATTTATATACGATATATTGGGTTTTTCTATTTCTTTTTAATCTGTACCCGATAGCAGGAAAGGCGTGGGATAATGCTTCACATCTTTCTGAAAAGTCTTTTGTTGCCGATTCGGTACTGAATCATATATTCCATTCTGCAGAATTCTACTCACAGGAAGTAAAGAGTTATCAAGCCGATTTATACTTGAAGGGATTGTTGCAGGTACACAAGCAAAACCGAATTATTCGTTTTGTTCCTTCTATGTTTCGTTTTGATAAAGGGGTAAAAAAATATTTGCATGAATCGCTCAGTGAACTCCATTATACGGCTCCGTCGATTTATGATCGTAAGGTGAGAGCTATTTCTACTACTTTTACCAGCAACCGCGGTCAGTTGTTTGATATTATGGATTATATGAAATTTAATATCTATTCACCGGCGGTAATGGAGAATAAAGTTCTTTCACCGTTAAATCCGAAAGCAAAGGTGCACTATTATTATTTGCTTGATTCGGTCAGTCATCGCTTAGGTGGAGATTGGTATAAAATAAAAATTATTCCTCGTTATAACAGTACGCAGCTGCTGGATGGCTATCTGTGGGTTTCGTCAGCAGATTGGAGTATTCGGTATTTAGATGTTCATGGTAAATATGATTTGATTCGTTTTCATCTGTTTATGCAGATGGGTAATACGGAAGAAACCCGCTGTCTTCCTACCTTGCTCTATTTGGATTTGGATTTCAGGTTTCTGAAAAATCATCTTGAGATGAATTATACCGGATGGATGAAGTATAAGGAGGTGAAATTCAGGAAGCCGGGCGAACATCTTGTTCCTGTCCGTTCGAAAAAGAAAGATTATAATCTGACGAAATCGTATACATTGACTTGTGATACGAGCTTACTTACTTCCAACCGTGATTCGTTTCATCGCATTCGCCCTATTCCGCTTAGCGGCTTGGAAGATTCGCTTTATCAGGCTGCCCAGAGAAGAGACTATTTGCGTGCTGCTGATACGCTGGTTGCCATGCCGATGAGCAAGGCTAAGAAGAATATAATTTATTTGGGACAGCTGGGAGATGCTCTGATTAGTAGTTATAATATTGATCTTGCCAAATTCGGAAGTGTGAACTGTTCTCCTTTGATAAATCCCTTGTTAATCAGTTATAGTCATCGTAATGGTATTTCGTATAGGCAGGAGTTTAAATATAATCAGTTGTTTCATAACGGACGCTGGTTGCGTATCACTCCTCAGGTGGGGTATAATTTTACGAAAAAGGAACTTTATGCAAAGGCCGATATGGAGTTTGTTTATAACCCAAGGCGTCAGGGGGCTTTTGAATTACATGTAGGAAATGGTAATCGTATTTACAGTAGCGTGGTGCTTGATCAGCTGAAAGAAATACCCGACAGCATCTTTTCATTTGAGGGGCTGGAACTGGATTACTTTAAAGATATTTATGTTGATGTGTCGCATCGTATTGAAATTGTCAACGGGTTAAGCTTGAATACCGGAATTGCGATGCACTGGCGGCACACGAAAAGTTCGCCGGAAGTAGAGTCAAGAGTGCGGTCAAAGTATAATAGTTTTGCTCCGCGTATTCGCGTGGAATGGACACCGGGCATGTATTATTATTTTAATGGATACCGTAAGGTTAATGTAGGTTCGCGCTTTCCTACTTTTTCTGTTGATTACGAACGTGGAATTAAGGTGATGAAAAACTCAGGGCATTATGAGCGTATCGAACTTGCAGCCAAGCAAATGGTGCGCTTGCGAAATGTTCATTCATTGGCTTATAATCTGGGACTCGGTTTATTTACCAACCAGTCGGATATGTACTTTGTGGATTATGTAAATTTTGCCAACCGGAATTTGCCTCAGGGATGGGATGATGAAATAGGCGGGACTTTCCAGATGTTGGATAGCCGCTGGTATAATACTTCCCGCCATTATGTCAGCGGTAATATAACCTATGAGGCTCCATTTATCTTGTTATATCCGGTATCTCGTCTTTTATCTTTTATCCAGAAAGAACGTCTTTATGGAGGTATTTTATTTATGCCTCACCTTAATCCGTATTTTGAATTAGGTTATGGCTTTGCAACTACGGTTTTCGATGCCGGTATCTTTATTGGAAATGAAAAAGGTAAATTTACCTCCGTGGGCTGTAAATTTACCTTTGAACTGTTTAATAAATAAATTCGGAAGCATTAAAGAAGATTCAACTGCGCTTACTTCTTATTTTCTTAGAAAGTCGGATTTGTCTCTTAGCCAATACTGCAGCCTTATTTGCAAACTGTAGAGTGGGCGGAACAAGTCATAAAACGGAAGTGAGCAGCAGAAGTCCTCTTGCAAATCGTTTGATGTTTGTTTCATGACAGTCATGTACGAAACAAACCGGATAAGCCAGCCGGCTCCGATAATTCCCGTTTCAATCCATGCTCTATTAAGAATGCAATAGATTAATCCGGTTAATGTCAGTAAGTGAAATAAGGCGCAGGTCCATGTTTCAATGCTGTTGAAGATACGTGCATTTCCCCGGTAATAATGTCCGGTAACCAGTGCGTTTACTTTATCTTCAAACCACACTCGCTTATAGGATGGAACCGGAATGCGGATAAAACTCTCGGGAGAAAGAGCCACCTTGGTATTTTGAGCATGGGTCACCGCATTGATGAATAAGTCGTCATCACCTCGCTGTAAGTTAAGTTGTGTAGTAAAGCCTTTGTGGCTGAGGTAAAGGCTTTTTCGGTAAGCGAGGTTGCGTCCGATGCCCATATAAGGATGTCCGCTTGCTGCTCGTCCCAAGTACCGCATAGCCTGAAACATACTGTCGAGTCGGATATGGCGTGCAAATTTCTCTTTATTCTGTATATAGTTGCTATATCCCAGTACGATATCGGTTTCCGGTGAAAAATGGGTCGCTAAACTTTTCAGCCATTGGTTGCTCATGGGCTTGCACTGTGGTTCGGTTACCACAATCCATTCGTATCGGCTTGCTTTTATTCCCATGGCTATTCCCAGTTTTTTCCGGCTTATATAGCGTGCCGTTTCGGGTATAAAGCTATAGTATAGGTGATGATAGTTGTTTCCTAACAGTTTGAGAATATTTTCATCTTCTCCAGCCGATTTATCATTGATGACGATGACTTCAAACTGGGGATAATCTTGTTCCAGAATAAGTGGAAGATTCTCTTTTAAAGCTTTACCGGAGTCTTTGGTGACAATAATGACTGACAGAGGAGGGAAGTCATCTGATTGCTTTTTTTCTTTTTGTTTCTTGAAGTTGCGGTGTAATTGGTTATAGACTCCAAAAGCATACCCAAGCTGGATGATGAGTAAGATGAAACAAGTAGAAGCCAGTATACCGCTTGCTGATGTCAGTTCGGTAAATATCATAATTGCAGGTTATTAATACGTTTAAAAGTGTACCTGTCAGGTAATATCCTTCCGGGTACACTTTTTTACCGTTTATACTAATTCGTCGGAAGTATACCCTTGAGGTAAAGTGCGGCAGTTATATCCGGATGCCATGATTTCTCCGTATGCTCCGGCAGAGCGCAGAGCTATCAGGTCGCCTCTTCTTACTTTATTTAGGTCGATAGCCTTGCCGAATACGTCAGAGGATTCACAGATAGGGCCGACCACATCATATGTTTCTGCAGGTTCTTCAGAAGTGATATTTTCTATTTTATGATAAGCCTGATATAATGCGGGACGGATTAAGTCGGTCATTCCTCCGTCGAGGATTGCAAATTGCTTGTTTGTTCCTTGTTTTACATAAATTACTTTGCTGATGAGGCTTCCACACTGACCTACAATAGAGCGTCCCAGTTCGAAGTGTAAAGTTTGCTGTGGGCGCAGACGCAGATGTTTGTGGTAGGTGCTGAAGTATTCGGCAAAGTTAGGAATTGGCTGACGGTTGGGATGGCTATAATCAATACCCAGTCCGCCCCCTACATTGATATGTTCCACAATAATCTGACGGGCAAAAAGCTTTTCCTGTAATTCATTGACGCGATTGCAGAGGGCGATGAAATCCCCCATATCTAAAATTTGAGATCCGATATGAAAATGCAGGCCTACAAATTTGATATGATTCATTTCAAGTGCGCGGTCAATCACACGATCCATATCCTGCATGCTGATTCCGAATTTGTTTTCAGCCAGTCCGGTAGTGATATTTGCATGTGTATGTGCACCTACATCCGGATTGATACGGAAAGCAACGCGTGCTATTTTATTTTTGGCAGTAGCCAGCTCGTTGATGATTTCCAGTTCGGGAACAGATTCTACGTTAAAACAGAAAATATCATAATCCAGCCCTAAGTTTATTTCCCAGTCTGTCTTTCCTACACCGGCATATACTATTTTGCTGGCAGGGAATCCAGCCTTTATGGCAGCTTTGATTTCTCCTCCGCTAACACAGTCAGCTCCCAATCCGCTTTCCCGGATAATGCTTAATACCTTTGGATTTGCATTAGCCTTTACGGCATAATGGATACAGAATTTATTATATTTATCCGCTTCCGTACGAATCACTTTCAGCGTTTCACGCAGCAAGCTGGCATCATAATAATAAAATGGAGTGGTAAGTTCTTTGAACTTGTTAATCGGAAAGTTTCCTTTCATATACTTAATGTTCTTTAGGTGATAAACAAATGAAAGGATTCGGTAAGCATGTGATGATAGACTCCCGAATCCTTCTTTATGGTCAGGATGACATGTAGTTTATGAAATCCTGTTTTGGTTTAAGAAAGCATGTCTGCTCTTTCTTTTATTTCTTATTAAACAGTTCATCGCTCAAAGCCTGCAAAGCTTGCTTCTTATCTTCTTCGCGAATCAAGAAAGAAATATTGTAGTTACTTCCTCCAAATGAAATCATGCGTACAGGAATGTCACGCATGGCATCAAGAGCTTTGGCCTCAAATCCTACGTTTTCCCATTCCAGGTCGCCCACTACACAGATGATACACATATTATGGTCAACAGTAACCGTACCATATTTCTTTAAGTCATCCACAATTTCATTGAGATGCTTGGTATTGTCGATAGACATCGATACGCCCACTTCCGATGTACAAACCATATCAATCGGAGTTTGGTAGCTTTCAAAGATTTCAAAAACCTTGCGCAGGAATCCGTGAGCCAATAACATACGGCTTGATTTAATTTTGATAGCTGTAATATTATCCTTGGCTGCAACAGCTTTTATTTTGCCTTTTTCAGTTTCGTTTGAAATCAATGTTCCCGGAGCCGATGGTTCCATGGTGTTCAGCAATCTTACCGGAATATTGGCATACTTGGCTGGCTGGATGCAAGTAGGATGCAAGATTTTTGCCCCGAAATACGCCAGTTCGGCAGCTTCTTCAAAATGGAGCTGACGCACCGGAGAAGTTTTGTCTACGATACGCGGGTCATTATCGTGCATTCCGTCAATGTCTGTCCATATTTGGATTTCAGAAGCGTTGCAGGCAGCACCAATCAGTGAAGCGGTATAGTCACTTCCTCCACGCTGTAAGTTATCGGTTTCGCCATATGCATTGCGGCAGATGAAACCTTGAGTGATATAAATTTCATAGCCCGGATTAGCTTCCAGCTGCAAGTTCAGTTTCTCACGGATATAAGTTAAATCCGGTTCACAATTCTTGTCTGTACGCATAAACTCCAATGCAGGAATCAATACGGTTTTTACTCCCTGCTCACACAGATAATTGGTTACCATGTTTGTTGAAATGATTTCTCCTTGTGCGAGAATCACTTTTTCTTCAAACAGAGTAAAAATATCTTTGGTGTATGAGCGAATATAATCAAATACGGATTTTACCAAATCCAGTGTTTTGTTTTTATATTCTTCAGTAGAATAAAGCTCCTCAATATGCTGTTTATATTTTGCTTCCAGCTTATTGATAACCTCATTCGCACCTTCGGGATTTTTCTTGTACAGATAATCCGAAATCTCAACCAAGGTATTGGTCGTACCTGACATGGCAGAAAGAACAACGATTTTTTGTTCACCGTCAGTAATCAATTTGGCTACATCTTTCATTCTTTGTGCAGAACCTACAGATGTTCCTCCAAACTTTAAAACTTTCATGTTGTGTTTCGAATTTTTAAATTGTTTGTTAATCAGTTTATTTTCGGAGACAAATGTAATAATAAAAAGCTGATATTCGGTGCTTTTTATTGTTTTTTTATTATCTCCGGCTTAAATATCTTATCTTGTGTCAATCATTTACCTTCGTTAGCTGATGTTCGGAACACTGATAGACTGTTCCCGGATATTCAGTCAGCAAATTTAGGTTATGAGTTGTCATAATGATAGCCGAGCCTTGTTCGCAGATTCCTTTCAGAAGTTCTACAATTTTTCGTCCGGTTTCTACATCCAAGTTGCCGGTGGGTTCGTCTGCCAGTATAATGTCCGGTTTGTTTAGAATGGCTCGGGCGATGACAATGCGTTGCTGCTCTCCTCCTGAAAGTTCGTTGGGCATTTTATAGCCTTTGTTTTCCATTCCTACCTGTTCTAAGACTTCTTGGATGCGGTTATTTATTTCAGTCTGGTTTTTCCATCCGGTAGCTTTCAGTACGAAAGTCAGATTTTCTTTCACATTGCGGTCGGTAAGGAGCTGGAAGTCCTGAAATACAATGCCTAATTTACGGCGGAGAGAAGCTATTTGCTTTTCCTTGATGCTGCGCATGTCATAGCCTAACACCCATGCGTCTCCGTCGTGAATGTCAAGCTCTCCGTAAATGGTTTTGAGGAAAGTTGACTTTCCGCTTCCCACTTTACCGATAAGGTACACAAATTCACCTTTATTCAGTGTGAAGTTAACCCCACTTAATATACTCTGCTCTTGCTGGTTGATGCAAACGCCTTTATAAGAAATAAGTTCTTGTTCTTCCATTGGCTTAGTGTTTTTTCCAGGTCTCACTGTGACGCTCTTTTAACTCGCGTGCCAAATCTTCAATACGGTATCCTTTTGATGTAAGCAATACAATCAAGTGATAAAGTAAGTCAGCTCCTTCATAAATGAGGCGTTCGTCGGTTCCGTTGCAGGCTTCAATCACCGTTTCAACAGCTTCTTCACCTACCTTTTGTGCCATTTTGTTCACTCCTGATTTAAACAAGCTGGTGGTGTATGATTTTTCCGGCATTTCGGCATGGCGTTTATCGATAAAGTCTTGCAGTTCTTTTAGGAACATTACGTCTTGTTCGTTTTTTTCTCCCCAGCAAGTATCGGTTCCTGTGTGGCATACCGGACCTTCCGGAACAGCTTGGATCAGTAGGGTGTCATTATCGCAGTCGGCTTTGATGGAAACCACGTTTAAAAAGTTTCCACTTGTTTCACCTTTAGTCCAAAGGCTGTTTTTTGTACGGCTGAAGAAGGTAACCTTTCCGGTTTCTACGGTTTTTTCATATGCTTCTTTATTCATAAAGCCTAACATCAAGACTTTCTGGGTATGTTCATCTTGGATGATTGCAGGAATCAGCCCGTTCATTTTTTCAAAATCAAGTTCCATATTCATAATGCTTTAAGTATTTCAAATTTATTTTGCATGACCTTTTCAGTTTCTTACGGTAATGTGCTGGCTTTTCAGATAGCTTTTCAGTTCGGGTATGGGTATTTCTCCGAAATGAAACACGCTGGCAGCCAAGGCAGCATCGGCTTTACCTAAAAGAAAAGCGTCGCGGAAATGTTCCGGTTTTCCAGCTCCTCCCGATGCGATGACGGGGATGGTTAGGCTGTTGCTTAATTCGGCAAGCATTTCATTGGCATATCCTTGCTTTACGCCATCGTGATCCATGCTGGTAAACAAGATTTCCCCGGCCCCTCGTTCGCAAACTTCGTGTGCCCATTCGGCCAGGTATCGTTCTGTTTCTATCCGTCCTCCGTTCAGGTAGCATTTCCATCCTTGAAGGGTTTGGCGTGCATCAATGGCGACTACACAGACCTGCGATCCGAAGTGTTTGGCTATGTCGTCAACAAGCTGTGGGTTACGGATGGCTGCTGAATTGATAGAAACTTTGTCGGCTCCGGCATTCAGTAGCCTGTCAACATCATTGAGTTCATAAATACCGCCGCCCACTGTAAAGGGAATATTTATTTCAGCAGCGATACGCTGCACCAGGTTAGTAAACGTTTTCCGTCCTTCATGGCTGGCTGTGATATCGAGGTAAACCAGTTCGTCTGCTCCCTGTTCACTGTAGGTCTTTCCTAACTCAACAGGGTCGCCGGCTTGACGCAGGTTGATAAAGTTCGTACCTTTAACCGTTTGTCCGTCTTTAATGTCCAGGCAGGGGATGATTCGTTTTGCTAACATAGTTCTATTCAATATAATTACTTAATTCTTTTAATGTGATTCGCCCTTCATAGAGTGCTTTTCCGAAAACAACAGCCGGAATGCCGGCATCATTCAGCGCGTGAATATCTTCCATGCCGCTGATACCTCCGCTGGCAATCAGATAAGTTTCGGGATGTGCCTGTAGAATCCGCTTATAAAGAGCAGTGGCTGGTCCGTTAAGCATCCCGTCTTTGCTGATATCGGTGCACAGTACTTTGGTCACTCCTTTGCCGAGATACTCATCAAGAAACGGCATTAACTCCTGGGTGCTTTCTTCTTTCCATCCGTTTACAGCTATTTTACCGTTTTTTGTGTCTGCTCCTAAAATGATTTTTTCATTTCCATACAAGGTAAGCCAGCGCTCGAACAGTGCCGGTTGCTTGATGGCAATGCTGCCTATGGTAACCATCTGGGCTCCGTTTTCGAATGCTATCACTAAGTCTTCATCACTTTTTATGCCTCCTCCAAAATCGATTTTCAGAGAAGTTCGTCCGGCTATCTGGTCTAAAGTGCGATAGTTGACTATATGCTGAGAGGCAGCTCCATCTAAATCAACAATATGTAAGCGCTGAATGCCGTAAGCTTCCAGCTCAAGGGCAACTTCTACCGGGTTTTCGTTGTAGATGCATTTTGAGCTGTAGTCTCCTTGTGAAAGACGGACACATTTTCCGTCAATTAAATCGATTGCAGGAATAAGTTCTATCATGAGCCGTTCTTTTTATAAATTCAGAAAATTAGTAAGAATCTTTTCGCCTATCGTTCCACTTTTTTCGGGGTGAAACTGGGTAGCATAAAAGTTGTCTTTATGTAATGCCGCACTGAAAGGTTGTATATAATCGGTTATGGCACTTGTAAATTCGTTGACTGGAACATAATAACTGTGAACAAAGTAAACAAATTCTTCCTTTGTAAAGCCTTGAAACAAGCCGCTTGTGGTGTCCTTAATCGTATTCCATCCCATGTGAGGCACTTTTTCTTCATGATACTGAGGGGTAAAGCGTTTTACATCTGCGTCAAATACTCCTAAACAGTCCACGTTTCCTTCTTCTGAGTGGCGGCATAGCAACTGCATTCCCAGACAGATACCCAGTACGGGCTGACGCAGTTCGCATATCAGTTTATCTAAGCCCTGTTTTCGCAAGTGATTCATGGTGGTTTCTGCTTCACCTACTCCGGGAAATATAATCTTATCGGCGTGTAGCAACTCTTCTTTATTGGCTGTTATTACGGCTTCCACTCCTAAGCGTTTCAGTGCGTAATTCACTGAAAACAAATTTCCGGCATTATATTTTATTATAGCTACTTTCATGTTTGGAGATAAATTGATATTCAATAAATGCAAATGTAGCAATTTATAATATAATTCACTATAAACAATAACAAAAAGTTTGTTTTTTCGGGGGAAATACTGAACATATTTTTAAATTGGGAACCGGTAATGCTTATTTGATGATAGGATTGACTGTGCTGTGGAAGGGGCTTTTGCTTCCGTACTGTTTGTTTTTACATTAGATGTGGCATGTATTGACATAAGTTTGGCTCTGTATGGCAAAAAGTTTTCTGGCGTTTGGCATAAATCTGTTTTTCCGGCTCTTAAAGTCAAAACAAAGCTTTTGGCTGTATAAACAGAGGTTTTGTTTTTACAGCCAAAGGCTTTGTTTTTAGAAACAGAGTTTCTGTTTTGAGATTTCTTCAGCACATTCCGTTCTTTTTTCTGTGTTCGGTAATTTTTTTTGTTTTGTATTCCAGTTAAATACGAATCATACTGGATGAAATGTTGTAATTTTGCTTCCGTTTTCAATAATCAGGTAAAAAGAGATGAGTTTTAGTGTAAGTAAAAAAGGTTCTTCAAGCAGTGAAATGGATATGTTAAACGGACCTTTGTTTCAGAAGATTTTATGGTTTGCGCTTCCGATGGCAGCAAGCAGTTTGTTGCAGGAATTGTTTAATTCAGTCGATGTGGCTGTGGTGGGGCATTTTGTGGGGAGCAATGCACTTGCGGCAGTAGGTAGTAATGCGCCGGTAATAGGTTTGCTTATCAATTTGTTTGTTGGGATTTCCATGGGAGCCTGTGCGGTTATATCGAATCACATCGGTCAGCAGGATGAAAAGAGCATCCGGAATGCTATCAATACAGTAGCTTTGATAGCCCTCTGCAGCGGATGTTTTTTGCTGGTCTTGGGATTGGTGGTGGCACGTCCTATTCTGACTTGGATGGGGACCCCTCCAGATGTACTTGATGAGGCCGTGATGTATCTGCGTATTTATTTTTTAGGAATGCCTTTTATCATGGTGTTTAACTTTGGGGCAGCTATATTGCGCAGTATGGGAGATACCCGGCGTCCCCTTTATATATTAGTAGTTGCAGGAATTATCAATACGCTCTTGAACTTGCTCTTTGTAATCTGTTTTCATATGGGCGTAGAGGGGGTAGCTGTGGCAACGGGAATAGCCAATCTGGTCAGCGCCTGTATTATCGTAAAGCTGTTGTGTATAGAGCGTGAGCCTTACCAGCTTCATTTTGCCAAGATGAAGATTCACTCTTCAGAACTGTGGCGGATGCTTCGCATTGGAATACCGGCAGGCATACAGGGTATGATTTTCTCTATTTCAAATGTAATCGTTCAATCGTCCATCAACAGTTACGGGGCAGATGCCATTGCCGGATCATCGGCAGCTTTGAACTTTGAGTATTATTGTTATTTTATTATACAAGGATTTAATGGGGCTGCCATCAGTTTTATAGCCCAAAACTATGGAGCCGGAAAGATAGACCGTGTTCGTCGTGTCTTTTGGATCTGCATGACTGCCAGCGTATCTTTTTGTGCGTTTTTCAACCTGCTTTTTGCATGGCAGGACAATTTCTTCTTAGGTTTTTTCTCGAATGTGGCAGAGGTTCATTATTATGGAGGAATACGTATGCACATCGTGCTGGCATTTCAGTTTATAGCTTGCAGCTATGAGATAGCAGGTTCTTCATTGCGTGGCATGGGAAAGTCTATGACCCCAACCGTTTTGACTGTTTTTGGAACCTGTTTGCTTCGTATTGTATGGGTTTATGTGGTCTGTTCGTATTGGAGAGGATATGACATACTTATGACCGTTTATCCCGTTTCATGGGTACTTACCGGAGTGTTGGTTTGCACGGCTTATTGGATGACGATGAGGAAAGCGATATCTGTTGGGGAAATGAAAAACGGTTCTTTGATTTAAAAAATATTAATCCGGTTGTTTGTATAGCTGAACAGATTTGTCTCTGAAAATTGTCTGTTGGTCGGATAAATCGGGCAATCTGTAATAATTAGAAGGATTTTATGGTTATTGTTCGTTAAAGTGAGTATTTTACAACTATTTTTTTCCGTATATTTGCACCACTAAAAACTATAATGGCTTAAAAAGTTTTCATTTTAGAAGCTTGGTGATTTGTCTTTAGGCTGTCATCAAGTCTCAATGGGTTTGGATATTATTAATTTTATGAATATGAACAAGAGTGTAAAAAGAAACAGAAGTTTTTCTTCTATCCGAATTTCCTTTTTGTCTTTAGGTCTTTCGGTATTGACTGCTTGTGGCGGAGGCCAAAGCGGTATGAAAATGGGCGACGATCAGTTTGCTGTAGAAGCGGTAACTACAACTTCAAGTAGTCAGACTGAACAATATCCGGCAACGATTAAGGGATTACAGGATATTGAAATCCGTCCGCAGGTTTCAGGATTTATCGTGAAACTTTGTGTAGATGAAGGAGCAACAGTACGTAAGGGGCAGGCTTTGTTTCAAATAGACCCTACTCAATATAAGGCTGCATTTGATCAGGCTAAAGCAGCAGTGGCATCGGCAAAGGCAAATTTGGAAACTGTCACTTCAACTGAAGCAAATAAGAAACTTCTTCACGAACAGCAGATTATCAGTGATTTTGAATATCAGACTGCAAAAAACAACTTGCTTTCTGCAAAAGCCAGTCTTGCTCAGGCTGAGGCTTCATACGCTGCCGCAAAACAAAACTTAGGTTTTTGTACTGTAACCAGTCCCTCGGATGGTGTGATAGGTACATTCCCGTATCGTGTAGGTGCTTTGGTTAGTCCTTCTGTAGCTGAGGCATTGACTACTGTATCTCAGATTGGTGACATGTATGTGTATTTCTCAATGACTGAAAAGCAGTTGTTGAATTTGACTCGTGCCGGAGGTACATTGAAAGAACAGTTGGAAAAAATGCCGGCAGTGCAGCTGCAGCTTGCTGATGGAAGCATTTACAATGAAAAAGGAAAAATTGATGCAGTGAGTGGAGTTATTGACCAGACTACCGGTTCGGTAAGTATGCGTGCTATCTTCCCGAACAAGCAAAACATCCTGCGCAGTGGTGGTATGGCGAATGTGGTATTCCCTTACACCATGGAAAATGTAATTCTGATTCCTCAGAGCGCAACTCAGGAAATTCAGGATAAGAAATTCGTTTATGTACTTCAGGGAGACAATACATTGAAGCATACCGAAGTGAAGATCTCAAATTTGAATGATGGTAAGCACTACATCGTAACAGGCGGTTTGAAGGATGGCGATAAAATTGTTGTCGAAGGAATTCAGAATTTACAGGACGGACAGAAAATAACTCCGATGACCCCAGCCGAAAGAGAAGCAAAATACCAGCAGGCATTGAAAGACCAGCGTGAAGGTAACTTTGCTACAGCTTTTAATTGATAAGAAATATTGTTTTATATAATATAAGGTATAAAATGAAATTAGATAAATTTATTAACCGTCCGGTGCTGTCAACGGTAATTTCTATCTTGATGGTGATCTTGGGTTTCATTGGGCTGATAACGCTTCCTGTAACGCAATATCCGGACATTGCGCCTCCTACCGTGCAGGTGCGCGCCACTTATACCGGAGCCAATGCTCAGACAGTATTGAACTCTGTAATTGCACCGTTGGAAGACCAGATTAACGGTGTGGAAAACATGATGTATCTTTCATCTTCGGCTTCAAATAACGGTTCTGGTAGTATTGATATTTATTTTAATCAGGGAACTGACCCGGATATGGCAGCTGTAAACGTGCAGAACCGTGTGTCAATGGCACAGGGGTTGCTGCCCGCCGAAGTAACAAGGGTAGGTGTAACCACCCAGAAACGTCAGAACTCTATGTTGATGGTATTTTCTGTATACGATGCAGAAGATAAATATAACATTGAATTCTTGGAAAACTATGCCAATATCAACTTGATTCCGGAAATCAAGCGTGTGAAAGGTGTGGGTGATGCGATGGTGTTAGGTCAGGATTACTCTATGCGTATCTGGTTGAAGCCAGATGTGATGGCACAGTATAAACTGAATCCTACAGATGTGTCAGGAGCCTTGGCAGAACAGAATATTGAAGCAGCTCCGGGACAGTTCGGTGAAAAGGGAAACCAGACTTTCCAATATACAATCCGTTATAAAGGACGTTTGCAGCAGGAAACAGAATTTGAGAATATTGTTATAAAAGCTTTGCCTAATGGTGAAATTCTCCGTTTGGGCGATATTGCAACCGTTGAATTAGGACGTCTGGATTATACATTCGACAATACCGTAAACGGGCATAAGGCAGTTACCGGTATTGTTTACCAGATGGCCGGTACCAATGCTACGCAGACTATTGCTGAATTGGAAGCTACGCTGGAAAAGGCACAGATTGCATTGCCTGCCGGATTGAAGATTAACGTGGCACAGAATGCCAATGACTTCCTTTTTGCTTCTATTCATGAGGTTATCAAGACGTTGATAGAAGCCTTTATTCTTGTGTTTATTGTAGTTTATGTCTTCTTGCAAGACTTCCGTTCTACATTGATTCCGGCAATTGCCATTCCGGTAGCTTTGATTGCTACTTTCTTCGTGTTGAAGCTGATTGGCTTTAGTGTGAACTTGTTGACTTTGTCGGCTATGGTGCTTGCCATCGCGATTGTGGTCGATGATGCGATTGTGGTCGTCGAGGGTGTACATGCCAAGTTGGACCAAGGATATAAATCAGCCCGCGAAGCTTCTATTGATGCAATGAGCGAATTGGGTGGGGCTATCGTTTCTATTACTTTGGTCATGATGTCTGTGTTTGTGCCGGTAAGTTTCATGGGCGGTACAGCAGGTACGTTCTATCGTCAGTTTGGTTTGACCATGGCTATTGCTATCGGTTTCTCTGCATTGAACGCATTGACCCTGTCTCCTGCATTGTGTGCTTTATTCTTGAAGCCTCATACCGGAGAACATGGAAACAAGAAAATGTCGCTGGTTGACCGCTTCCATACTTCATTTAATACGGCTTATGATTCGTTGCTGAAGAGCTATAAGAAGCGCGTTGTATTCTTTATCCATAAAAAATGGTTGTCTTTCGGTTTGGTGGGTGCCTCAATCGTATTGTTGGTATTCTTCATGAATACAACTCCTACCGGTATGGTGCCTAATGAAGATACCGGAACCATTATGGGTGCCGTAACTCTTCCTCCCGGAACCTCGAAAGAGCGTGCTATGGA
>URDR01000021.1 GCA_900546645.1 uncultured Bacteroides sp. | reverse complement strand
GTCCTAGGATTGCCATTGACGAATCATCGCTCTCCAATGGTGAACTGTATACGTTTGTAACCAACAGGGATGCATGTACCAGAGAAAGATCCCTGGTGGCTGTTGTGGCAGGCACGAAATCGGAAGATGTGATTGGAGTGCTGAGATGTATTAACGAGGAAAAACGTTTTGCAGTTGAAGAAGTAACTCTTGATTTGTCCGATTCCATGCGAAAGATCGTTCGTTCGGCATTTCCAAAAGCCCGTCGCGTCATAGACCGTTTTCACATTCAGAAATTGGCTTGCGATGCAGTGCAGGAGCTTCGTATTAAGCACCGTTGGAATGCCATTCAGCAGGCCAACGATGAGATGGAAGAAGCCAAGTTGAACAGTAAGGAGTATGTTCCATACCGATACCCCAACGGTGACACCCGCAGGGAATTGCTTATACGCTCACGTTATCTGCTGTTTAAGTCTGCCGACAAGTGGACTGAGAAGCAGAAACAAAGAGCAAAAATCCTATTTGAAGAATACCCTGACATAAAAAAAGCATATGGCCTTTGTCACTCTCTTAGAATGATTTTCTCAAAGAACTCAATTACGGATGCAGCCCGTCTATCTATGGCTCGATGGTACAACAAGATCGAAGAGGCTGGATTTCATTCATTCAACGTTATAGCCGCTACATTCTATGAGCACTACGACGAGATTCTCAACTTCTACAACAACCGTTCAACTAATGCGATGGCAGAATCTTTCAATGCCAAAATCAAACTATTTCGTGCCAATCTAAGAGGTGTTGCGGATAAGAAATTCTTCCTTTTCCGCATAGCAAATTTATATGGCTATCCCCACTAAAAATCTACTGAGCCGTTTTATGGCTAACGTACTTAATATATAAACACTTACGTAGCCACATTATAAAAAAGAAGAAAGCCCCAAGAGATTGTCTCTTAGGGCTTTCTTTGATTGGTTGTTGGACTACCAGGATTCGAACCTGGACAAACAGAACCAAAACCTGTTGTGCTACCATTACACCATAGTCCAAACTTTATGTGCTTTCCTTGAAAAGCGATGCAAAGATAAATCATTTGATTCATATAATCCAAATATTTTCTCGGTTTTTTTTCAGTTGACCTCCATAATCATTACCTTTGCCCTGAATCAGAATCATTTATTTATTCTATGGATATGAAAAAACTAATATTTACCTTTGCTTTAGGAACATTGGTAACAAGTGGAATGGCTGTTACCCCCATGTGGCTCCGTGATGCCCGTATTTCGCCCGATGGCAAGGAGATTGCTTTTTGTTATAAAGGAGATATTTATAAAGTGCCTGCTTCAGGTGGAGAAGCTGTCCGGCTTACCACGCAAGATTCTTATGAAGCATCGCCGGTATGGTCGCCCGATGGCAAACAGCTTGCTTTTTCAAGTGACCGTTATGGTAATTTTGATGTTTTTGTTATGTCAGCTTCCGGTGGAGCAGCCCGTCGTTTGACTTATCATTCGGCTGCAGAAACTCCATCTGCATTCACAGCAGACGGTAAATCGGTTGTTTTTTCGGCAAGTATTCAAGATCCGGCTTCCAGTGTTTTGTTTCCTACTGGGGCGATGACTGAGCTGTATCAGGTTGCTGTTCAAGGAGGAAAAATCGAGCAAGTGCTCGGAACACCAGCTGAGCTGGTTGCTTTTAACGCATCCGGTAATCGATTCCTCTATCAAGACCGTAAAGGGTTTGAAGATGAATGGCGCAAGCATCACACCTCTTCCATTGCGCGCGATGTATGGATGTATGATATACAAACCGGAAAGCATACCAACTTGACGCATCATGCCGGTGAAGACCGCAATCCGGTATGGTCGGCCGATGGCAGCAGTGTGTATTTCCTGAGTGAGCGTGAAGGAGGTTCTATGAACGTATATACATTCCCGGTTAATGCACCAGACCAAATCAGTCGGGTAACTTCCTTTCAAACCCATCCGGTCCGTTTCCTTTCGGCAGGTGGCAACAATATCTTATGTTATGCGTATGATGGAGAAATTTATACCCAGCAAGCAGGAAGAAATCCGCAGAAAGTAGCCATTACACTGACGCGTGACGATGAAAATATCCCCGAGCAGCTTAGTTTTACCAGTGGAGTGAGTGAAGCAGTTGCTTCACCCGATGGAAAGCAAGTGGCTTTTATCGTGCGGGGCGAAGTGTTTGTCACTTCGGTGGAATACGGCACTACCAAACAGGTTACACATACCACGGAAGCTGAGGAAGGGCTGTCGTTCGGAGCAGATAACCGCACGTTGGTATACGCCAGTGAGCGAAACGGAAGCTGGAACTTATACACCGCTCAGATAGCGCGTGAGGAAGAGCAAAACTTCCCCAATGCTACACTGATTGAAGAAAAAGAACTGTTGCCAGCCGATGCAGCCATTGAGCGCCAGTTCCCCAAGTTCTCGCCCGATGGCAAAGAAATAGCCTTTATCGAAGATCGCATCCGTCTGATGGTCTTTAACCGCGAAAGCAAGCAGATACGTCAGGTAACCGACGGTTCTACCTGGTATGAAACCAGTGACAGCTTCGATTACTCTTGGTCGCCCGACGGAAAATGGTTTACGCTTACATTTATAGGTAACCGGCATGATCCTTATACCGATATTGCATTGGTATGTGCAGACGGAAAGTCGGCTCCCGTGAATTTAACCAATAGTGGATATACCAGCCACTCACCTCGATGGGTGATGGATGGAAATGCCATTCTTTTCACAACCGAACGCTATGGGATGCGCAACCATGCTTCGTGGGGGTCTATGGACGACGTGATGATTGCTTTCCTGAATAAAGACTCCTTTGATAAGTTCCGTTTGAGTAAAGAAGATTATGAACTACAGAAAGAACTGGAAGCAGAACAGGAAAAGGCGGTAGAGAAGAACACGTCCAAAGAGGATAAGAAAAAAAGCAAGCAAAAAGAAGATAAGAAAGAAGATGTTAAGCCGATTGTAGTAGAGCTTGACGGAATAGAAGACCGAATCATTCGTCTGACTCCAAACTCATCGAATATAGCTTCTGCCATCCTTTCTAAAGACGGTGAAAATTTATATTATCTGTCGGCTTTTGAAGGGGGCTATGACATGTGGAAAATGGATTTACGTAAGCATGATACGAAGCTACTTCATAAGATGGATGCCAGCTGGGCAGGTATGGAAGCCGATAAAGAGGGATCAAACATCTTCATTTTGGGTGGAAGAAACATGCAGAAGATGGATAGTTCGGAAAATTTGAAACCCATTACCTTCCGGGCTGTTATGAAGATGGACCGTGCAGCCGAGCGAGCTTATATGTTTGAACATGTATATAAACAAGAAAAGAAATGTTTCTATACTGAAACGATGCATGGGGTAGACTGGGAAGCCATGACTGAAGCTTATCGTAAATTCCTTCCGCATATCGGTAATAATTATGATTTTGCCGAACTGCTGAGCGAGTGGTTGGGCGAGTTAAACGTTTCACATACAGGCGGACGTTATTATTCTTCGGCTCAAACCGAAGCTACAGCTAATTTAGGATTGCTTTACGATTGGGAATATCATGGAAACGGACTGAAAGTGGCTGAGGTTGTAGAAAAAGGACCTTTCAGCCGGAAAAGTACAAAGGTAAAAGCCGGAGTAATCATTGAAAAAATTGATGGAGTCTTGCTGACTCCTGAAACCGACTGTGCCGTGTTGCTGAACGGAAAAGTTAAAAAGAAAACACTGGTTTCATTATATAATCCTCAAACGAAGGAACGCTGGGATGAGGTGGTTAGTCCTATAAGCAGCGGAGCATTGAGCGGACTGTTATATAAACGTTGGGTAAAACAGCGGGCTGCTGATGTTGAAAAATGGTCAGGCGGGCGGTTAGGCTATGTACATATTGAGTCAATGGACGATGAAAGTTTCCGTACGGTTTACTCGGATATTTTGGGGAAATATAACCATTGTGAAGGAATCGTGATTGATACACGTTTCAATGGAGGCGGACGTTTGCATGAAGACATTGAAATCTTATTCAGTGGAAAGAAATACCTGACTCAAGTGTTGCGCGGACGACCGATATGTGATATGCCAAGCCGGCGCTGGAACAAAGCTTCCATTATGGTGCAGTGTGAGGCCAATTATTCAAATGCACACGGAACCCCTTGGGTATATAAGCATAAAAAAATGGGTAAACTGGTGGGAGCTCCTGTTCCGGGAACCATGACTACGGTCAGCTGGGAAACGCTGCAAGACCCCAGTCTGGTATTTGGTATTCCAGTGATAGGCTACCAGCTTCCAGACGGAAGTTATCTGGAAAACAAGCAGCTGGACCCCGATGTTTATGTGCTGAATGCTCCGGAAACGGTGGTGAAGGGTGAAGATACACAGCTTAAAACGGCAGTTGATGAATTACTGAAAGAACTCGATGCAAAATAATAAAGTAATAAACAAACAATAAAAGAGGCTGTGTCTGTAAACCTCAGACACAGCCTCTTTATTCTTCCGGATATTAGCCGATTAAGCATTTATATTTCTACAATTTACCATCCTGGATTATTGGGCAGCAAATTCGGATTCAATGCAATTTCATTTGTCGGGATTTGATACAGATAATACTTATCCAGCCATCCTTTACCCGACTTCACCGGGTCATTATACATATACACATACCCTTCTGTCTGGTTTGTATTCGTTGTGGCCAATCCTGTGGACAAATCAATAAAGGTTCCGCTTTCACCGATTTGTTCCTTTGTAGCCCATTGTCCGTAAGGCACTTTATTTACAAACCATTCAGCCTTTTTCCAGCGGCGCACATCATAGAAGCCAAAGCCTTCGCCCATCAGTTCAATCATACGCTCCCTCCGGATTTCCCACAATACCGGGTCTACCGTTTGGTCACGGTCCTTGTCAAATCCCTCGTTAATGGCATTTACATCCATATCAGCAATACGTCCGAATTGTCTCCTCAGTTTATTGATGGTGATGTGAGCCACGTCATTGGTAAACTCTCCCTTTTCCCATTTTGCTTCCGCATAGTTCAATAATACCTCATCAATCTTGAAGAGAGGAATATCGGCATCAGCTTTGTTTTCAAGTGAGTTGTCCCATACATTATACAATCTCCAAACATAGTTTCCGCTCTTTGCCACGCAGAATCCTACTCCTCCTGAATTTGTAAAGAAGTGAGGTACTTCCGGAAGGATATTCCCCGCCCAGTTCATCATCGGAAATACCTTATGCTTTCCAGCTTCGCCATTTCCGCCGCCATAACCGGTTTTGGTAGTAACTCCTAAGATATCCATGTATTCACGTTTACCTTCTACGTAATCCCAGCTTGCATTGCCATTGTTTATAACTTTGTAAGGGGGTGCCACCGTTTCAAGCAAGCGGCGGTCGCGGTTACGGAAAGTGGCATACATGGACTTGTCTCCATTTTTATCCCATTCATATTCCGTACTGGTAGAGATGGGCTTTCCGTCAGTACACAGATACATATCTACAATGTGCTGCGGCATTTCGATGGCATGCGATGCGGTGCGTTCTACCAAGTGCATGGCATAGTTGGCTTCTTCAGAAGGTACATATTCTTTATACAAGATAATGCCCTTCATGTTTGCAAGATTCGAAGTCATCATTTCACCCCAGTCAGAGTGCAAGTCGGGATAGGCTTTCATAAGAGGTTCTGAATACTTGATACAGGCATCGAAATATTTCTCATAATCGCCTAAGTCATGGTATTTACGCCATGTGCCTTCAAACAGTGCAAAGCGGGAAATGAGTGCTCTCACCACATTGGTATTGATGGTATTATCCCCGTCGCCTGCTTCCTTGATATGTTCTTCTGCATAAATCAAGTCGTTCAGCACATTGTCGGCTACAGTCTTACGCGGTGTACGCTTACCATAAGCTACTTCTTTATCCGTTTCCGACAAGGTATGATCTACCCAAGGCACATCTCCGAAGCGTGCTATCAATTCCATATAGTAATAAGCACGGAAGAAATAGCCCACCGAGCGCCAGTGCTCTTTATCGGTATCATTCATTGGAGACTGGTCAATATTGGCCAGCATCACGTTAACGCGGCGGACATAATCAAAATTCCATCCGTTGCCCGATGCTTTACTGCTGATATTTTGGAATGCATAAGGATTTCCTCCTCCTTGCCTTTCCATCAGATAACCGGCATATACATCCGACCAGTAAGGAATGAAGCTTCCATATCCGTTACTTCCCACATAGCGCAGGATGTTGTTGTTTGTAAACACTTCATACAGTCCCCAAGCATAGGTTTTGAAAGTGTTATAGTTGCTGAACGAGGTCTCTTCGGTAAGCTGTGTGTCTTGGTAGCGTTCCATGAAGCTATCGTTACAGGAGCTTAAGGCTAATCCTGCGGCAACAAATGTAGTGTATATTATTTTTTTCATTTCTTTTGTAGATTTAGAGGGTTACGTTGATACCAAATGAAATAGTGCGGTAGAAAGGATATTCCCATGAAAGACGTTCGGGGTCGTATCCGTCGGGTAAGTGATGGAAGGTGTGCAGGTTTTCACAACTTACAAATGCTTTCAAGGAACTGATACTGATAGGAGTCAACCATGATTTCGGGAAACTGTAGCTCAAAGTAATATTCTTGATGCGCAGATAAGAACCGTCGAGCAGATACTTGGTCTGTTTTCTTTGGTTATATCCGGCATTGTTCAGTTCACCATACAGGCGGAAATATTCGGGGTTTGCATTCACTGCTTCCCAGTTTCCGTTAGCTGCATCCACTGGTTTCCAGTAGTCAAGCTGGTCAGTGAATATCTGACCGAATTTTCCTGAAGCAAAAGGCCAGCGGCGTGCATCGCTAATCCATACATCGCGCTTTCCTACTCCTTGTAGCAGGACGCTCAAATCAAATCCCTTGTAGTTAAGACCTAAATTGATACCATATTGCATACGTAACGCGTCATTACCGATAATTTTTAAATCGCCCGGATTCGATAAAGTCCCGTCACCACTATCAATCTGGTTTTTGCTGTTCTCATCGTCACTCAAGTTTTTATATTTAATGTCACCCGGACGAGGATTTACTCCCTGTACTGAAACCACTCCTTCTTTCAATTGCCAAGTTTGCGTATCGGTAAAATCATCTACCGTATAGAATCCGTCGGTCTCATATCCCCAGATGGTACCTATTTCATAACCGGAGAAAAGGTTGTTTTCTCCATTGCTTTTGAACAAGATATACGAATCATTGTTATACTTGGTTACTTCTGTTTTAGAGTCGTAGAGGTTAAAGCCGATGCTATATCCCCAGTCGCCGATGCGGTCGCGCCAACTCAGATTTAACTCCCATCCTTTTGTGCGGAGGTCGGCTGTGTTTTGTAGCGGAGCTGCGGCACCTATCAATGCTGGAAGCTCAAATCCGGGTGCCAACATATCTTTCGTATCACGGCGATACCAGTCGAACGTACCTTGAAGACGACCGTTCAGTGCTGAAATATCGAAACCAAAGTCGAGCGTTTCCACCGTTTCCCATGTGAAATTATTACTTGCCAGTCCCGGCGATTTTACTGAAGTAGGTTTCTTGCCGTTCACAATCCATCCGGCTTTATATGGTTCCATCAGCGGAGTAAACTGATAAGGATTAATGGCTTGGTTACCAATTTGTCCCCAAGAAGCACGAAGTTTAAACTCTCCCAGCCAGTCTTGGGTTTTTACCATGAAATTTTCACGTGCGATGTTCCATCCCACAGATACTGAGGGGAAGAACCCGAAACGGTCGTTTTTAGGGAACTTGGAAGAACCGTCATAACGTCCGTTGGTTTCAAACAGATACTTGCCTTTATAATCATAATTCAAACGATAGAAAGCACCACGTACGGTATATTCGGTATGACCTTCGGTTACAGTCTTTGTATCGTTCATGGCAGTGTTATGCGACGGAAGGTCTTCATTAATCATGTCCAGTGATTTGGCATAGATTTCACGGTAGTTGCTCGATTCCTGATTGAAACCTGCCATAATGCTGAAGTTATGTTTGTCGTTCCATGTATGCTGATACGTACTATACAGGTTGATGGCATTATAATCCGTACTTCCGTCTTTTGTTTCGAGACTGGAGTTGTCTGCTGTAGTCATAGCGGCTTTTTCTACCGAGGTGTATTCATAAAGAGCACGGTTGACGCGGTTTTTGCTCATACGCTTATCGAATGTGTATTCAAAAACAATCTCCCATCCCTTCAGCGGTTTTACTACCGTTTTCGACAGGATACGGGCATTATCGGTAATCGTATTGTTATCGGTGGCCATCATCAACAGGTTATATGGTGTGTTGGTGAGCAGTTCGCGTCCGTCGTTTATCGTCAGGCTTCCTTCCGGATATACACTCGGAAGACGCATGTCGTAAAGCCCGGTACGGGTAGAGGTTACCGGCATATTTTTTTCGCTCTGTGCATAGCGGATGTCAACCGCCTGGGTTAGCCATGGGGTGATGTCTGCTTGAATAAACGCACTTCCGCTTAAGCGTTTAAACCGGTCTTTATCTGTAACCAGTGTACCCTGTTCTCCAGTATATCCCAATGACATACGATAAAGTAAATGCTCGGTTCCCCCACTTACTGAAGCGTTATGGGTTTGCATGAATCCGAAGTTGTCGAGCATATTGTCATACACATTCTTTTCATTCAGATAATATTCCTTTCCGTCTTCCGGACTTACATAGATACCGTCTCCGGTAGTTTGAAAACTTCCCGGATTTTTCCGGTACTCAGTAAGATATTGCTGCCACAAGCGGATGTCCTGTCCTGTATAATATTTCCCTGCACCGAATTCTGCATCCAGATAAGCTTGCATCCATTGCAATCCGTCGGCTATTTCAGGACGGTTGATAGATTTCTGAAAACCGAAATTATTATTGTAATTCAGTGAGAACTTTTGGCCTTTCTTTGCCTTTTTGGTGGTAACCAGAATCACGCCAAAAGCAGCACGGGCACCATAGATGGCCGATGAAGCAGCATCTTTTAAGATAGATACACTTTCAATGTCTTCGGGGTTCAGCATGTCGATGTCGCCCGGCACGTTGTCAATCAATACCAGTGGCGAACCGCCGTTGATAGAAGTAGTACCGCGGATGTTAAAGTTCTTGGCTTGTCCCGGACCGCCAGCATCTCCGTTGGGAGTAATCTGTAAGCCGGGCATTGTTCCTTGCAGGGCACTCATGGCATTGACCACCGGACGGCTCCCCAATACTTCATCCATTTTTACTTGCGATACAGAACCGGTTAAATTCGCTTTTTTCTGCGAACCAAATCCCACAACTACCACTTCATCAAGGGTCTGACTATCTTCTTTCATTGTGATTTTAATCGGACTGCCTTCCCATTTCAATTCTTGAGTAATATAACCGATGTAAGAAATCTGAATAATGTCTCCTTTTTTTACGTTGTTCAGAGTGAAATCGCCGTCAAGTCCGGTGATGGTTCCGTTGGTAGTGCCTTTAATCACAACCGACGCACCGATAATGGTTTCGCCCTTTTGGTCAATTACAACTCCCGTACAGGCGTTGTCTTGCTGTACAGAGTACATTCCTGTAGCTGCTGCATGAGGCGCAGCTTGAACATATCCGGCAGAAAATCCAGATAAAAGTAGCATAGCACTGACTAGCCCCAGTCGATTTTTTTTCATAGATAATAGGTTAAGTAATAAATAAATATATCTTGTGGTTTTTAATCATAGCCTGATAAAACCAGGTTGATTTATATAAGTAAATTCGGTTTAATAGTTAGTCAATGTCAATAAATAAGTTTTGCTCAAGTCAATCCTTGTACTTATTTAGTAATGCAAATATAAAATATATTTTTTATGAATCTCTTACTATTGCTTAATTTATTTTTAATATATTTATTCCATTCTTTAGTTTTGTAAAAATAAAATCACGCATCAATAAAAAAGTTAAGCAATGGTGATTTGTATCAACACTTTGGTGAATTTTTACCGAAATTTTAAAGGTTAAACAATAGAAAGGGTTAAAGTTGGTTCGAAAACACTAAAGAAATTATTGAAATGTTGTCAGAAACGGATGGTCAAGCAATGAGAATTGCAGACAAGTATAGTAGCTAATTTCAAGAAAAGACCTTCATGGATACCATGAAATTCTAATTGAGCCTGTATGGATGTTTTTCGGAAGAAGCATGCCGTAACCTTTTAACGAGCTGTTGACAAATTTAAACAGGCTTTTTGTTTGTCAATAAGCAAAAAGCAGTAGCTTTGTATTTCCTTGACATTGAGAATTAAACTAAACCTTATTTATCCATGGAAAAATCATTTTCTTTTCTTCTTTCTGCCGGTTTATGGGCAACCTCTCTTCCGGTACTTGCACATACGGATGTAAAATCTCAGCAGCCAAATATCATCTTTATACTCTGCGATGATATGGGGTATGGTGATTTGGGATGCTATGGGCAAAAATTCATTGATACCCCTTGCTTAGACCGCATGGCTCAAGAAGGGATGCGGTTTACACAAGCCTATGCCGGAAGTCCGGTCAGTGCACCCTCACGCGCTTGTTTGATGACCGGGCAACACACAGGTCATGCTCATGTGCGGGGGAACAGAGAGTATTGGAAAGACCAGCCGATGGTGATGTATGGTGAGAATGAAGACTTTGCCGTGGTAGGTCAGGAGCCTTATTGTCCAGACCATGTCATTCTGCCTGAAATTATGAAGAAAAACGGTTATACCACTGGGATGTTTGGTAAATGGGCTGGTGGCTATGAAGGTTCTTCCTCCACTCCCGACAAGCGTGGAATAGATGAATATTACGGATTTATCTGTCAGTTTCAGGCTCACCTTTATTATCCAAACTTCTTGAACCGTTACAGCAAGTCAATGGGCGATACGGCTGTGGTGCGTGAAATATTAGAAGAGAATATTCTTTATCCGATGTATGGAGATGATTACAAGAAACGTCCTCAATACTCGGCAGATATGATTCATCAAAGAGCGCTTCAATGGCTTGATAAGCAAAGTGAAGACCAACCTTTTTATGGATTGTTTACCTATACATTGCCGCATGCCGAACTGGCACAGCCGAACGACTCTATTTTAAAAGCATATAAAAAGCGATTCTTTGCAGATAAAACTTGGGGAGGAGAAGAGGGTTCACGTTATAATCCGGCAGTACATACGCATGCCGAATTTGCCGGAATGATTACTCGTCTTGATCAGTATGTGGGCGAAATTTTTGCAAAGCTTAAGGAAAAAGGACTGGATGAAAATACGCTTGTTATTTTTAGCAGTGATAACGGCCCTCATGAAGAGGGAGGAGCCGATCCTGAATTTTTCGGCCGCGACGGAAAACTGCGCGGTTTAAAGCGTCAGTGTTACGAAGGAGGTATCCGGGTGCCGTTTATCGTACGTTGGCCGGGGCATGTCCCGGCAGGCAAGGTGAATCATCATCAGCTGGCCTTTTATGACGTGATGCCTACTTTCTGCGAACTGATAGGCGACAAGCGATTCCCTAAGAAAAACCTGAATAAAAAGGCTGATAATGACTGCTTTGATGGAATTTCCTTCGCCGCAACTCTGCTTGGAAACGATGCTGCTCAGCGCAAACACGATTTCTTGTATTGGGAGTTTCATGAAACCAATCAGATAGGAGTACGCATGGGTGACTGGAAAATGGTGGTAAAGAAAGGAGTTCCTCATCTCTATAATCTGACCGATGACCTTCATGAAGATCATGATGTGGCTGCTGCCCATCCGGAAATCGTGAAACAGATGAAAGAGATCATTCGCCGCGAACATCGTTCTAGTAAATTGTTTCCCATTACATTGCCTGAATTTGATTAATTAGAATTATCTTTTAAGAGCCTGAAAGCATTACTTTATTTGAAGCTTAAACAGGCTCTAAATCTTTTATAAAAACGCCTAGGCGTTTCGGCTGATTTGTCAAAGCAAACAGACTGAAACACCTAGGCGTTTTTGGAGAATATCCAGGCACCCGGAAAAAGGAAAACCTACGCAAAGCAATGTTAAAAGAAAGGTAAATTGTAATTATTCCAAATTATATCCCTATCTTTGCATCCGAAATAATGAAAGTGGAAAGATTTGAGTAGCTTGCAACCACGGAAAAAAATGCTAAAACACATGTAATTCCTTGATGATTACCCTTCTACTCTATCCGTACACGGATTAAATATCACTAACAATTTAATTTTAAGAAGAATGGGATACTTATTCACATCCGAATCGGTGTCTGAAGGACACCCCGACAAAGTGGCGGATCAAATATCCGACGCTGTGCTTGACAAACTGTTGGCTTACGACCCCAGTTCAAAAGTAGCTTGCGAAACTCTGGTAACTACCGGACAGGTGGTGCTGGCAGGAGAAGTGAAAACCAAAGCATACATTGACCTTCAGCGTGTAGCTCGTGAAGTAATCAACAAGATTGGTTACACCAAGAGTGAATACATGTTTGAAGGAAACTCATGTGGCGTTTTTTCTGCTATCCATGAGCAGAGTCCTGACATCAACCGAGGTGTAGAGCGCGAAGACCCGATGAATCAGGGAGCCGGCGACCAGGGTATGATGTTTGGCTATGCTACTAAAGAAACAGAAAACTATATGCCTTTGTCGCTTGACTTGGCGCATAAGTTGCTCATGGTATTGGCTGATATCCGCCGTGAAGGAAAGGTAATGACTTACCTTCGTCCGGATTCAAAAAGCCAGGTAACCATTGAGTACGATGATAACCGCCGCCCGGTGCGTATTGATACCATTGTAGTGTCAACTCAGCACGACGAATTTGTACAGCCTGCCGATGCTTCACAGGAAGCGCAGCTGAAAGCCGACGAAGAAATGCTTGCGCAGATTCGTAAGGACGTGATTGAAATCTTGATGCCTCGTGTGATTGCAGAAATCCATAACCCGGAGGTATTGGCTTTGTTTAACGATGATATTAAATATCATGTGAACCCCACCGGCAAGTTTGTAATCGGTGGTCCTCATGGGGATACCGGATTAACCGGCCGTAAGATTATTGTGGATACCTACGGAGGAGCAGGTGCTCACGGAGGAGGTGCATTCTCGGGAAAAGACCCCAGTAAAGTAGACCGAAGTGCGGCTTATGCTGCCCGTCATATTGCTAAGAACTTGGTTGCAGCAGGAGTTACAGACGAGGTGTTGGTACAGGTTTCTTATGCTATTGGTGTGGCGCGCCCTATCAATATTTATGTGAATACATACGGACGTAGCAACGTGGCACTGAGTGATGGCGAAATAGCACAGAAAGTGGATGCTATTTTTGATATGCGTCCTCGGGCTATTGAGGAACGCTTGAAATTGCGTAATCCTATTTACAGCGAAACAGCAGCATATGGTCATATGGGTCGTGAGCCGCAAGTGGTTACCAAACATTTTGAATCGGATTATGAAGGAAGCAAAGACGTGGAAGTTGAACTCTTTACTTGGGAGAAATTAGACTACGTTGATAAAGTAAAAGAAGCCTTCGGACTGAAATAAAATACACCCGATCGGAATAACGAGGTAACGGATTGAACAGAAAATCAATTTGTTGCCTCGTTATCATATCCGTATGTTTGTTATCAATAGATTAGCTGAATATATGAATGATATAAAGAATGTATGTGTCTATAGTGCTTCAAGTACGAAGATTGCTCCCGTATATTTTGATGCAGCTGAACGCTTGGGACATATCCTTGCTGAGCGGAAGATTAATCTGATTAATGGGGCAGGTTGCTTGGGGCTGATGCGTCATATCAGCGATGCAGTACTTGCTGCCGGAGGAACAGTGACCGGAATTATTCCTCATTTTATGGTGGAACAAGGATGGCATCACAAGGGATTGACTTGCCTCATTGAAACTGAAACCATGCATGAACGGAAACGGATGATGGCCGACTTGTCGGATGGGATTATAGCGCTTCCCGGAGGTTGTGGAACCATGGAAGAACTTCTGGAAATTATTACCTGGAAGCAGTTGGGGCTTTATTTTAATCCGGTTGTCATCTTGAATGTAGACGGGTTTTATGATCCGCTGCTCGCATTGTTGGAAAAAGCTGTCGACCAGAATTTCATGCGCCCGGAACACCGGGAGATATGGCAGGTGGCTTCAACTCCTGAAGAGGCTGTAGAGTTGCTTTATTCAACCCCCTTGTGGAGCAAGGAAATTCGTAAATTTGCAGCCATATGAATGAAGTTCGCGACACAGGTTCAGTTTCAGTTTATACAGGTCAGGCGAGTATCTTGACCGACAGTGTAATAAGGGGCCATATGCAGGAAATACAGCCTTCTGGTATGGACGGGGAATCAATGCCCTATCGTTTGAATAATGACTGGGCGATAACAGCTTTGCTGTTTCTCTGCTTCTTCTTGATTTATTATTCTATTAATCACCGTAGGAAATACCTGTATCAGCGGCTTAAAAATTTCTTTGTGCATAAAGAACGGGGAAACCTTTTTGATGATGCAGCGGGTACAGACTTTAACTTCATATTGGTGCTTTGCGGAGTAACCTGTGTGTTGAGTGGAGTGTGTATGTATGATTACAGCTTAGATACCTCTCCGGCTTTGTTTCAAAGTGTGTCTTCACATGGATTATTGGCGGCATATATTGTTTCGGCTGGAGCCCTGGTGATGTATAAATGGCTTTCTTACAGTTTTGTTAATTGGATTTTTTTTGACAAAGAACAGACTGTTTCGTGGCGGAAAGCTTATTTTGACTTACTTGTGGCTACGGGTTTTCTTCTTTTCCCGTTAATTCTTCTGATTGTTTATTTTAACCTTAAACCGGAGATTTCACAGATGGTTATTCTCCTGGTTGTACTCTTTACTAAAATATTGTTATTTTATAAGTGTATTCGGAACTTTTTCAGCTATTTGCATGGCTTTCTGCATTTAATTCTGTACTTTTGCACCCTGGAAATAATCCCCGACCTTTTGCTATGGAAAGGGATTGAGTATGTTAACAAGGTATTGATTTTAAATTTTTAGTACATTGAAGATAAAGAAAGTCCTCATCTCTCAGCCTAAACCAGCTTCGGAGAAATCTCCTTATTTTGATATCGCTGAGAAGTACGGAGTGAAGATAGATTTTCGCCCGTTTATTAAAGTAGAGAGTTTATCAGCGAAAGAGTTTAGACAGCAGAAAGTTTCTATCTTGGATCATACGGCGGTAGTGTTTACTTCACGCCACGCCATTGATCACTTTTTTAATTTGTGTACAGAATTGCGTGTGACCATTCCGGAAACAATGAAATATTTCTGTACTTCAGAAGCTATTGCATTGTATATTCAGAAATATGTGCAATATCGTAAGCGTAAAGTCTTTTTCGGAGCTACCGGAAAATTTGCCGATTTACTCCCGCAAATAGTAAAGCATAATACCGAAAAGTATTTCATTCCGATGTCGGATGTACATAACGATGAGGTGAAAGACTTACTGGATAAAAATAAAATTCAGCATACGGAAGCTGTGATGTATCGCACTGTAAGTAATGACTTTACTCCCGAAGAAAAGTTTGACTATGACATGCTGGTATTCTTTAGTCCGGCAGGTATCCAGTCGTTGATGAAAAATTTCCCGAAGTTTGAACAGAAGGAAATTGCAATCGGATGCTTCGGACCTACTACGGCAAAGGCCGTAAAAGAAGCTGGATTGCGCCTTGATCTGGAGGCTCCTACCACAGCTGCTCCTTCGATGACAGCTGCACTTGAGATGTTCATCCGTGAACAAAATAAATAAGTTCTAAGTTCTTGGATTCTTAAGTTAGTGAATAATAACTTTAAAATCCAAGAACCCTATTTTTTGAGAATGCAAGAACTTAGGAACTCAAAAACTTAAAACCTACTCTTATGGCAGATTTGAAGACATACACTCTCGACAAAAAAGAACGGCTGAACAGTCGGATTCTGATAGAGAAGCTTTTTTCCGGGGGAAGCAAGTCGCTGCCTGTCTTTCCGCTCCGGATAGTTTATATGGCTGTCGAAGGAGAACATTTGCCCGATGTTTCATTACTCATCAGTGTTCCCAAGAAACGCTTTAAGCGTGCTGTGAAGCGTAATCGGGTGAAACGTCAGATACGTGAAGCCTACCGTAAAAACAAGCAAATCCTTGCCGATGTATTGGCTCCTTCAAACCGTAAGCTGGCCATCGCTTTTATTTGGATTGACAATGAACTGCATGAATCTTCAGAAATAGAGGTAAAAGTGCAGAAACTGCTTCACCTTATAGCTGAACGTTTATCATGAAACGACTGCTTACAGCTTTATTGTTGCTTCCTATTTACTTTTACCGGAACTGTATTTCCCCATTTACTCCACCTTCATGCCGGTTCACGCCAACGTGCTCACAATATGCCATTGAAGCATTGAAGAAACATGGTCCGTTTAAAGGATTGTATCTGGCAGTGCGCCGCATTCTTCGTTGTCATCCGTGGGGAGGTTCCGGATATGATCCTGTTCCTTAGCTATGTTTGATGTCCATACTCATCATTTACCTGAAAATCCCTCAAAAGCTTTATTTTCATGCTGCATGAATGACTCTATGCGCATTGATTTTAAAGAGGCGCGTTACCTTTCTGCCGGTATTCATCCCTGGTATCTTACAGAAGAAGATATGAACAGCCAGCTTCAATGGTTGGATAAGTTGCTTGAAACAGACTCGCGTCTTCTTGCTTTGGGAGAGGCAGGTCTCGATAAGGTTTGCTCCACTCCGTTTGCACTTCAGCTCAAAGCTTTTCAAGAAGTTATTAACAGGTCTGAACGTTATGAACAGCCCTTGTTTATTCACTGCGTGAAAGCTTCAGGTGAACTAATAGCCTTAAAGAAAGAACTCCATCCCCGCCAACCTTGGATTATCCATGGTTTTCGCGGGAAAAAAGAGTTGGCTCTAACTTATTTGCGCCACGGATTTTATTTGTCTTTCGGCAGGTATTTTCATCCGGCAGCAGTAGAGGCAACTCCCTCCGAGCGCTTGCTGCTTGAAACCGATGAGACCTCTTTATCTGTAAAAGAGGTTTATATGCAAGTGGCAGAGGTGCGTAAAGTCAGCCTGAATCAATTAGAAGAATGTATAGACGAAAATATTAACTTCCTCTTTTTTAGCCGTTAAAAATTGGTTATTCAGATAAAGTGTCGTACTTTTGCCCACATCTTTATTGTTAAACTAAGAAATTCATTCGATGAACTTTGTAGAAGAACTCAGATGGCGCGGAATGGTGCACACCATGATGCCGGGAACAGAAGAATTACTGGAAAAAGAAATGGTGACAGCTTATGTAGGTATTGACCCTACTGCTGATTCGTTGCATATCGGCCACTTGGTGAGCGTGATGATTTTAAAACATTTCCAACGTTGTGGCCATAAGCCATTGGCTTTGGTTGGAGGTGCTACCGGAATGATTGGAGACCCTTCAGGTAAGTCGGCTGAACGCAACTTGCTGGATGAAGAAACTTTGCGTCACAATCAGGATTGTATTAAAAAGCAGTTGAGCAAATTCCTCGATTTCGAATCGGACGCTCCTAACAAGGCAGAACTGGTTAATAACTATGACTGGATGAAAGACTTTACTTTCCTCGATTTTGCACGTACGGTAGGAAAGCACATCACTGTGAACTATATGATGGCAAAAGATTCGGTGCAGAAACGCTTGAACGGTGAAGCACGCGACGGTCTTTCATTTACAGAATTTACTTATCAGCTGCTTCAGGGATATGACTTTCTTCACCTGTATGAAACCAAGAACTGTAAGCTTCAGATGGGTGGTTCAGACCAGTGGGGAAATATCACTACCGGAGCTGAACTGATTCGCCGTACGAACGGGGGCGAAGTTTTCGCTTTGACCTGTCCGCTGATTACGAAAGCCGACGGAGGTAAGTTTGGAAAAACCGAATCAGGAAATATCTGGCTTGACTCTCGTTATACTTCGCCTTATAAATTCTATCAGTTCTGGTTGAATGTAAGCGATTCAGATGCAGAACGCTATATCAAGATATTTACCATGTTGAGCAAAGAGGAAATCGATGCTTTGGTTGCAGAGCAACAGGCTGCTCCCCATTTGCGCCCCTTGCAGAAGCGCTTGGCAAAGGAAGTTACCATCATGGTGCATTCGGAAGCTGATTATAATGCAGCAGTAGAAGCTTCGGGTATCTTGTTTGGAAATGCTACTTCAGAAGCACTGAAGAAACTGGATGAAGATACTTTATTGTCTGTCTTTGAAGGAGTTCCTCAGTTTGAGGTTTCAAAGGCTGAAATTGAGGCTGGGGTGAAAGCTGTAGACTTGTTTACTGAAAAAGCGGCGGTTTTCCCTTCAAAAGGTGAAATGCGTAAACTGGTTCAAGGTGGTGGTGTTTCGCTTAATAAAGAAAAACTGGCTGCTCCTGATCAGGAAATTACAGCTGCTGACTTGTTAGACGGGAAATACTTGCTTGTACAGCGCGGCAAGAAGAATTACTATTTGCTGATTGCAAAATAAGTGATAGCTCGTTTGCAGGTAAAATAAATATTTTACAAAAAGCAGAGACACTGCGCACAGAGAAGGGATAGTCTTTGAGTGCGCAGTGTCTCTGTGTTTTTAAGGCGGTTTTTCGTCTGAAGTTAGTTTATAGGTTTGACTGTTTTCATGCAGCGTTATTGGAAATCAGTCTCATCGTCTTTTATATTTTGTTTTTTCCAGTCAGATGGACTTATGCCTTCTTTTCTTTTGAATATTTTACTGAAGTGAGCTAAATCGGCAAATCCTATTTTACGGGCTATCTCAGAAAGACTGTCTTCAGAAGTGGTCAAAATCTTGTATTTGGCCTCATTAATCCGTAATTCGTTTATCCAGTTATTAAAGTTTTCCCCATAAGTCTCGTTGATGAAATTAGAGAGATAAGTGCGGTTTATTCCTATCTCTCTACTTAAATCCTGTATGGTTACGTGGAAGCGGAGATATACTTTAAGCTCTTTCCATTGGTTGAGTCGTTTGGCTATTTCATTCTTGTCTGATTTACTTTGTTTCTTCATGTTCCTTTGGTATTTGAGAACCTAAGTTACAAAGCCAGTTGGAATTTCAAAAAAAAGTAAAAGGGGAACAACGGCTAAACGTGTATTACATGTTACTATCAGGACAAAAACAAGCACTATTCGTTTGTAAATAGATGGCTGTACGGACAGGGTAGGTGTGCCAGTAATGTGCCCGTACTTCCATGGAGATACAGATTGGGTATCGGAACATCTACCTCCATCCTTACCGGTAAATCAGCGTGGACAAGTAGTTCTCGGCAAATACTTCATTGGCTATGTCAAGCAACTGGCTGGATGTCAACGACTGAATGCGGGCGAATACTTCCGACTTTTCTTCGTAACGCTTATAGTGTAAGAAGCATTTTCCCATATCTAAGGCATTGTTTTCAAAATTATCCCCGGCAACTCCTATCTGACCGATTATTTGTTTTTTGGCTGCGTCCAGCTGGGATGATGTCAAACTCTTGTCTCGAAGTTTCTTAAGCTCTTTGTGAGTCAGTTCGATGCAGCGGTCGGCATCCTCCAGATCACATCCGAAATAGATGCAGAAAGTTCCCGTATCGGTATAGGCAGTAAGATTTGATTCTACATTATATACCAATCCCCGGCGCTCGCGCAAAGAAACATTCAGGCGGCTGTTCATGCCGGGACCTCCCAGAATATTATTCAGCAGATAAAGTCCGGTTCTGCGTTCGTCGTAGGCATCATATCCTCTTCCGCCTATCATGACATGAGCCTGATGCGTATCTTTCAACAGAGTACGTTGTTGGGGGACGTAGGGTTGGGGTTTGATGCGTGTATATCCTTCTACGGTACTGAACGGAATGTCGGAAACAAATTTTCCGACTGTACGAATCACTTTTTTAAAGTCAATATCGCCCCATACGAAGAAAACCATATTGGTGGGTTTATAATATCGGTTTACAAACCGGAGCGTATCTTCACTTTTTATCTTGTGTAAAATATCAGGCTTTCCTAAAATATTTCTTCCCAAGGCATGATGAGGGAAAATAAGCTCTTCGAAATCATCGAATATAAGCTCAGAAGGAGTATCTTCATAGCTTTGTATTTCATCGATAACCACTTCCACCTCTTTATCCATTTCATGTTGCGGGAACGTGCTGTTAAAAACAATATCGGTAAGCAATTCAACGGCACGTGCGAAATGCTCTTTTAAGAAGGCACTGTAAATTACCGTTTCTTCTTTATTGGTATATGCATTTAGGTCTCCACCTACATTCTCCATTCGGTTTAAGATATGCCATGCACGGCGTTTTCTGGTTCCTTTAAAGATTAAATGTTCTACAAAATGTGCCATGCCTTGCTCTTCGGGTAACTCATCTCGGGTTCCTGCATCTACAGCAAAGCCGCAATAGGTTACATTGGTAGGACTGGTGGCATGAATGATACGTAATCCGTTGGGTAGAATGAATGTATTATATTGCATTTTTTTCTTGGAATCTGTTTAATATGGCAAAATTACAACAAATACTTATTGCCTTTCTTCAAAAAATACAGATATTTGCATTAAAGTAATAAAAACAGGTCATTATGAATAAGATTGGAATATTCTGTTCTGCATCCGATGCGATAGATTCTATTTTTATAGAGAAAGCCGCCGAGTTAGGCAGATGGATGGGAAAGCATCATAAATGGTTGGTTTATGGAGGCTCAAGCAATGGTCTGATGGAAGTCGTTGCGCGCGAAGCTAAGCAAAACGGAGGTATGATTATGGGGGTAATCCCTACGAAACTGGAAGAAAGAGGCTTGGTAAGTGATTTACTTGATGTAACTTTTCATACCGTTAATTTGAGTGACCGTAAAGACCTGATGCTCCAGGAGTCGGATATTCTGGTAGCCCTTCCCGGTGGAGTAGGGACTCTGGATGAAGTATTTCATGTGATGGCTGCAGCAACGATAGGTTATCATACCAAGAAGGTGGTTTTTTATAACATAGATGGATTCTGGAATGGTATCTTGGATTTCTTGAAGAATCTGGAAGTGAATCATTTCGCGCATCGTCCTTTGAAGAACTATTTTCTGGTAGCCGATTCCTTTGAAGAGCTGACGGCTATTCTTGAACAATAATATAAATTGGGCAAGTGCTCTATTTATATCCATGATGAGGTTTGCATCTTCTTGACTATGTGTGAATGGAGAACCAGATAGTTGAGAGTTTTTTTACCTTGTTACCTTGTGTTTTGAAAGTAAATTTGCAAAACCTACGTAAATAAGAACTAACTAACCTAATAATAAACTTTTATGATTTCATCTATTAACGAATTGCTGCAGCGTGAAGCACAAGCCGTTCTGAATATTCCGGTAACGGATGCTTATGAAAAGGCGGTTGCTTTGATTGTTGAGCAAGTGCATCGCAAGCGGGGCAAGCTGGTAACGAGCGGTATGGGAAAAGCGGGGCAAATAGCCATGAATATTGCAACCACCTTTTGCTCTACCGGAATTCCTTCTGTTTTTCTTCATCCGAGTGAAGCACAGCATGGGGATTTGGGCATACTTCAGGAAAATGATTTATTGTTGCTCATTTCCAATTCAGGAAAAACGCGCGAGATTGTGGAACTGACAGAACTTGCTGCCCGTTTGAATCCTGAACTGAAAAAGATTGTTATTACGGGAAATCCCCAAAGTCCTTTGGCTCAAGCTGCCGATATCTGTATCGCAACCGGGCATCCTGACGAGGTATGCTTATTGGGTATGACTCCCACTACATCAACTACGGTTATGACCGTTATAGGTGATATCCTTGTGGTAGAAACAATGAGACAAACGGGATTCACCATTGAAGAATATAGTAAACGTCATCATGGCGGTTATCTGGGAGAGCGTTCACGTGAGCTTAGTAAATAAGTAAACGGATGCAAGTGCCTGTCATACGGTGACGGGCTTCTGTTGATAAGTTGACAAGGTTTACGCTGACTTATAGATTAATGGAAAGTCAGGGGCTTTAGAACCTTGTCAACTTGTTTTTTCTATGTCTTGACAGTAGCCTTACAAAACTTGAATAGGACATCAGAAACAGATTCTTTATCCTGGGAATTTATCTTGATTTTCAGCAGCTAATTTTTTTACACCTTGTTGGAAAGCAATAAAAGCTCCTCCTAAAACCCGGTTTCCGTCATAGAACACAGCAGATTGTCCCGGAGTGATAGCCGAAGCCGCTTCGGCAAACTTGACCAAGAGACGTCCGTCAGAGAGTTCTGTCACTTTACAAGGGATGGGACGGCTGCGATAACGGATGCGGACAGACAGCGACGGGCAAGAAAACAATTCCTCCCGGTTGATGACATTCACATCTTCTACCAGCATATATTCGCTTAAGAGCATCTGCGCATCTCCCAGCATGACCGTATTTTTAGCCGGATTAATTTTTAAAACATAAGCAGGCTTTCCTAAGGCTATTTCTAAACCTTTGCGTTGCCCGATGGTATAATAGGCAAATCCCTTATGCTGTCCTAATTTAACCCCCTTGCTATCGACAAACCATCCGGGTCCAATCTGTTCATCAATATCGGGACAATGTTCTTTGAGGAAAAGGCGGTAATCTTTATCAATAAAGCAGATTTCCATGCTTTCACCTCCCTTTGCTTTGGCTTCAAATCCTTTTGATGCTAAGTACGCACGTACTTCTGTCTTGGTCATTCCGCCAAGGGGGAAAAGCATGCGTTTTAAGATTTCCTGCGGAAGTTTCCAAAGAAAATACGACTGGTCTTTGGTAGGGTCATCTCCTGTAATGATATAGCGATATCCGTTGCGGTCTTCCAGCCGGCAATAATGACCTGTGGCAATCCAGGCACAGTTTGTCCGGTCAGCCCACTCACAAAGAATCCGTTCCTTAAACAAGGGGTTACACATTACGCAGGGATTTGGAGTGCGTCCATGCATATATTCATCGATGAAGTACTGAACAATGACTCTGCGGAATTCTTCACGGACATCAGCTACATGGTGTTCGATGCCGAGGCGTGCTGCCAGTGCCTGTGCTTCCATCACTTCATCTGGCTGCTCCTGCGAGGGAGAAGAAAAATGTGAAGGTATGTCCCAGGTGCGCATGGTTACTCCCACCACTTCATAACCTTGTTCCTGTAACATGATACACACGGCAGAGCTGTCTATACCTCCACTCATGCCCACTAAAACTCTACGTTGCTTATCTTGCATACTTTTATATATTATATATCGATTGATTAAAAGAATAATTCGGGTTCACGTCGGGTATTAAACTTTTCATGTAGGATAGCCGCAAATGGTGTATGGAAGACACGTGCCTCATTCGGACATTCTTTTACACAGGCGCAGCATTTTATACAGCGGTTTATATCGGTTTCTATTTGTGAACCGTCTTTGCTGATGGAAATGGCATGAGTAGGACATACTTCCACGCATTCGCCGCACACGAAACAAGTTTCGGTGCAAACCGGACAAGCCGGCTTTCCTGCCTGAATGATTTTATAGGGGGAGGTTCCTTTTATGAAAAAAGAACTGAGCAGGATAGACAATTTATCATCCAAAGACTTTAGCTTGCAGATAGCCTGCAATTCGGGTGAAGTAATTGTGGTTTTTTCTTTCAGTTTTTTCAGGCTGTCTTGTCCGAACTGAAAAGCAATCTGCAGGTCGGAAGCATCAGGGCGTCCTGCAGCTATCGGCATGTTTGTTGTGCTATAGCTGTGTTCTCCGATGAAAGCTCCGGCTGATAAAGGAGTAAATCCGAGCTCTACAGCTGTATCTCGTAATTCAATCAATGCATCTTCATAATCCCGGTTGCCGTAAACAGCTATCAAGATAGCCGGTGCATTATTTCCTTTCAGCCTTTTGAGGCGTTTCAAGGCAGCAGGAGCAACCCGCCCTCCGTAAACCGGTGCAGCTATTACGGTCAATGCATTTGTTATTTCAATGGGATCGGCAGATTCATCTAAAGTTAAATCTGTTTCCATCCGTCGTCCCATTCCAATACCATCGCCTACAGCCCGTGCTATTTTAGCAGATGTATGGGTAGGAGAGAAAAAGACGAGGTGGGTAGCGTCATATTCTTTCATAAGTCAATGTAAAATTCATGATTCATGAAAGCAAAGATAGTCTTTTTACGTGAAGGATGAATAATTAAACTTCTCATTCCCTATTCTTCATGAATAATTTGTACTTTTGTGATATGATGGAAGAACAGTTTGACATACGTGACTATAAGCCGACCAGTAAGGAACGTGACTTTGAAAATGCGCTTCGTCCGCTTCAGTTTGAAGATTTCAGCGGACAGGATAAAGTGGTAGATAACTTGCGTATTTTCGTAAAGGCAGCGCGTTTACGTGCGGAGGCGCTTGACCATGTGTTGCTTCATGGACCTCCTGGATTGGGTAAAACCACTCTGAGTAACATCATTGCCAATGAGTTGGGAGTAGGATTTAAAGTCACTTCTGGTCCGGTACTTGACAAGCCGGGCGATTTGGCAGGAGTATTGACCAGCCTTGAGCCGAATGATGTCTTGTTTATTGATGAAATTCATCGCTTGAGTCCTGTGGTAGAGGAATATCTATATTCAGCGATGGAGGATTACCGCATCGATATTATGATAGATAAAGGTCCGTCGGCACGGAGCATACAGATAGACTTGAACCCCTTTACCTTGGTTGGAGCTACAACTCGAAGCGGGCTGTTGACTGCTCCGTTGCGTGCCCGTTTCGGAATCAATTTACATCTGGAGTATTATGATGATACTGTATTATCGCGCATTATTCTTCGCTCTGCTAAAATATTAAATGTGCCTTGCGATGTAGATGCGGCAGGTGAAATCGCTTCCCGTAGTCGGGGTACGCCCCGTATAGCCAATGCGCTGCTTCGTCGTGTGCGCGATTTTGCTCAAGTGAAAGGGTCAGGACGTATTAATGTAGAGATAGCCCGTTATGCTCTTGAGGCTTTGAATATAGACCGCTATGGACTGGATGAAATAGACAATAAGATACTTTGTACCATTATTGATAAATTTAAGGGAGGACCTGTAGGGCTGACCACCATTGCAACAGCGTTAGGTGAAGACCCCGGTACGCTGGAGGAAGTTTATGAGCCTTTCCTCATCAAGGAAGGCTTTTTGAAACGCACTCCCCGCGGGCGTGAGGTGACCGAACTGGCTTACAAGCATTTGGGAAGGAGTCTTTACAGCAGCAATAAGACTTTATTTGAATAAGTTTTTGAGTTTGTAAGTTCTTAAGTTGAAAATTGGCTTGCAAACTTAAGAACTCAAAAAAACGTATTAACTTATAAACTCAAATTACATGGCTGAACTGAAATCTTTGGCTAAAGATACCGCTATCTACGGAATGAGCAGTATTGTAGGGCGTTTTTTGAACTACTTGCTTGTTCCTCTTTATACGGCAGTTCTTCCGGCCTATTCCGGAGGATACGGTGTCGTTTCTAATGTCTATGCTTATACTGCGTTAATCTTGGTACTGCTTACCTTCGGCATGGAAACCGGCTTTTTCCGGTTTGCCAATAAGTCGGACGAAAATCCGGAGAAAGTATATACCAATACCCTTCTGTTTGTGGGAGGACTTTCGCTTCTGTTTGTCATTTTGGGAATGACTTTCCTTCATCCCATTGCTTCCTTCCTGGAATACCCTGACCATGCAGACTATGTGGGCATGATGATACTGGTGGTGGCGCTTGATTCGTTTCAATGTGTACCTTTTTCCTATTTGCGTTACAAGAAGCGTCCGATAAAGTTTGCGGCAATCAAGATGTTGAACATCGTTGGAAACATCGGTCTGAATCTCTTTTTCCTGTTGCTTTGTCCGTGGCTTTACGTACATGCTCCCGAAACAGTTTCTTGGTTCTATCATCCGGATTATCAGGTGGGGTATATTTTTGTTTCAAATCTGATTATGTCTGTTATCCAGCTGTTCTTCTTTATTCCTGAACTGAGGGGATTTTCTTATCGTGCCGACTGGCAGCTTATCAAGCGGATGGTGGCTTATTCCTTTCCGATTTTGATATTCGGCTTAGTTGGTATCCTGAACCAGACGGTTGATAAGATGATTTATCCGTTTCTGTTCGATGACCGTCAGGAAGGTTTGGTACAGCTGGGTATATACAGTGCAACCAGTAAAGTGGCGCTTGTGATGGCGATGTTTACCCAGGCTTTCCGTTATGCTTATGAGCCGTTTGTGTTCGGCAAAAATAAAGATGCCGACAACCGTAAAGTCTATGCGGCTGCCATGAAATACTTCTTCATTTTTTCTCTTTTGGCCTTTCTGACCGTTATGGGCTACATGGATCTGCTGAGATTCATGGTGGCGCGTGATTATTGGGAAGGATTAAGTGTGGTAGCTATTGTGATGGGTGCCGAAATCTTTAAGGGTATTTATTTCAATCTTTCATTTTGGTATAAACTGACCGATGAAACCCATTGGGGAGCTTACTTCTCGCTCATCGGTTGTACTGTGATTCTGGCATTAAATGTGTGGCTGGTTCCCCTTTATGGTTACATAGCTTCGGCATGGGCATCAGTCGCAGGATATGGAGCGATTACATTGCTTTCGTATGTCATCGGGCAGAAGAAATATCCGGTAATTTATCCGTTGAAAGACATGGCTGTCTATTTGGTTCTGGCAGCTGTACTGTTTGTTCTTTCCGAGGTAGTCAGCGTGCAGCATGTAATCTTGCGTTTGCTTTATCATACGCTGTTAATCTTGATTTTTGTTGCTTTTATTATAAAGAGAGACTTACCTTTGAAAAGCATTCCGGTAATTAACCGGTTTGTGAAATAGAAGAGTAGTGTTCTCAATGCCGTATGAGTGAGTACATATTGAAAAAAGCGTACGATAAAAACAGGAATGTATGGAATTAAAAAAGAACAGAAAATTTTTGCTGAAGAAATTCTTCGATGAATATCTCGATTTAAACCGCAGCAAAGAGGATGAGCAAATCACCGTAGAATCAATTCGCAATGGTGTAGAGTTTAAAGGAACAAACCTATGGGTTCTTATTTTTGCTACTTTTATTGCTTCTCTGGGGCTGAATGTCAACTCTACGGCAGTGATTATTGGAGCCATGTTGATTTCTCCGCTGATGGGACCTATCATGGGGGTAGGACTTTCTGTGGGACTGAACGACTTTGAGTTGATGAAACGTTCGCTGAAAAGCTATCTGGTAGCGACTCTGTTTAGTGTGACTACGGCAACTGTTTATTTCTCCTTCACTCCGCTTGATGAAGTCCAGTCGGAGTTGCTGGCACGTACTTCTCCCACCATATATGATGTATTTATTGCGCTGGTGGGTGGACTTGCAGGAATCGTTGCTTTGTCAACCAAGGAAAAAGGAAACGTAATACCAGGTGTTGCCATTGCTACTGCTTTGATGCCGCCTCTTTGTACGGCAGGATTCGGGCTCGCTACGGGAAATTTGCTTTATTTTCTGGGTGCCTTTTATTTGTATTTCATCAATTCAGTCTTTATCAGCCTTGCCACCTTCATTGGGGTACGGGTTATGCATTTTCAGCGTAAGGAGTTTGTAGATAAAGCCCGTGAAAAGATGGTGAAAAACTATATTATCGCCATTGCACTTGCCACGATGTGTCCGGCTATTTATCTTACCTATAATATTGTTCGTGAAACTTTTTATCAGAGTGCGGCAAACCGCTTCATTACTTCCGAGCTACAGTTTCCCGAATCGCAAGTATTGAGTCGGGATATTTCGTACGATAAGCGTGAAATAAAGGTGGTTCTGGTGGGAAAAGAAATTCCTGAAAACCAAATTATTGCCGCGCGCGAGAAATTATCGACCTATCATTTGGAAAAAACGAAACTGACTGTTTTTCAGGGAGTAGGAAATAACGGACTGACGGACATCAGCAATATCAAGTCGCTGGTGATGGAGGACTTTTATAAGAATAGTGAGCAGCAGCTTTTATCACAGAGAGAAGAGCTAGATTCACTTTGTCAGGCATTAGCCCTATTTAGTGGTTCGAATTTGGTCAATGAGAAAATGGGGCAAGAAATGAAGGTCCTTTTTCCGGAAATAAGAACCATTTCCGTATCAAAGAGTTTGCAGCTGGCGGTAGATAGTGCTCAAATAGATACACTAACTTTTGCCATTGTCAGTTGTCGCAAGCAGCCTTCGGAGCAAGAAAAGAAGAAAATCGCGGAGTGGTTGAAGGCGCGTACGGCTACCGACAAATTGAGGCTGATAATTGAGTAAAACTTTAAACAGATTTGATAAAGAGACCTTCTGCCGGTTATGGATGTTTTTCCATGACCGGCAGAAGGTCTCTTGTATACAATGTTTCAAGGGATTGTGCAAAGGGAATTATTCTTTCACCCACACATGTTGTATTTCCACAATATACATCTTGTGGAAATTACCGTGTCCTTCCCCATACCATCGGCTAACGAGTGAAGCGTCGAGGAATAATTCCGGACGGATCATATCTGCATATAGTTTTTTGCATTCCAATACCAGACGTGCCTGTTCGTAAGCAATATTTCCATCGGGGGTGGTGAACGGTTTTAATCCGCTTTCAGCTACCTTATCGGTATCACGTCCTGATTTTGAGCCGCACACTTTATGAATGGCTTTGTTTTCTTCACCCAGAAAACTGAGGGTAAGTGTTTCGCCTTTTTCTATAAACTCATACGTATAGCGTTCGGGACGGATAAAAACGAAGGCCACAGGTTTTCCCCATAAAATACCTGTACCTCCCCAACTGGCTGTCATCATATTAAATTTTTCTGCATTTCCGGCAGTAACTAACATCCATTCCGTGCCGATGGCATGAAACAGATTATCCTTTAATTCGGATACTTGAATTTCTCTCATCTTGTTTTTGTTTAGCGAATTATTCCACAAACTTAAGAAATTTCCCGGAGAAGGCAGTCGGGTAATCGTTATAAAAAGCGTATCTTTGCCTTGTTAAAATAGAACGTTTTCCGCTTATTTTATAGAAGACACCGTGAGTAACCCGATATGCTCTGTGATGAAATCTTCGCTATGGGGCGGATAGTATAACTAAAAGAAGAAAGGACTGGCTGTGGCAAAAGATAATGAAGTAGTGTTAACCCCCATGATGAAACAGTATTTTGAATTGAAGGCGAAACATCCGGATGCAATCATGCTTTTCCGGTGCGGAGACTTCTATGAAACCTATTCAGAAGATGCGGTTGCTGCATCCGAAATCTTGGGTATTACACTGACCAAGCGTGCCAACGGACAGAGCAAGACGGTTGAGATGGCTGGCTTTCCGCACCATGCGCTTGATACGTATCTTCCCAAACTAATACGAGCCGGACGCCGTGTTGCCATTTGCGACCAGCTGGAAGATCCGAAAGCCACTAAAAAACTGGTCAAACGCGGAATTACCGAGCTGGTAACTCCCGGTGTGGCGATAAACGATAACGTACTCTCGTATAAAGAAAATAATTTCCTTGCAGCGGTTCATTTCGGGAAATCGGCCTGTGGGGTAGCCTTTCTTGATATTTCTACCGGTGAGTTTATGACTGCCGAAGGACCTTTTGATTACGTTGACAAGTTGCTGAACAACTTTGCTCCGAAGGAGGTGCTTTTCGAGCGGGGCAAGCGTGGCATGTTTGAAGGAAATTTCGGAAGTAAATTTTTTACTTTCGAACTGGAAGACTGGGTGTTTACTGAGGCGTCTGCCCGTGAAAGGCTGTTAAAGCACTTCGAAACCAAGAATCTGAAAGGGTTTGGAGTAGAGCATCTGAAAAATGGCATCGTGGCATCGGGTGCGATTTTACAGTATCTGGACATGACGCAGCATAATCAGATTGGACATATTACTTCCCTTTCGCGTATCGAAGAAGATCGCTATGTACGTCTGGACAAGTTTACGGTGCGAAGCCTGGAGCTGATTGCCAGTATGAATGAAGGAGGTACCAGTCTTTTGGATGTAATCGATCATACTATCAGCCCGATGGGAGCACGTCTGCTCAAACGCTGGCTGGTATTCCCGTTGAAAGATGTGAAGCCGATTAATGAGCGGCTGGATGTAGTAGAGTATTTCTTTCGTGAACCCGATTTTAAAGATTTCATAGAAGAGCAGCTGCATCGTATCGGTGATTTGGAGCGAATTGTCTCAAAGGCGGCCGTTGGCCGTATTTCTCCTCGTGAAGTGGTGCAGCTGAAGGTGGCACTGCAAGCCATTGAGCCGATAAAGAATGCCTGTCTGAATGCTGATAATGAAAGCTTGCGCCGGATAGGAGAGCAGCTGAATCTGTGTGCATCAATCCGTGACCGCATTGCGAAGGAAATTAAGAACGACCCTCCGCTGCTGATTAATAAAGGCGGTGTGATAGCCGAAGGGGTGAGTGATGAACTGGACGAATTACGCCGGATTGCTTACTCTGGAAAAGACTATTTGTTGCAGATTCAGCAGCGCGAAAGCGAAATGACCGGCATACCGAGCTTGAAGATTGCTTACAACAATGTATTCGGTTATTACATTGAAGTGCGCAATGCGCACAAAGACAAGGTGCCTGCCGAATGGATCCGCAAGCAGACGCTGGTGAATGCCGAGCGTTATATCACCCAGGAATTGAAAGAATACGAGGAAAAGATTTTAGGTGCGGAAGAAAAGATTTTAGTGCTTGAAACACGGTTGTATAACGACTTGGTCCTGGCACTTTCTGATTTTATTCCTGCTATTCAGATTAATGCGACCCAGATAGCTCGCTTAGATTGTCTGTTGTCGTTTGCCAATGTGGCAAGGGCCAATAAATACATCCGTCCGGTGGTAGCCGACGATGACGTGATGGATATCCGTCAGGGGCGTCATCCGGTCATTGAAAAGCAGCTTCCGCTGGGCGAACGTTATATCGCCAATGATGTCTATCTGGATACGGAAGAACAGCAGATTATTATCATTACCGGTCCGAATATGGCTGGTAAGTCGGCTTTGCTCCGGCAGACAGCCCTGATTACCTTGTTGGCTCAAGTAGGGTGTTTTGTTCCGGCAGAGAGTGCGCGCATCGGACTGGTTGACAAGATTTTTACCCGAGTAGGGGCAAGCGATAATATTTCGGTGGGTGAATCGACCTTCATGGTTGAAATGAATGAGGCTGCCGATATATTGAATAACCTTTCACCGCGTAGTCTGGTGCTGTTTGATGAGTTAGGACGTGGAACATCTACTTATGATGGAATTTCCATTGCTTGGGCGATTGTAGAGCATATCCATGAGCATAAGAAAGCCCGTGCGCGTACACTTTTTGCTACCCATTACCATGAGCTGAACGATATGGAGGAGCAATTCTCCCGTATCAAGAACTATAATGTTTCAGTAAAAGAGGTTGATAATAAAGTAATCTTCTTGAGAAAACTGGAACGGGGAGGAAGTGAGCACTCGTTTGGTATTCATGTGGCAAAGATGGCAGGTATGCCGAAAACCATTGTGAAGCGTGCAGATGAAATACTCCGTCAGCTTGAAGCCGAGAACCGGCAGGAAGGAATTTCATCGGGGCATAAGGCTGCCCCTTCAAAGCAACAGGCGGGCAATGGGGTACAGTTGAGCTTCTTCCAATTAGACGACCCTGTGCTTTGTCAGATTCGTGATGAAATCTTGAATTTGGATGTGAATAATCTGACTCCTCTGGAGGCACTGAATAAGCTGAATGATATTAAGCGGATTGTAAGGGGAAAGTAGACTTATAAATCATAAACTTAAAAACGAAAGCCCTATGAAAACAATGAAGTTAGGACTTCTTCCTCGCATTCTTATTGCGATAGTTTTAGGTATTTTTGCCGGAATGGTTTCACCAGCTTTCCCGGTACGCCTTTTTGTCACCTTCAACGGGTTGTTCAGTCAGTTCCTTAATTTTATCATTCCGCTGATTATAGTCGGATTAGTTACCCCAGCCATTGCCGATATAGGTAAAGGAGCCGGAAAGATGTTGGCAGTAACCGCTTTGTTGGCTTATGGAGCAACGCTGTTTTCAGGTTTTCTTTCTTACGGGGTAGGCGAAGCTTTCTTCCCTTCTATTATTACACATGATATTCCACTTGCTGAAATCAGTGAAGCGAAGGGAGTCAGTCCGTTTTTTACCGTGACTATTCCTGAGCCCCTGAATGTGATGACTGCACTGGTGATGTCGTTTACGGTTGGTTTAGGAATCGCCTATCTGGATACTGCCTATCTGAAAAATGTTTGCAATGACTTTAAAGCTATTATTGTCCGTACGATTCAGGCCGTTATTCTTCCCTTGCTTCCTGTTTATATATTCGGAATCTTTTTTAATATGACTCATTCCGGACAGGTATTTCATGTGTTAACCGTTTTTGTCAAGATTATAGGTATAATCTTTGTACTCCACATTTTTTTGCTGGTTCTCCAGTATGTTGTGGCGGGAGCTGTGGTTCGGAAGAACCCTTTCCGGTTATTAGGGCGTATGCTTCCGGCTTATTTTACTGCGTTGGGAACTCAATCTTCGGCGGCAACTATTCCTGTCACATTAAAGCAAACTTTGCTTAACGGGGTGAGTGATGGTATTGCAGGGTTTGTTATTCCTTTATGTGCCACGATTCATTTGTCGGGGAGTACTTTGAAGATTGTGGCATGTGCACTTGCACTGATGATGATGCAGCATATGCCGTATGATTTTTCGATGTTTGCCGGCTTTATCTGTATGTTGGGAGTTACGATGGTGGCGGCTCCGGGAGTTCCCGGTGGGGCAATTATGGCTTCCTTGGGTATTCTTTCTTCAATGCTTGGATTTAACGAGAACGACCAGGCGCTGATGATTGCTCTTTATATTGCGATGGATAGCTTCGGTACGGCTTGTAATGTGACGGGCGATGGAGCTTTGGCTTTGATAGTTGACCGTTGGTTTAGGGGAAAAGCCGGGAATTGACGGAAGGAAACCGGAATGCTTGTTGGGAAAAAACAAGATGAGGCTGATGAGAAGTCAACATCACAGTGTGATTTTTACAAGTCACACTGTGAATTATATAAACCACAGTGTGAACTGTACAAATCACACTGTGGTTTTGAGTTTTCTTATAGAAGAAACAACATTTAGATGCAGAAAACGGGAAGAATACGATAGGGAGATTTGTTCTTTTAGAAGTCGTAGGGCTGGAGGAATGCATCAAAAAAACGCCTCGCAGCACCCATGCGGGCAGTTGCGAGGCGAAACAGTTTAGTTAAGCATCAGATTATTTCATTTTTCATTGGCAATGACCAGCTCGATTTCTTTTTCCACTTTTACTCCATTGGAAACTACAGTCAGCTTCAGTTTGAAGTTGCCTTCTTGAGTCAGCGATTCGATAACCAGTTTATTTCCAGTGATAGAAACCTTTGCCTGGCCTTTCTTGTCAAGAAGTTCTGCCTGAGTAGCCATCGTAGCAAAGATATTGTCATAATCCACCACCTTGGTAGAGAGGTCGATTTCTACTTTTTTGTTTGTGCCCATCATAACCTGATTCAGTAGAATCTGTGGCTTGTTTGCATCTTCAAATACTGGCATAGAGGGGAACCAGTAATATCCGTTGCCGGCGGTTGGCTCTTTGTCGTCTGCTACAACAAAAGAAGTGTTCAAACTTCCGGTGTTGCTCAACAGGAAGAGCCAGTTGTAGGCATAGCTGTCTCCTCCCCATCCGTCGCGGCGTGACTGCAAGACTAAATTATCGGAAAGTGGGTCTACGCGCAAGCCTGCTCCATAGAGTACGCGCTTCTGTCCAGCATCGTCGTTAGGCAAGGTATAGAAAGAAGAATTTGCGTTGGAAGCATCAATATCGTATTTGCATACAGCATTCAGACTCCATGAACTTGTTCCGGTAGTCCAGTACAGCGTGTTTGTCTGTGTAGAGGCACACAAACCGCCCGGATTCCAGGAACCCCATGAACTTGAAACGGCAGCATCGACTGGATAAGCAATTTCTTTCGTATTTTCTAAGTCGTTCGGATTATAGACAATGAACTTGTCGGCTGCAGCGACCCATACGCTACCGTCTTTGGCGGTAACAACGCTTTTGTATGTATCATAAGAACCTGTTACAGTCTTTTCTACCTTATCAGTTTTTGCATCGATGATGTATAAATTCTCATCGGAAACCGCAAAGACTTTTCCGTAAGCGTAACACATATTGCCTATTTCACCGCTTACTCCTGCAATGGCTTCGCCCAAGGTAAGGTTTTCGATATTGAACGTTTTAATACCTCCATTGTAGCCTATATAGGCTTTCTTTTCATCGATTCCAACAAATGAGCGTCCGTCTCCGCCTAAGTCGGTTATTACTTTTTTTGACTTGAGGTTTTGGGCATCGGCAATGACCAGACGGTTATCTTGCTTGGAAATCAGATAGAAATTATCTCCCCAGATAGCTCCGTAACAAGTGGTATTGCCTAACTCGGTATCAGGGTTGGCTGCCTTAAATGCGCGGTAATGCGGGGTGTAAGAAGTTCCGTTCTTTTCAAAGTAGTTCACGCTTCCTTTATCGTGTGGAAACCATCCTTCATTGACGATATAAAAGCCTTTAGCTTCTACCTTTGGCTGCGCTTTATCATCGGCCTTAACGGTAAATTCAACAGGCATTGTAATTTCTGTACCGTCTGAGAAGATGAATGTAATATTTTTATCTGTATAAACCACATCGCTGATAAATGAGCCTGTTGCTCCGGCACGGGCTGGAATCGGGTTACCTTCTTCATCTTTCACCTGTTCCGGTCCGTTTCCGGTATCTACCGTCCAGAATCCGTTTTCATCCACGCCCATTTTCGGGGTATTACCTGTAACGGGAACTTTCTTTCCGTTGTTTTCCATGAATTGGGTTTCACCGTCGATGGTAACGGTCCAGTAATAAGCTCCTTCAGATTCAGCCATACCGATAACTGGGGCAGTAGCGTTCTGTCCGTTTGCTCCATCCTGTCCATGTTTTAAGGTGATATTTGACCCGTCGCTAAAAGTAATGACGTAGCCCGTAGCGGTTTCTTCTACATTCGAAACCGACTTTCCGTTCTGCAAAGCCTCTACGATGGATTGCAAGGAAGAAATGCCGGAGTTGATTTCAGTCAGAGTCTTTTCTACAATTTCCAGTCGGTTTTCCAGACTGTCTACTCTTTTTTCCAGATCGTCGTTGTCGCATCCGGCCAGTAGGCAGGCGGCAAAGGCTGCGAATAAGATACGCTTTTTCATACGTGTAAATTAAAAATAGTTGTTATTTAGTTAAGTTTAAATCGGTTACTCCGCATACTTCGGTAGAGTTTTCTCCTAACCAACCGTTCTCTTGGTTCACTCCGGTATAGATTTTAATGAAGTCCACTCCCGGTAGGTTGGCAGGCTTTCCGTTTTTGTCGACTGCCCAGTCGATGTCGATGCCCGCTTCTGCAGCGTCGTTGGGATAATTGTCGGCATAGCCGTATGTAAATGACGGAAGTACAAAGTTTTTGTCTGTACCTTGGTTGATGCCGTTTTGTGGCAGACACGTACCGGTAAATACCAGTTGCTCTTCTTCAATCCACTGTGGGTAATAAGGCTGTGGGTGGAACTGGTTCATTACCTTATATCCTTTATGCCCTTTATTGTCCTCCCAGAAGATATAGTTTTCCTTTTCTTCATTGGTCGTAGGTTCTTTAGCAGGTTTTTTATAGGTAATGGAATAGTCAAGATAAGTCTCTACGATATTTCCAGCCTGCTTGGCTTGTTCATACCAAAGTTCGTGTTTCGGGGCATGATGTGCACTTCCGGCTATTTCAAACCATTCTTCTTCATCGGGCTGTCCGTTTTGGTTGACGTCGTAAGCCACTTGAATGATTCCCGGTTCACTGCTGTTTTCAAAAGCATTTCCTAATACGAGGAAATCGTTGGCATCTTTGGCATTGCGTATTGTGTGGTCGAAGCCCACGGTAACATAACCTCCATAGCCCCCTAAGGTAATCATTCTTCTTGTGTTGTTTCCGATGGCGTTCAGTGCTTTTTCGTTCATTGTAGCCTGCGTATCTCCTTCTTTATACTGAGGCATGGTGTTTACAAACTGTCCGGGAGCCGGGCGGTATTCCAAAACCTTGGTGATATACGGACTGGCATCTTTCGGTGTTTCCGGTAATGCTGCATATCCCACGTTGACGGTATAGGAGAACTCAAAGCTGGTTTGACCTTGTGAAACCTTCAAAGTAAGCTGGTAGGTACCGGCCTGCATAAAGGTGTGGGTAAAAGATTTGGTTTGAGCAACTTCTTTTCCGTCAATCAGCCACGCATACGTAACGTTCTCATCAGAAACACTCTTTACCTCAATCAGGAAAGCCTGTCCGGCATTGGCTGTAAAGCCTGCCTCTGGATAATCTACTTTGATATCTTCTTTCTGAAGGGTATAAGCAGAGTCACTCCAAGGCTCGTTGCCTGAACATCCGCTGATGCCGGTCAGTAAGATACCGGCCAAGCTGCATAACAATAGTTCTTTTTTCATTTTAAATAGGTTGAGTTAGTTTGTTTTTAAAAAGCAACTTCTTTCGTGGTGAAAGCCATGTGTGCCGGAATATCGCCGGTACGTATCTTCCACTTTTTCTTTCCTTCCGGAGTGAAACAGTAGAGATACCCTGGGCTTACGTAATTCGTTGCATCGCAGATGAAGAATTCTTTGTTTTCCGGGTTGACAGCCACCCCGTACGGAAGCTGAATCTCTTTATCGGTTCCGTCTGTAATGAAGTTCCGTGATACGATTTGCTGACGGTTAACATCATAAAGCGTATACGAAATGGTATTCGAGCTGGTTTGATTGCTCCATTCCGTACTAATCATATAAATGGAATCACCGCTTATACACATTTCGCTGGCTGCAATGCCTAAGTTGCCGATGACTTCTTCGGTTTTGGAGTCGATGACAAATACGTCAGAACCTTTTCCTGCATAATCGCCTCGTGAACTGACATAGATTCGCCCTTGGCGGTCGAGTTCCATGCGGTGCAGGTTAATGGCAACATCAATGGTATGGACCACTTGAAAGGAATTCAGGTCAACTACTGAAACGGTGCGGTCATAGTTCGGGAAACGGTAACCGCCGGAATTGGCTACATAAAGTTTTCCGTCAGTAATCACCATTTCCTCGGGCTGGTATCCCACTACCACTTCCCGCTCTATCTGAAGGGTTTCCACATCAAATTCTACAATCTTTCCCGGTCGGGCATTGGGGGCAATCTGTACCGGGCCAGCATAAGAACTTACATAGGCTTTCCCCTCATGAAACTGGATATAGCGGCAGTTCGTGATGTTGACGCTCCCTATATGGCGGGCAGTCTTCAAGTCCATGACCTCCACAAAGTGTGAGCAGTTTACCACAGCAAAAAGTTTGTCGCCGTATATTTGAATATCGTTTCCCACATCGCCCAGCTCTTTTACAATGTCGGGGTTCTGTTCCGGATAAATATTTCGGAAGTATTCTCCGGTGGTATAGTCATAGAAGTCGATGGTGCATTTGTTGCTTCCCATGTTTCCTTCATTGAGTAGATACATTCCTTTAATGTGTTTAGACTTTCCTGGCGAAGGGTCGGTTAGCTCACCTTCGGAACGCAGGTAAGGAAGTTCGCCTCTGCACGAAGTAAAGACAAGCAGGGCGGTCAGTACGAAAAGCCAATCAGTAATTCTTCGTTTCATTTTTTAAAAGCTGTATTTTATTATAGCCCTGAAGTTGATGCCCGGCATGGGGTAGCATGCCACAACTTCATATTGCTGGTTCAGTAGATTATTCACTTCAAGAGTCGCTTTTAGGTTTCCTTTTCTCAGTGGATGCCGGTAAGCTATCGAGCAGTCGCTGGTGTACCACGGTAGCTGATAGTTTACCGGAATATTGGCAGATGAGGAATACCGTTCGCCGGTATAGATAAAGCTGTAATTCGCTTCCCATCGCCGGAAAGAAGCATTGAGGTTAGCCGAACCGCTGTGCCAAGGGATATAGGGGATTTGTCCGCCGTAGAACTCATCTTCCGGGTTGGTGAAGTCTTGTGCTTTTTGGTACGTATAGTTGACTCTTCCGTTGAGAAACAATTCTCTGCCAAGTTGCCATTCGGTCTGTACGGCTACATCAACGCCCCGTATTTCTACTTTGCCGAGGTTAATCATCGTCCAGCGGAAAAAGTTGGAAGTGGGGGTAGCAATGATTTTATTTTCTACTTCGTTATAATAAAAGTCGGTTTGTATCTCTATTCGTTTGAGCCACGTGTGAGTAAAGTCTTTGCTGTAAGTAAATCCGATATTATACTGGTTGGTATATTCCGGTTCCAAATCGGTATTGCCTATGAAAGTATAATACAAATCGTTCAGCGTGGGCATACGGAAGATACGCTTATAGAAAGCACGCAGATTAAAGTCGATAGGAGCAAACGGACGGTAGGAGAGGATGGCGGTGGGAGTCCACTCCACTTTATTGCCAGCTGCTTGGCTGTTAATCTGGGTGACTTCATCGTGAACCACCGTACTCAACAGACTCGCCTGCATTTTCAGTTTATGGAAGTCGAAAGCGGTAGCTCCGGCAAAAAGAAAACTATGCCGGCGCGGATAAGCAAAATCTTTGAGGTCGGCATTAAGCAGGTTAAACTGGTAGTCGGCTGAGAAATTCAAGCTCCACCAAGGGAACAGTGTAATCCGGTTGGCGGTTGACGTGTAAACCTCATGCTGATAATAATGATTATTAGTATACATCAGCGACTCATCCCGGTTGGGGTCGGCGAGGTAGTGCAGGTAATCATAAGCATACTTTACGTTGAGCAGCAAGCTGTAGCAAGGAGAAAAATCTTTTTTCATCGACCCTTGAAAGAAGGTATTGGTATCCCATTGACGGTCCTCGTGGGTGAACTTATTGCGCACGATGGCTCCCGGATACCCCCGTTCCGACCGATAGAAATAACCCTTCATCCGCCAATAGCCCCCCTTGAACTTTCCGAATAATCCCCCTTCGATACGAACAGCATTGACATCTCCGTTCTGGCGTACAGCAGTGGTATCGTAACCGTTTTTTACGCGGTAGGTAAATTTATTTAAGTTTCGCAAGTAAAAAAATATAGCTTTTAGTTCTGTATGTCACAGAA
>URDR01000020.1 GCA_900546645.1 uncultured Bacteroides sp. | reverse complement strand
CCTCTCCGATTGTCATTAACTTTTTCATGTATGCAAAAGTAAGAAAAAGATTATATTTATAAAATGTATTTCTACAATTTTATATGATTTTGTAATTATAAGCTAACAGCAATTAACCCTCCACTTCATAGAGCCCACGATTCGTTCCCTGGTCCACCAAGAAACTATCCAAGCCTTCGCTTTTAGGCTGACCCATAAAGACATCGGTCACGCACTTAGCAGCTTCGGCTTGGAAACGTTGATGTTTATATTTGATTTTCATGATTTGCCTCCTTTCTTGCCCTTATCACTAATCGCTTTGATGGAAGCCAGATAATCTTGTTCCACATCGCTGAGCGTACGTTGCTTATATTTTCGATATTCCGTGGTGGCATGCTCCATGGCTTCCAGATGAGACACTCTTCCTCCATCCATCAACAATTGTTCGCCGGTAGAAGTCAGAATGCGGTCCAAATACTTTGCCCAATCGTCCATGGTCATAGGTACTTCTTTTTCAGCTTGTCGCTCGGCAAAGTCCAAATACCCCGAAACCAACTGTCCCATGGCACGGAGTTCTTTCTCATCCAGGTAATTCTTCGCCGTACGGGCTTCCGCCAAGGTAGGCTGATTGCCCCTAAAGGTAAACAATCCCATAAAGTCTTTTTCCGAGTCGGCACGCTCCACGATGAGTTCGGCGGCGGTGTGTCCGTGTATGGCATAGTGAATCTTGTTTTGCACCTTCTTGAAAAACTCCTGCGACACCGATGCACGAGGGTCATAGTCAATGCTCGTGGCGTAGATTTCCAACACCTGCCGATAGAACACCTTCTCTGTGGCGCGAATATCGCGGATACGTTCCAGCAGTTCTTTCCAATAACCGCCTCCTCCCAAATTCTTCAGGCGTTCGTCATCCATCGTAAAACCTTTGGTGATGTATTCCTTCAGCCGCTGAGTGGCCCATTGGCGAAAGCGGGTAGCGATGATGGAGCGCACGCGATAGCCCAAGGCGATAATCATGTCGAGGTTGTAGTAAGGGATTTCCCGGTTCACCATGCGTTCACCTTCCTGGCGAACCTGTCGGAATTTCCGACAGGTTGCCTCTTCCTGCAATTCTCCCTCTTCATAGATATGTTTGATATGTTCTACCACATTCGTTCTGGAGGTCTGGTACAGTTCGCACATCTGCACCTGTGTCAGCCAAAGGGTTTCCTCTTCCAACTTCACATCTATCTTGGTTAGGCCATCCGCACCTGTATAGATGAGTATCTTATTGTTTTGCTCTTCCATTTCATTCTTTTTAAATCACTTTGATATTCTTGAAAGCCTCATCGTCCGCCCAATCCAGTAACTGCTTGAACTTTTCGTAGATATTGATTTTCTGGGCATCGTCGGTAAAACAGGAGTCGCGCTCAGCATCAGCACCTTGGTCTTGACACCTTGACGAATCACCCGGTTCATCAGTCGCTGGTAGCGGTTTTCTTTGCGGTCTGCATCCTCCTCTTGTCCTTCTTCCTCATCTACATTCCCTCCAATTCCTTCTTCAATGATTCAAAGGTATAAATGGAAAAGGATGCTGCTGCAATGGATATACGGCTATGATTTGAAAGCCGTGTCTTCAAATCATCTGCTACAAGTTCATTTATGTTATTGATAAGTTTGGGTTGCTCCATGATTAGCCTGTTTATATCTTTTCTATGTGCATCATCGATTTGATTTGTCGCACATTTCTGGCAAAGTTAAAAAAATATCTTCTCGAATCCGAATTTATGAAAGCGAAAGCTATGAATAATCTGCGAATCCTTATACAGCCGCCTGTATATCTGATTTGCTGTTAACGTTCGGGCTGTTTCACGCACAGGATTCAGAATATCCAGAGCAACTTACCCTTTAACGTAAATGATTACTTCAAGGGGTTAGAAAATCTCCTTTCTTACGGATAGAAAATGGTTTTCCCCTCTCATAAAGTCAAAACAAAGGCTTTGAATATATAAACAAAGGCTTTGTTTTTGCATTCAAAGCCTTTGTTTTCACAAACCGAGTTTCTGTTTATAGATTTCTTTACATGCCTTCCATTTTTTCATATGGTCTGATTGTGATTTTATATCTGCATGAAAGGTAAAAAAACGCCAAGGCGTTTTAACCGAAACGTATAGATCTTTTTTTAAAACCCTTAATCGTTTCAATTAAAACGCCTTGATGTTTTAAGAACCACCTGAAAGTGGTTCATGGGGGTGCCTGTGGCTGCTTCTTACTTCAATTTGATGAAAAGTTCGCCTTCCACTTCACTTGTTTCAATCTTGTCTTCTCTCAATAACCAGCCTAAGCCTAAAAATAAGTCTTTGTCTGCTCTCAGTTTGATTTCTTTTTTGATTTGTTTTTGGGTTTTTCCCTCACTTCCGTTGAGTGATTCCCAGATCTTACCGGCTATAACACCAGCCTTTTCTTTCAACATAGTCGTTCGCTTTTATGAAAAACATTAAAATTTTGTGTTACTGCAAAATTACACAAAAAATCAAGAAGTTAGCCATAAAACACAGAAAAACATGTTCTTCGGCAGAATTTCGGAACTTTTGTTACAAACCTTTTTCTTTTTCCAGATAATCACCGAATATTCTTGCGGCTGTTTCTACCATCTTTGCACACGGACGCTTGGCGTAATACTGTGAGGTACGGGCTTCAGGAGTAGACACAATGGGGTCTTTCTTTGACAAGCCCAACAGGTCGGCACAGCGTAAAGCCCCGTTTTCTTCTTTAAACTGTCTTGCCAGTTCCTGCACTAAAGCATAATTCGCTGCCTTCCCCTCGCGGTCGCTACCCTCTAAAGCACTTTTTTCAAGCCCAGCCAACAGAAACATGCCGCAGGCTGCTCCGCAGGTTTCACGCATTCTCCCGATGCCTCCTCCAAATGAGGCTGCCATACGTAATGCTTGTTCTTTGGTAAATCCATACAAATCGGCATAAGCTGCAACCACCGATTGTGAACAGTTATATCCTTCTTTAAATAAGGAAACTGCTTTCTGAATACGTTCTTCTTTATTCATCGTTATTTTATTATGTTATTAATGGGCTTGCCTTCCTGAAAAGCCTGCAGGTTGGCAACGGCTTGGTTCATCAGACGTACACGTGCCTCATAAGTGGCCCATGCAATGTGAGGGGTGATAAAGCAGTTTGCTGCGGTAAGCAGAGGATTATCTGCCATGGGAGGTTCGGTTGACAAGACATCGACTCCGGCTGCTGCCAGCTGTCCGCTGTTTAACGCGTCGGCTAAGTCTTGCTCATTGACCAGTCCTCCCCGACCTGTATTGATCAGAATAGCATGCTTTTTCATCTGTTTCAACCGGTGGGCGTTTATCAGTTCACGGGTGTCGGGGGTTAACGGACAATGCAGACTGATTACATCGCACTGACTGAAGAGTTCATCCAGCGATTCGCATTTGTGGATATCGTGAGTCAGTTGCAACACCGATTTACTGGTATAGGCATATACTTCCATACCAAAGCTCAAGGCAATGCGAGCTGTGGCTTGTCCGGTATTTCCCAAGCCTACCAGACCTATTTTCTTTCCATCTAACTCTTGCAAAGGAGTGTTCCAGTAACAGAAATCGGTTTGTCCGCTCCAGGCTCCGTTGCGTATTTCATCTGCATAATGTCCTACCCGATGGGTGATATTCAAGAGATGAGCAAACACCATTTGGGCCACCGAACGGGTGCTGTATGCCGGAATATTAGTTACCACGATTCCTCGCTCGCGGGCTGCTTCTATATCTACTACATTATAACCGGTGGCTAAAACCCCGATATACTGCAAATCAGGGAGTTGCCGAATGTTCTCGCCTGATAATATCACTTTATTGGTAAGGAGCACTTCTGCTCCTTCTGCCCGCTGCAACAATTCATGTGGTAAAGTACGTTCGTAAACTTCGACCTCACCCAATGCCTTGAGTTCATCCCAAGACAAATCGCCCGGATTTAAGGTATATCCGTCTAATACTACTATTTTCATCTTTCTCTTTTATTTGAATCTGCAAGTGCAGGGTTATCCGCTGGGCAGCTTACTACCTCAGAGGGTTCTTACGCTACTTGCATTTTATTTTTGTCCTGTTCATTCTTTAAACCGATCGCCCCACAAGCTCACCATCCGTTCTTTCAGTTTGCCTTCTGCCGGATTTTCCTGCGGATGCCAGATGCGCGTCTGCTGAATGTCGTCCGGCAGGAACTGCTGGTTCACAAAGTTTCCTTTATACGCATGGGCATACTTGTACTCTTTACCATAACCCAGCTGCTTCATCAGCTTGGTGGGCGCATTACGCAAATGCAAAGGCACCGGAAGGTTTCCGGTCTGACGAACCAAGTCTAATGCTGAGTTGATGCCCTCATAAGCCGAATTGCTCTTCGGACTGGTAGCTAAGTAAACGGTTGCTTCTGCCAAAGGAATCCGCCCTTCCGGCCAACCTATTTTCATCACGGCATCGAAAGCGGCATTGGCGAGAAGCAAGGCATTCGGATTGGCCAGACCGACGTCTTCGGATGCCGAAATCACCAACCGCCGGGCAATGAATGCCGGGTCTTCTCCACCCTCTACCATCCGGGCCAACCAATACAAGGCACCATCGGGATCACTTCCGCGAATCGACTTGATGAATGCGGAGATGATGTCGTAGTGCATCTCTCCGTCTTTATCATAAGCCAGCGGATTTTGCTGTAGACGTTCTACTACCTTGCTGTCGGTTATTACGATGGGGGATTCATTATCCGACTCGACAACCAGTTCCAGAATGTTCAGCAATTTGCGCGCATCACCGCCTGAATAACGAAGAAGGGCTTCTGTTTCCTTCAGCTCTATCTGTTTTTCACGCATCACTACATCGCGCGACAAAGCCTGATGAAGCAATGCCAGCAAGTCGTCTTTCTCAAGCGACTTCAACACATAGAGCTGACACCGAGACAACAACGGACGAATGACTTCGAAAGAGGGATTTTCTGTGGTGGCTCCAATCAGTGTAACTACACCGGTTTCAACTGCGCCCAAGAGGGAATCTTGCTGTGATTTACTGAACCGATGGATTTCATCGATGAACAGAATGGGGCTTTGCTGAGAGAAGAACCGGTTGCTCCGAGCCTTGTCAATCACTTCACGCACATCCTTTACTCCGGATGTCACTGCGCTTAACGTGTAGAAAGGAGTTTCCAGTTTGTTGGCTATGATTTGTGCCAAGGTGGTTTTCCCTACTCCAGGAGGTCCCCATAAAATAAAGGAAGAAATACGTCCTGCGTCAATCATCTTACGCAAAACAGCTCCTTCGCCTACCAGGTGTTTCTGACCGATATAATCATCCAGCGTCTTCGGACGCATTCTTTCTGCCAAAGGTTGTGCCATTTCTTTCTGTTATTTAGTCTTAATCTTTTTCGTTTGACTTTGCTCTGTTGCCTGAGCTATTCTTTTTCCCTGCGATGCGACTCCATCTTTTTAAAGCAAAGTAAGCAAAGCTGTGCGGAAAAAGTGATTCAAATATACACAAAGTTTTTCAGAGGAGACTTTATTTAGACTATTAATGTTGACCTATCAACTTTCTTCTTTCTATTTTTTACTCCATTCTTCTTAAAAAACTACTGAGCTGAAAAGGGAATAACAGAATAAGATAAAAAAATCCTCTTCTGAATCAACTTTATGAAAGTAAAAAAAAGTTTTCCGGAAGAAGTCCGATTTAAATGTTTTTTAAGAATTGTTCGCATATGGGCATAAAAAAAGGCGCTTTTCACAAAGAGCCTTTTTTAAGTTTTCAATAGGTATTAGTTTTTTTTCTTAAGGTAAAAAGATTGTTTTCAGGATAACGCTACAAAGGTGCGGCATTTTTTTTAGTCAACCAAATAAAAAACCATGTCTTAAAACATGTTTTGAATCTTTTTCTTGTTTTTCTCCATTTGAGGTTTCTTAACTACCACATGCTTTGTATATCAACAAAGATAGAAAAAATTAATTAATAAGTCTGATAAATGTTTTATTTCTTTTTTTAAATTCATCTTTTCTTCGTAAATTGCTTTAAACAAATCATGAAGATTATGAAAAATAGAATTTGTCATCTTTTTAACATCAAATACCCTATCATTCAAGGGGGAATGGTTTGGTGCAGCGGGTGGAAGCTGGCTTCTGCCGTAAGTAATGCCGGAGGACTGGGCTTATTGGGGGCTGGATCTATGCATCCTGAAACATTACGTGAACACATACGTCAATGCAAACGAGCCACCGACAAGCCTTTTGGGGTGAATGTGCCTCTTATGTATCCAGAAATAGATACTATCATGAATATCATTATAGAGGAAGAAGTGAAAATAGTCTTTACTTCTGCCGGAAATCCGCGGATATGGACCGATTTTTTACATAAAGCCGGCATTAAGGTGGCTCATGTAGTCTCCTCTACCCGCTTCGCAGAAAAATGTGAAGAGGCTGGTGTAGATGCGATTGTTGCAGAAGGATTTGAAGCGGGAGGGCATAACGGACGAGAAGAAACCACGACTTTTTGCCTGATTCCTGCTGTCAAAAAAGGATGTGTCACACCTCTTATTGCAGCGGGAGGAATCGTAAGCGGAGAGGGTATGTTGGCTGCCATGACACTTGGAGCCGACGGAGTACAAATGGGTACTCGGTTTGCTCTGACGGAGGAAAGTTCGGCTCATTTCGCCTTTAAAGACAGGTGTCTGCGCTTGAATGAGGGAGATACGGTATTAACCTTAAAACAGCTGTCGCCCACCCGACTGGTAAAAAATGATTTTTACCAGAAAATTGAGGAGGCTACTAAGAGTGGAGCTTCTGCTGAGGAGCTACAAGCGATGTTAGGAAAAGGACGAGCAAAAAAAGGTATTTTTGAGGGGGATCTTTTTGAAGGGGAATTGGAAATAGGACAAGCCGCTTCCATGCTCCGTCATTTGCAAAGTGTAAATGAAGTGATGAAAGAACTGGTTGAAGAGTATAATGCAGCTCTAAGGAGAATGCAGGATTTGCTGAGTTTATAAACCGACATATTTTCTCACCATTTTCCGACACTTGTCTAATTCCTTTTGGCTCACCTCCTTTTCTCGTGTTCCTGCAACTTCTAACGTTCCGGCGACTTTGAATCCGCTCCATTTTACAATCTCTCTCAAGGCACGAATGGTTCCTCTTGACTGCCGGAATAGTAAATTGAATGGGAAAGGGGTGGTACACGTCGCCACGAGAATGGCTTGCTTTCCCTTATGCAGAGGAAGCGGAAATCCTGATTTACTTTCCCCCATCAAGCCATAGACTAAACGGTCGAATAAAATTTTCAGTTGTCCCGGTATGTTTCCCCAGTAGCAAGGTGAACCGATGACCAACAAGTCGCATGCCTGTATCCGGCGGAGAATTAGCTGTGCATCATCTTCCGGTAAAACGCAACTTCCTTTCTTACGGCATGCCATGCATCCGGTGCATGGCTTGACCTGTAAGTCGGAAATGCATAAAGTTGTCACATTTCCTCCTAATGATACAACCTCACTTTCTATTGCCGATAGCATGCGTGCTATGTTTCCGTGTTTACGCGGACTCCCGTTCAGAATCAGTACATTCATTTTTCCTACTCTTTTAGAGAACGAAGTGCCTTACAAAGTTGATCTGGACATGAGGTTGCCTTGTTTCCGCATCGGATTCCCTCCAGACGGGTGATTACATCTTCTACCTTCATTCCTTTTACCAGGGCGCTGATGCCTTTCAAATTGCCATTGCATCCACCGGTATAGCGCACTTCTTTTACTACGTCATTCTCTACTTCTATTTCAATTGAAGTGCTGCAAGTTCCTTGAGTTGTATAATTAAATACCATATCGCTTTTTGTTTTTCTCATGTTCCGTCTGCCCTCTCTCAAAAAAGGGTAGCTGTCAGCCGGATACAGGCATATCAATCCTTGTCGGCTCATGCGCTGTAACATGCCGAAACATGAATAGGTTATTATGTAAAGACTTGTAAACAGAAGAAGGATTCAACAGTTACTATACCCCCGCTGAATCCTTCTTTTTTTTTAACGGACCGTTTAATTACGAATTATTCTTCGCCTTCCGGTTTCATATTTGTATAAACAGTCTGCACATCGTCGAATTCTTCAAGACGTTCAACCATCTTGTCGATAGTTTCACGTTGTTCGGCTGTTACATCTTTCAGGTCGTTGGGAACATAAGTAAATTCTCCACCAACATCTTCAAAGCCACATTCTTCCAAATGTTTCTGAATCATGGCATAGCTTTTCGGATCACCATAGATTGTAATTGTACCTTCTTCCGGATCTTCATCAAACTCATCTTCTACGTTATAGTCAATCAAGTCCAGAATCAGCTCTTCCATATCAAGTCCGTCTTTCTTCTTGAATGTGAATACACATTTATGGTCGAACAAGAAAGCCAACGATCCTGTTGTTCCCAAGTTTCCACCAAACTTGTTAAATACTGAACGTACATCGGCTACCGTACGTGTGGTGTTATCAGTCAAAGTATCCACGAATACAGCAACTCCATGAGGACCGTATCCTTCATAAGTCATGCTCTTGTATTCACTCTGGTCTTTACCCATTGCATTCTTAATCGCACGCTCAATATTGTCCTTCGGCATGTTTTCGCGCTTACAAGTAGCGATTACCGAACGTAAAGTCGGGTTATTTTCCGGCTCCGGACCGCCTGCTTTTACTGCAATTGCGATTTGTTTACCCAGACGTGTAAAGGTCTTTGCCATGTGACCCCATCTTTTCAATTTAGCGGCTTTTCTATATTCAAACGCTCTTCCCATTGGATTATATTTTTAAATATGTTTTTTATAAATTTTCTGTTCTTTATTCTGATGTGTCTTCTTGCCTAAGAAAGATGCAAAGCCACCGCAACAGCCATCTGTTCGTTTTTCAGCCTTCATGCGGTGACCGACTTTCTCATTCCGACTGTTTATCGCAATACTGCACCTAGTTTGTTCTGTAAGTTTGCAATCAGTTTCTGCATTACCTTGTCAATCTGCTTGTCATTCAATGTCGCATTTTCATCTTGAAGCATGAAACTTACCGCATAACTTTTCTTGCCGGCTTCCAGGTTCTTGCCTTCATATACATCGAACAATTCAACGCTCTTCAACAGCTTCTTATCTGTTTCATAAGCAATTTTCTCGATTTCCGCGAATTGAGTTTCTTTATTAATCAGTAATGCCAAGTCGCGTTTCACTGCGGGGAACTTAGAAATTTCCTTGTAGCTTACTGCACTTCCTTTCACTGCTTTCATCAGTTCCTTCCAGTTTAGGTCAGCATAGTAAACCTCATTGTCAATATCGAATGCTTTCTGTATTTTCTTGCTTATTACACCAAAGGTAGCCAACAATTTACCTCCACGAGTATGCACGGAGATAGCTACAGAATAGATGTCATTTGTCAAGTTTCCAAATACAAGCGCACCGAAATTGACGCCCAGACGGCGGAATATGTTCAATACATAAGCCTTCAACTCATATACCGACAGATTTTCGTCGGTGTGTGCCCATGAATTGCTCACACGCTTTCCGGTAAGCCATAAGCCCAGGTGAAGTTCTTCAGAATAAGCTGCCAATACTTTTTCCGGATTCTTCTTTTCTGCATGGAAGTGATAGCAATTTCCGAATTCAAAGAATTTCAAATCGGCATTCTTACGGTTTGCATTGTGCTGAATACTTTCCAGTCCACCGAACAGCAAAGTAGCACGCATTACATTCAAATCGTTGCTTAATGGATTCATCAGACGAACCAGATTTTCCGGTTTGTAGGTTTCCAGTCCATCGTAATAAGATGCCGCAGTTAATGAGTTATTTAAGATTTCATTAAATCCACAACCTACCAACTGTTCTGATACAATATTTTGGAGCTTAACCGACTTATCTGTATCTCCTTTAACGCTTAAGCTGGATTTTAACGTAGTAGGAATTTCTACATTATTATATCCGTAAATGCGGAGAATATCTTCAACCACATCACAAGGGCGCTGTACATCTACACGATAAGGAGGAACAAGTAAAGAAAGTCCTTCTTCGGTTTCTTCTACAATTTTCATTTCCAAGCTGCCTACTATGCTCTTTACTGTTTCTTTAGGAATTTCTTTTCCTATCAGCGAATTTACATAAGCATAAGTAAGTTCTACTTTGAAATCTGCAATCGGTGCTGGATAATTGTCTTTGATTTCTGACGAGATTTCTCCCCCAGCCAGTTCTTTTACCAGCAAAGCAGCTTCCTTCAGTGCGTAAATGGTGTTATTAGGGTCAACTCCACGTTCAAAACGGAAAGAAGAGTCTGTGCTCAGTCCATGGCGACGGGCTGTTTTTCGCACCCAGGTGGGATGGAAATAAGCACTTTCAAGGAATACATCTTTTGTTGTTTCGGTAGTACCCGAATCCAGTCCGCCGAATACTCCGGCAATGCACATCGGTTCTTCTGCATTGCAAATCATCAAGTCGCGCTCTGACAGTTTATGCTCTGCTTCATCTAAAGTTACAAACTTTGTTCCTTCGGCACAGGTCTTTACCACAATTTTTCCGCCTTTCACCTTATCGGCATCAAAGCAGTGCATCGGCTGGCCATACGCATGAAGAATATAGTTGGTAATATCTACAATATTGTTTATAGGGCGGACACCTATCAGGCGGAGTTTATTTTGCAGCCATTCCGGACTTTCCTTTACGGTTACACCTTTAATAGCGACTCCAGCATAACGTGGACAGGCTTCTGTATTTTCTACCACCACTTCAATGTCCATATCATGATTATCTACCTTAAACCCATCTACTGATGGACGTTTCAGCTCGGCCTGATATCCGTTCTGAATAAGCCATGCGTAAAGGTCACGTGCCACACCATAATGTGAGCATGCATCAGCACGGTTCGGAGTAATGTCGACTTCAAGTACATAATCACTCTTGATGTTATAGTAGTCTTTTGCAAGTGTACCCGGAACTGTATCTGCAGGAAGAACAATAATTCCGTCATGGCTTGTACCTACTCCTATTTCGTCTTCGGCACAAATCATTCCGTTTGATTCTACTCCGCGAAGCTTTGATTTTTTAATGGTAAAGCATTCTTCACCATCATATAGTTTTGTTCCTAATGTTGCAACAATCACTTTCTGACCGGCAGCTACATTGGCTGCGCCACACACAATCTGTACAGGTTCTCCCTGTCCTAAATTAACTGTAGTGATGTGCATGTGGTCTGAATTGGGATGAGGTTCACATGTTAACACTTCACCTACCACAAGTCCTTCAAGACCACCTTTAATTGATTGAACTTCCTCTACGCCTCCGGTCTCTAAACCTATAGAGGTAAGTGCGGCTGCTGTTTCTTCGGGTGTCAAATCGAAATTGACATATTCTTTCAGCCAATTATAAGAGATATTCATATATGTATAGTTTTACGTATTTCATCTGGAATAACGCGCAAATTTAATATAAATATTTGGGATAAAAGAGAAGAATGAGTTTTTTTACGCTTGACTTCGTTTGGCGCACAAAAAAAAGACCGTCATTGGATGGAAATATCCGGCCAATAACGGCTACTTTTTTATTTAACCTTCTTTCTCTTAAAAGGGGACATCCGGAATAGGACCACCAAACGGATTATCCGGCCGAGGAGCCATTTCTTCCGCAGGAGGTGGAACAAAATCACTGCCTCCCCCCTGATTCATCCGTGAACGGAGCACCGGAGGTGGGGTTTCTTCTCCCGGCATAGGTACAATCATTTCATCATCCGGATTCTGGAAACGAGCATACTCACCACGAAAACGCAACAGCACATCACCGACTGCACCGTTACGATGCTTGGCTATGATAATCTCCGCCATTCCATGCAAATCATTTCCTTTCTCATCGGCATATATTTTGTAATATTCCGGACGGTGAATAAAGCAAACCATATCGGCGTCCTGCTCAATGGCTCCCGATTCACGCAAATCGCTCAGTTGGGGACGTTTGCCGTCAATTCCCTCACGGTTTTCCACCCCACGGTTCAACTGGCTCAAGGCTATAATAGGGATATTCAACTCTTTTGCCAATCCTTTCAGCGAACGAGAGATGGTACTTACCTCTTCCTGACGGCTGCCGAATGACATTCCGCTGGCATTCATCAGCTGAAGGTAGTCAATAATAATAATCTGAACGCCATGCTCACGCACCAATCGACGGGCCTTTGTTCGGAGTTCGAAAACTGAAAGTGATGGCGTATCATCTACATAAAGCGGTGCATCGTAAAGCTCTTTTATCTTATAGTCAAGCTGACCCCATTCGTACGGTGCAAGCTGACCGCTTTTGATTTTTTCCCCGGGAATCTCACACACATTGACTATCAAACGGTTCACAAGCTGCACATTGCTCATTTCAAGAGAAAACAGCGCAACAGGAACTTTATTGCTGACTGCCATATTCTTGGCCATGGAAAGCACGAATGCAGTCTTTCCCATAGCCGGACGAGCAGCAATAATAATCAAATCTGACTTCTGCCAACCGGAAGTCATTTTGTCAAGCTGATGAAATCCGCTGGAAAGTCCACTCAAACCATCTGTACGCGTTGCTGCAATCTGAAGCATCTCATACGCCTCCTTAATTACCGGATTGATTTGCGTATAGTCCTTCTTCATGTTCTGCTGTGAGATTTCAAAAAGCTTTCCTTCCGCCTCCTGCATCAAATCATCCACATCCTGCGTGGTATCAAATGCCTTGGTCTGAATAGAGCTGGTAAACGAAATCAGTTCGCGGGCAAGAAACTTCTGGGCAATGATGCGCGCATGATATTCAATATGAGCTGAAGACGCTACCTTGCCACTTAACTGGGTAATATAAAAAGGACCTCCCACTTCTTCCAAATCCCCCCGTGAGCGCAACTGCTCTGCTACGGTAAGAATGTCAATCGGTTTTTGCTGGATAGCCAAATCGGTAATAGCTGCATAAATCAGCTGATGCTTTCGCTCGTAGAATGACTCCGGACGAAGGATTTCACTCACCTGCGAATAGGCATCCTTTTCTATCATCAATGCTCCCAGTACTGCTTCTTCAAGTTCAGGAGCTTGAGGCTGCAAATGCCCATATTCATCCACAGGTTTTACCTTTGTTCCGGTCTTCGGGATACGTGTCGTTCTTTTCGTTTCTGCCATTTCGTTACTGTTTTTGTGGTCGCAAAGATACGACATTTTCAAATTTCAAGTCGTATTTTCTCAATTTATTCAAAACTTTCTCTTATATTTGAACGTACAAACAAAATCCATAAACTTATGATAACATTTCCTAATGCAAAAATAAACCTCGGATTAAACATTACAGAAAAACGCTCCGACGGTTACCACAATCTTGAAACTATTTTCTATCCTATTAAGCTACAGGATGCACTTGAAGTTACCCGCCTTGAAGAAAGTTCAGAACCGTTCAAGCTGCATATCAGTGGTACGACTCTGGAAGGAAAGCCCGACGACAATCTCGTTGTCAAAGCATATAACTTGCTTAAACAAGACTTCCAACTTCCACCTGTAGATATCCATTTATTCAAGCACATCCCTACCGGAGCAGGATTAGGTGGAGGATCGGCCGATTGTGCCTTCATGATTAAACTGCTCAACGAAAAGTTCCATCTGGAGTTATCGCTTGAACAGATGGAAACATATGCAGCAAAATTAGGAGCAGACTGCGCTTTTTTTATCCAAAACAAACCGGTCTTCGCTACAGGAATCGGGAATGTATTTCAGCCGATAGACTTTTCTTTAAAGGGGTATCATCTGGTATTGGTTAAACCCAACTCTTCTGTTGCCACACGTGAGGCCTATGCCAACATCACCCCACGAAAGCCAGAGGTATCCTTGCTGCAAATCATAAAACAACCCATAGAGACATGGAAAAATTCCATGAAAAATGATTTTGAAGACAGCGTATTCCTTACTCACCCTGAAATTGCCGCAATTAAAGATAAATTATACGATTTAGGTGCTGTATATGCTTCAATGAGTGGATCCGGCTCGGCTGTATTCGGCATTTTCAAATCCCCAATAGAAAATGTAGATGAAAAATTCGGTGAGTGTTTTTGCCGACAAAGAGAATTAGAATAAAGACTAAACATATCAACGAATTGAGAGTGTATCAGAATAAAAGTTCATTTCTCCCTGAATGACAAAATGATACAGATTTTTAATTTTGATACATTCTCTTTATTTTGTCAACCTACCGTATGAACGCTAAAGTACATTTCTTCCCTTTCCCTATTGACTCCATTGCCCTACCGGCTCAATTTACCTATCCTTTTCATTATACGCCACATACTTTAACGGAATTAGCTGCAAAAGAAGTTCAGATTTATTTACAAAGCAGAAAAGACTGGGCAGAAGAGCTGCAAGAAGGTAAAATGTTTGGGGTGTTGATTGTACGCACACCTGAGAAACGCATCGGCTACCTTGCTGCCTTTTCGGGAAATCTTGCAGGAAGCAACCATCATTCCTTCTTTGTTCCTCCTGTATACGATATGCTTCAGCCCGACGGTTTTTTTCGACAAGAAGAAAAGAATATTTCAGCTATTAACCTACAGATTAAAAAGACTGAAAACTCTTCTCTTTATTTAGAGATGAAAAACGAGCTTAATGCAGCGAAACAATATGCTGCAGCTACCATTGCCCAATATAAAGAAGCTCTGAAAAAGGCAAAATCAGAAAGGGATGAGCGCCGTAAATCGGGCATTAGCCCAGAAGAGGAAACTTTACTTATCCGGGAAAGTCAACACCAGAAAGCCTCCTTCAAAAGAAAAGAAAAAGAATTACAGAATTTTATAAAAGAGAAACAAGGCAAGGTACGCCAAATAGAGGAAACCATCTGCCTGCTAAAACAAGAACGAAAAAAACGTTCGGCAGCCCTTCAAGAAAAGTTGTTTGGACAATTCCGTATGCTGAATGCAAAAGGGAAAAGGAAAGACTTATGCGAATTATTTAAAAGCACACCTCAAGGCTTCCCTCCCTCGGGAGCTGGAGAATGCGCCTTGCCTAAATTGTTACAATATGCCTACTCGTCTGATTTAACTCCATTAGCCATGGGAGAGTTTTGGTGGGGAATGTCACCTAAAGATGAGATTCGCCATCATGGTCATTTTTACCCCTCTTGCAAAGGCAAATGTGAACCAATCTTACGCCATATGCTTATCGGACTGGACATTGAAAATAATCCACTGGAGGACAATATACATCAGCACACTCCACTGGATATTTTATATGAAGACGATTCTCTGTTAGTGGTCAACAAGCCCGCCGGCATGCTTTCTGTTCCCGGGAAAAATGATTTAGACTCTATTTTCCAGCGCCTGCGCATCTTATATCCACACGCTACCGGACCAATCATTGTCCACCGGCTAGACATGGCTACTTCAGGGTTGCTTCTTGCAGCAAAAACAAAAGAGGTTCACCAGAAATTACAGGCTCTTTTTGAAGAAAGAAAAATCAAGAAAAGATATACTGCGCTATTGGAAGGCGAATTAAGTTTCGCCCATGGAACCATATCACTCCCTTTATGTCTTAATCCGTTAGACCGTCCTCGGCAAATGGTAGATTTTACGCACGGGAAAGAAGCTGTCACTTATTATGAGACAATGGGCTATGAGAATGGAAAAACGCGCGTCTATTTTTATCCACTAACCGGACGCACCCACCAACTTCGTGTTCATGCGGCTCATTCGCAAGGACTCAACCATCCTATTGTGGGAGACGAACTGTATGGGTGGAAATCAGACCGCCTTTATCTGCATGCAGCAGAACTAGAGTTTCTCCATCCTGTTACTCAGAAAATAATCCATATAACTAAGGAGGCCGACTTTTAAGAACCTATCCGTTGAGTCTGACGTATCCTAAGCGGGTATATTTCACACCATGACTCTCATAATGCCCCATAATTTTAGCTGAAGCAAGCTGAATTTGCTGATGCTGTTCTATTTTACGGCTCCTGCAATGCAATACCTTAGGAGTTAAACTACTTCCTGCTGCCTTAACAAGAAAAGTGAAGCGGTTTCCATCCCGGTCGGCAGCCAGCACATTCTGATCAACATAAAAATCAGGTTTGTAAGTATCTACTTGCAAACGAACATTGAGTACTACTAAGTCAATATGAAATAATTTATCCCCTTTGTCACCTACAAAATGACTGACAGATGAAACCTTTCTTTTTTGCACTGTCAACTCAAAGTGGACAAAAGCAAACGCTTTGGCAAAGGCTATCAGCCGATTATATTTTTTGGAACTTGGAGTAAATTTATTTGCCAACCATAAGACATACGACGGAGCAAGATAATAGATTTCTGCCAGCCGTTTGCCTTTATACATTCCAAATGGCATAATATCATCGGCCATTCCATAAAAAGGTTCAAAAAAAGCATTTTCCACGAGTGCCAATGCTACGTTACAATTCTGTAGCAGATGCATAGCCCGACTTAGTGCATCGTCCAACGTTGTAGCCAACGTACGGATAAACAAAGGAGGTTCTGCTCCTGCAAATATTCTCCATAGAGCATAATAAGGACGGTATCCGGTAGCAAGGCTAATGGCATAAACCCCCTTATCTCTATTTCTATTCCGGTTAAAACTTCTGACACGTTCACGTATCTTTTCCTTTGTTTCATCGGATAGTTGATATAATGACAGATTATCCTTCATAAGCGAACCTAATTCCTGTGAAGCCAATATACAAAAAGATAGTGAATTTGCAAAACAGTAAAGAAAAATTCGCTTCATCTTCACAAGGCATATGAATAAATCAGTTTAGTTCGCTTCTAAATTGCTGCATTTTTTATAACTTTGCATTTCTCTATAAAAAATACAAGCAGTCATGAAAATTAAATTTATGAGTTTGGGAAGTGGAAGTAGCGGGAATTGCTATTACCTCGGAACAGACAAATGCAGCATATTGATAGATGCGGGAATAGGCATACGCAGTATCAAAAAAATATTTAAGGAATATAGTCTGAATCTGGAACAAGTTCAAGCTGTATTAGTAACCCACGACCATGCCGATCATATAAAGGCTGTAGGACATTTAGGAGAAAAACATCACATTCCTATCTATTCTACCCAAGAAATACACGAGGGAATCACCCGCAGTTATTGTATGACAGAAAAGCTCAGCAGCGAACATAAAAATTTTATCCGAAAAGAAGAAACCTTTAAATTAGCTGACTTCACCATCACATGCTTTGGGGTTCCTCATGATGGAACAGACAATGTTGGATATTGCATAGAATGTGAAAATAAAACATTTGTATTCATTACGGATATAGGACACATTACAGACACGGCTGCACAATATATCAGCCGCGCTGAATATCTGATTATGGAAGCGAACTACGATGAAACCATGCTGCAAATGGGGCCTTATCCACAGCATTTAAAAATGCGCATCGCTGGCCCGAACGGACACATGAGCAACAAAGAAATGGCGGATTTTTTGGCTAATCATTTTCCCGAAAGACTAAAATACTTATGGCTCTGCCACTTGAGTAAAGACAACAACCACCCTGAACTGGCTTATAAGACTGTAGAACTTGCATTAAAGAACAGAGGCATTGTTGCCGGAAAAGACCTTCAAGTTATTCCACTCAAGCGAACAACCCCTTCGGATGTTTATTGTTTTGAATAACACACAACAACCCATTCACCCAACTACCCCAATAATAAAGCCGACTGATTCAACCTACGAATCAGTCGGCTTTATTATTAAATGTTCTTTTTCATAATAAACTTATCACCCTTACTCCAGTATGATTAGGCTTCTTTTCTAAATAATCAAATAATGGAATGGGGTCAACAAGAACCTTTCCATGAAGAGATGAGGCATGAAGCAGATGAAGCTTCCCCTCCACCCAATAGGCAAACCCCACGTGCACCACATCAAGCCCCTCTTTAGAAGTTGTCAAAGCTAAAATATCACCATTGCGAATATCCAATTCTGACGATAAGCCGTTGAGTCTGCCTTTTTCTATATAAGGCATAGCATAATTTTGCCATCTGCTCTCCACCTTATACATTGAGTCAAGACAAAGCGAGTCAGCAAAAGCCGGATAAAGAGAGGCGTGTTTAGTCATAAAGTCAAGAGATAATTTGCGAACCTTTTTACTTAGTTCACCAGTGCGCTCATAAACAAGATGCTTGTGTGTATTATTCCATATCCAATCACTAAAATAATGCAAACGTGAAGCATACGAATCGATTATGCCATCACGGTAGCGTATAACTTGCAGATGCTTGCAAAAATCAGAAAAGCTTAATTGACCAAGCCTATTACACCGCACCAGTGCAAGAACTGTTTCCACAAAAGTTACACAGTCAAAGCAATCTAACCGTACTACCAATTCCTCCAGGTTTCCTGTATCCAATGTTCCGGTCTGATAAGGCTTTCCTTCAAGCCCATGAGCAAAAAACAATACCTTATTACTGTCTGTAGGAAGCATAGCAGCTTGACATAAAAGACTCTCCACACGTAAGCTGTCGGCACTTCCACAGGCTAATGCATCCTGAAAATAGAATAGAGGAAGTAAAGCCCATATGCGATATGCATAAAAAACAAGTCGACGTTTTTGGTTCATAGATTACTCACTTTCAGAATCCCCTTTCAAAATAGGCAATGTAATCTGATACTTCACAGCTAAAATACGTACCACAAACACTACAACACCTCCTAAGATTTGCCCCAAATAATCTTCCATCCCCGACTTCAGACACAACCAATAAACAATCCCCCCAACGACACATGCCATAGCATAAATTTCTTTCCGGAAAATCAATGGAATTTCATTTATAAAAACATCGCGCAATACGCCACCGGCAGCTCCGGTTACACTGCCCATAATAATGGCAATCCAACATGGATAACCTAAACTATAAGCCTTGCTAAAACCCACCACGGTAAAAAGAGCAAGTCCAATACTATCAAACAAAAAGAACGTATTATTCAGTCGGATAAGATATTTGCCAAATATAATTACAAAAATCATGGCATAGGCTGTACAAAGCAAATACATAGGATCTGTCATCCAAGGTGGAGTTACATCAAGCAATAAATCACGAATAGTACCCCCTCCTACGGCTGTAGCCAGCCCCACAATATACGCACCAAACCAGTCAAAACTTTTTGCCGATGCCAAACGAATGCCACTGATGGCGAATGCAAATGTCCCGATAAAATCAAGCACTGTTACAAATGACGGTATTTGAAATAAACTATTCATTCTAAAAACTATAACTAAATATATTACCAAGTATAATTCAAACCAAAGCTAAACAATTCTTGTAATTGAAGATAGCCTTTTCCTTCAACTCTGGGAACCCCATCATCAAAGCGTCCGTGTACAAAGACTTTTGTAGAGAGGAATCGATTAAAGGCAAACGTAAATGTATTTTCCCATTCGCCCAAAACTTTTTCATAGTTCGTTGTATAAGAGAAACGAGACTCCCATGTAAATCCTTTGAAAATTTTCCACATCAATGTGGCTTCCAAACGCGAACCCCATACACTTTCATGCTTATGACCTTCTTTTATATTAAATCTGGTAGGGTCTACACGATTACTTGATACACTATATAAGGTATAGTTGACTGGATTTATCAGCACAGAAAGATTGCAACGTCCCTCTTTTACATACTTATAGTCCATACCGAGACCGACATTCAGCTCTGCCGGAGAAAAGAAAGCAGAAACCAAGTTGTCCGAATTTGTTGCATAGTTAGAGAAAAACTGTGTCTTAAATTCAGCCGACAGGGTATAATACCACGTATTAATGGCACGGTATCCGAACTTAGAGGTCAGTCTGAGCAAGTCGTTGTTAGCTTTATATGAATGAACTGTATCTGAGGGAGCAGTCACGAAGCCTAGCTTCCATTCTACCCGGTTTTCAAACTGTACACGTTGATGATCATCATAGTTAGCAGTCCATGTAAAACCGGAAAGCATTGACTTAGTACTTTCACCTCCCTTATGCCAGTTGCTTGAAATATAGTTTTGAGAGAACTGCAAGAAACTATCTCCTCCAAACTTCCAAAAATTCGGTTTAATAACCAGTAGTTCTTGCTCTTCTACCTTACGCAAGCTATCACGATGAATCATTTCGCGCATTTTCTCCTTCCGGTCTTTCTGCTTTAGCAATTCGTCAGGCATAAGGTCAAAGCGCTCAAGTACCGACTCATTTTGTTTAACCAATCCAGGATAAGCAACATAAAAATCAAGCAAGGAACGATTCACGTAGCGGTCCACCCGCTTCGACTTCTGCAAATCTGCCAAAGGAATCATTTTATTTTCGCGATATGCTTTTTTCATAAAAGAAATGGTCGGTGCCCATCCTTCAATGCTCATACTTTGCTCAATCGGCGCGCGATAGTAAGTAGCTGGCATCACTAACTTGTAAAAGTCCGGATCACATCGTTCACCTGTAATAATCAGATAAATATCATTCCAACGATCCTCCCATTCAGCATAATAGCGACGATAGCTTCTTATCAAACGATTAAATGCAAGTACTTCTGGATTCGGCTTTTCTTTCCGAGCCACCTTTGCACGCTGCAAAGAATCTCGCAAATGAACCACAGAGTCTCGCAAATGAGCAGCCGCTTTTTCTATCTCTATCAGCAGCGAATCGGCTTGAACTATAATAGAATCTTCTATAGATATATCACTCTCATCAAAAAGCGGGTCTGCCTGGACACTGATAGAATCCACTGCCAAAGATACCGGTCTAGCGGTTAACGAATCTATATCAGGCAAATCGACTTTCACTGTATCCGCCAATAATTCTGCAGCCATTACGCTATCAAGAATCAGTATTTCTGCCGGACTATTCTCCTCCGGTAAACTGTCAGAGCGAAGCGTTTTCAGGCGTAAGCTGTCAGGTCCAGCCAGATTAACCCGCAAAGAATCAGAGCCATATACTTGCTCATTTGCCTTAGCATGCGTACCGGCCAGCAAGCTCAAAGCTACCCACATGAATTTGAAGACTATTTTTTTACCTTTCATTTTCATTTCATCATTAAAAAACTGCGCAAATTTACATATTTTTTATTTGAAGAATAAAATAAATAGCATTTTCCCAATCAAAAAAAGTGTTTCTGTCATTTATCACGCATCGAATATCTGCCAAGACTAAAATCTTCTCTAAAATTCTTCACGCTTCACTTTCCACTCTCCATTAATTTTTATACTTTTGCAACTTGGAATAATTAGTTCAGAAGTATTTAAACCAAAAAATAATATATTGTGGCAGAAACTAAGTACATTTTCGTAACAGGTGGTGTAGCCTCTTCATTAGGTAAAGGGATTATTTCATCATCTATTGGCAAGTTGCTGCAAGCCAGAGGCTACAGCGTAACAATTCAGAAGTTCGACCCGTACATCAACATTGACCCGGGTACGCTGAACCCTTATGAACACGGGGAGTGTTATGTTACCGTAGATGGCCATGAAGCCGATCTCGACTTGGGACACTACGAACGCTTTTTAGGTATTCAAACTACTAAAGCCAATAATATTACAACTGGACGTATCTATAAGAGTGTAATCGATAAAGAACGTCGTGGTGATTATTTAGGTAAGACAATCCAAATCATTCCGCACATTACCGATGAAATTAAACGCAATGTCAAACTTTTAGGAAACAAATACAAGTTTGACTTCGTAATTACTGAAATCGGAGGAACAGTGGGGGATATCGAATCGCTTCCGTATCTGGAAAGTATCCGTCAGTTGAAATGGGAACTTGGCAAAAATGCATTATGCGTTCATTTAACTTATGTCCCCTATCTGGCAGCTGCCGGTGAATTAAAAACAAAACCGACTCAGCACTCGGTAAAAGAACTGCAGTCTGTCGGAATTCAACCAGACATCTTGGTTTTGCGTACGGAACATGAATTGAGCACAAATCTTAGAAAAAAAGTTGCATTGTTCTGCAATGTAGATGAGAGCGCAGTAATCCAGTCAATGGATATGCCAACCATCTATGAAGTGCCTTTGCGTATGCAGGAACAAAAATTAGATGCAACTATCTTGGAAAAGATGGGACTTCCCGTAGGCGAAACTCCTACATTAGGTCCATGGAGAGAATTCCTGAACCGGCGTCATCATGCCACTGAGAAAGTAAAAATTGGCCTGGTAGGTAAATATGATCTTCAAGATGCTTATAAGTCAATCTTGGAAGCTCTCTCTCAAGCTGCAACCTATAATGACCGTAAAGCTGATATCCACTTCATCAATAGCGAAAAACTGACCGATGAGAATGTAGAGGAACAGCTGAAAGAGATGGACGGTATTATTATCTGTCCGGGATTTGGTCAACGCGGCATTGAAGGTAAATTCGTGGCTATCAAATATTGTCGTACCCATAATATGCCTACGTTCGGTATCTGTCTTGGTATGCAATGTATGGCTATTGAATTTGCCCGTAACGTATTAGGCTATACTGATGCCAACAGCCGAGAAATGGATGAAAAAACTCCACATAATGTTATCGACATTATGGAAGAACAAAAATCTATTACCAATATGGGAGGAACCATGCGCTTAGGAGCTTATGAATGTGTACTTGACCCTGCGTCTAAAACATTCCAGGCATATCAGAACGAACACATTCAGGAACGTCATCGCCATCGTTATGAATTTAACAATGACTATAAAGCTGAATACGAAAACGCAGGCATGAAATGTGTGGGTATCAATCCTGAATCCGACTTAGTGGAGATTGTGGAAATTCCTACATTGAAGTGGTTTATCGGTACTCAGTTCCACCCGGAATACAGCAGTACTGTACTAAAACCACATCCTCTATTCCTGTCATTCATTAAAGCAGCTATTGACAAATAAGATATTAATTTTAGGTTATAGATAAAATAAGAAATGGACAAAAACACGTTAGTGGGTTTTGCTCTGATTGGGGCGGTTATAGTAGGTTTCGGAATCTACAACCGCCCTAACCAAGAGGAAAGAGCACGTGCACAGCACTATCAAGATTCTATCCAACAGGTTATACAGAAACAAGAAGAAATCAAAAAGGCCCAAGAAGAAATCGCAGAGAAAACAATTCAAATAGATTCTACCTCAGCATTTTTTCAAGCCACTCAAGGTGAAGAACAATTTCTTACCTTGGAAAATGATTTGCTCAAACTCGTCTTCAGCAATAAAGGAGGACGTATCTGTAAAGCTACACTGAAAGATTATAAAGACCAAAAGCAGGAACCGTTAATTTTATTTGACGAGAGCGATGCCTCATTGAATTTCAGTTTTGAAGGAAAAAACGAAAATATCATAAGCGACCAAATGTATTTTGAAGCTACAAACGTTACAGACAGCACTGTCAGCATGCGTTTAAAAGCTTCAAATGGAGGTTTTCTGGCTTTCAACTATCGTTTGCTTCCGAATTCATATATGGTAGACATGACGGTGGAAGCAGAAGGTATGCAAAACTTCTTTTCTCCGTCTTTGAAAAGCATGAGCATTGACTGGAAACAGAGAGCTCGCCAAATGGAAAAAGGATATACCTTTGAGCAGCGTTATACTTCACTTACCTATAAGCCGGCTGATGACAGCTTCGACTATCTGAGTGAAACAAACAATGAACGCAAGAGTATTCCTGAAGCATTAAACTGGGTGGCCTTTAAAAACCAATATTTTTCTTGCGTATTTATGGCTGAGAAGAACTTTGAAAATGCCACATTAGAGTCAAATATGGAACAAAAAGGCAGTGGATATATGAAAAACTATAACGCTGAAATGAAAACATTCTTTGACCCTACCGGCAAACAGCCCAGCCACCTCCAGTTCTATTATGGTCCGAACCACTTTAAGACCTTGCTGGCCAGCAATGATTTGAGCTTCCAGGATAAAGATCAGGAACTGGAAGACTTGGTTTATCTGGGATGGCCCATCATCCGACTGATTAACCGGTGGTTTACCATTAACTTGTTCGACTGGCTTTCAAGTTGGGGATTAAGCATGGGACTGGTTATCTTATTGATGACTATCATTGTTAAAGTATTGGTATTACCAACTACATGGAAATCGTTTATATCTTCAGCAAAGATGCGCGCATTGAAACCCTATGTTGATAAAATCAATGCAAAATATCCAAAACAGGAAGATGCCTTAAAGAAACAACAGGAAACAATGGCGCTTTATCGCGAATATAACGTAAGCCCAATGGGAGGATGTTTACCTATGCTTATCCAAACTCCGGTCTTCATGGCTTTATTCTTCTTTGTGCCGAACGCTATTGAATTGCGTCAGCAAAGTTTCTTATGGGCAGACGACCTTTCATCGTATGATGATCTGATTAGCTGGAGCACTAACATTCCCCTGCTGGGTAACCATCTGAGCGTATTCTGTCTGTTGTTCAGTTTAACCACGGTGCTAAACCAAATCATCATGATGAAACAGCAAGATATGGGCAACAACCCGCAAATGGCTGCAATGAAATGGATGATGTATATCATGCCTGTCATGTTCTTCTTTATCTTCAATGAATATGCTTCAGGACTGAGTTATTATTATTTTATATCAGGATTGATCGGAATCATCACCATGTGGGTTATGCGCAAAATGACTGACGAGAAGAAGCTATTGGCACAATTGGAAGCTAACAAGAAGGCTCCTTCTGCACGGAAACAGAGCGGTCTGATGGCCAAACTGGAGGCTTTGCAAAAAGAGCAGGAACGCTTACAGAAAGAACGTCAGGAAAGAATGAAAAAATAATAAGTACATAAAACGATCCGGATTGTCATCTTGTTTATTCAAGGTGACAATTCTTTTATAAGAACAAAAGAAATGAATGAACTGACACTTACCACCCCTACTCTATTATTCTCTGCCGTGTCGTTAATTATGCTGGCATATACCAACAGGTTCTTGTCGTATGCTCAGTTAGTACGCACCTTAAAAGAGCAATATGTCAAACAGCATTCAGAGGTAACCGTTGCTCAGATAAACAATCTACGGAAACGTCTTTATCTTACTCGGTCTATGCAAGTATTAGGTATTTCCAGCTTATTTTTCTGTGTAATTACCATGTTTCTTATTTATATCGGACTCAATACGTTATCTGTCTACATTTTCGGGTTCGCCCTTCTGCTGCTCATCGCTTCACTTGGCGTATCAATATGGGAGATTCACATCTCAGTAAAAGCGCTTGAAATACACTTGAAAGACATGGAAAACGACTAACTATAAATACTCATTAACACATGAAAAAAACAGATCTCATGACAATGACAGCTGCTCTTATTCTGTCAGCATCGGCTTGTGGAACTTCAGAGAAGCCTCTCACTGCCGAAGAAAGTCCCATAATAGGACGACAAGAAATTACAGTTGCAAACGGAACCCTTACGCCTGACGCATTATGGGCTATGGGACGAATTGGCAATTCAAGCGTCTCACCAGACGGAAAGCAGATTGCCTATACAGTTTCCTATTATAGCGTAAAAGAAAACAAAAGCCACCTTGTTATCTATGTAATGAATGCAGACGGTACAAACAACACGCTATTAACACAAACAGCCGCCAATGAAGGTGAACCCACCTGGATTAAAGGGGGAAAGAAAATAGCTTTCTTGACTGCGGCAAGCGGAAGCAACCAAATTTGGGAAATGAATCCAGACGGAACTGAACGCCGGCAACTTTCTAACTTCATGGGCAACATCGAAGGTTTCCGTTTCTCACCCGACGAGAAGAATATCCTTTTTATCTCCCAAATTAAATACGGAGAACGAACTGCCGATATCTATCCAGACCTTGACAAGGCGAGCGGAATTATTGTAGATGACCTTATGTATAAACACTGGGATGAATGGGTAGAAACCATTCCACACCCTTTTGTTGCTCCCTTCAACGGTAATGAGATGGGAGAAGCAACCGATATCTTAGTGGGCGAACCTTATGAATCGCCTATGAAGCCTTTTGGAGGCATCGAACAGTTGGCATGGAGTCCTGATTCTAAGAAGATAGCTTATACCTGCCGCAAAAAGACAGGAAAAGCATATGCTGTCTCTACTGACTCAGACATTTACCTCTATGACACAGAAAGTAAAACTACCAAGAATCTCTGCAAAGATTACACCAAACGGTTCCACGTTGACGGCATGCCTGATTTAAAGATAGAAGACACGAACAACGGATACGACATCAATCCCAAATTTTCGCCCGACGGCAAATACATCGCTTGGCAAAGTATGGAACGTGACGGTTACGAAAGCGACAGAAACCGCCTTTGTGTATTCAATCTGGAAACCAATGAAAAAGGATACGTAACCGAACAGTTTCTGTCAGGAGTAGATGATTATTGCTGGAATGATGATTCACAGAGCCTTTATTTCGTCGGTGTATGGCACGGCACAAGCATGGTTTACAGCACAAACCTGAACGGCAATATAAAGAAGCTTACCGATGGAATGTTTGACTACGCTTCGGTAGCATTGCTGAATAAAGACCAGCTGCTCACCAAGCGCCACTCTATCAGCGAAGCTGACGAACTTTTCACCATCAGTCTGAATGAAGAAAACAAAATTTCACAAATCACTACCGAAAACAAACATATCTTTGACCAGCTGAAAATAGGAAAAGTAGAGCCTCGCTGGACCAAAACCATAGACGGAAAAGACATGCTCTCATGGATTATCTATCCTGCTGATTTTGATCCGAAGAAAAAATATCCTACCCTGCTGTTCTGTGAAGGAGGCCCACAAAGTCCTGTCAGCCAATTCTGGAGCTACCGGTGGAATTTCCAGATTATGGCAGCAAACGGATACATCATTGTAGCCCCAAACCGCCGCGGTCTTCCCGGATTCGGTCAGGAATGGTTAGAAGAAATTAGTACCAACTATGGAGGTCACTGCATGGATGACTACCTCAGTGCTATCGACGACATGGCACGCGAGCCTTACGTTGATAAAGACCACTTGGGATGCGTAGGAGCCAGCTTCGGAGGATATTCAGTTTACTGGCTAGCAGGACATCACAACAAACGATTCAAGGCATTTATAGCCCATGACGGATTTTTCAATATGGAACAGCAATATCTGGAAACTGAAGAACTTTGGTTTGCAAACTGGGATTTAGGCGGTGCATATTGGGAGAAAAACAATCCTGCCGTAAAACGCAGTTACGCAAACTCTCCTCACCTCTTTGTAGATAAATGGGACACCCCGATTCTATGTATTCATGGAGAGAAAGATTACCGTATCTTGGCTTCTCAGGGCATGGCTGCTTACAATGCCGCTAAACTTAAAGGAATCCCTGCTGAACTGCTTCTTTTCCCCGACGAAAACCACTGGGTGCTAAAACCACAAAACGGAATACTGTGGCAACGTACTTTCTTTAGATGGTTAGACCGTTGGTTAAAGCCACAAAACTGATTTTATAGACAGACTTGATTCCAGTTATCTGGATTCAAGCCACAAGTCAAAACACAAAGAAAGAAGGCGTGCATCATGTGTTTCACACAAGCACGCCTTTCTTATTTGCTCAATTATCTGCCCCAGATTCTTACTCAAAACGGATGGACTTAGCCGGATGAATCCGGCTAATTAAGAAAGAAGGTCCGATAAGCATTAACACAGAAACCACTAAAGTTCCGATATTCAGCAATAAAAACCAGCCTAAAGGAAGTTCTACCGGCACCGAACTTACATAATAAGTTTTTGAGTCAAGTTGAAGCGGTTGAAAAAAATACTGTATGCCGCAAATTGCTATACCGATAATATTCCCCCATAACATACCACGGCCAATTAAAAAGACCGAAAAGGAAAGAAAGATACGCCGGATAGAGGTATTATCTGCCCCTAATGCCTTTAATACTCCAATCATATTCGTCCGCTCCAAGATAATAATCAATAAGCCGGATATCATGGTAAATCCTGAAACTCCTGTCATCAAGATAAGAATCACCCAGACATTCACATCGAGTAAATTCAACCAGTCAAAAATCTGCGGGTAAACCTCCTCTACTGTTCGCGAGCAATAAATCTCACCATAATCATCTACTGCATCTTCCAACTGAAATCGAAGCCGGTCATTAACTTTATCCAAATTCCGGTAATCACTGACAGAGACTTCCAACCCTCCTACCTGCCCCGTTTTCCAACTGTTCAACCGGTTCACCGTATAAAGGTCAGTCACAAGAAACAAATCATCATAATATGAAAGGTTAGTCTGATAAATACCACTTATCGTCAAACGACGGACGCGTACATTTCTATCCACAAAATAGGTGTACAACTTATCGCCCACTTTTAAAGATAACTTATCGGCTACTGACCGTGACAGCAACACTTTATTACTAGCCGCTGAATCAGTAAATACAGGTATTTCACCCTCTACTAAGTGATTTTTCAAAAAAGTAAAATCATATTCCTGTCCCACACCTTTCAGCATCATGCCATAGAAATCGTCAGAAGTCATAATCATACCAGCTTTCGACGAATAACGCTGCACATGTTTTACTCCTGAAAGTTGATTAAACACTTGCATCAGACTATCATTACCCACTATGGGCTTCATCTGATACAACTGAGCTCCATCAATGCCAGAGACAAGGATATCGGCTCCTATACCTACAATCTTGTCACGTACCTGATGCTTAAAACCCACTGCGACCGCCACCGAAACAATCATGACAGCCAATCCAATAATAATGCCTGCCATGGCAATGCGCACAGCAGGCTTTGAAACAGCCCTATTACCTTGACCGGCTGTATAAATACGGCGGGCTATAAAAAGTTTCCAATTCATAAACGATTAATCATCAACTCTCCCCGGATAGGCTTCAAGTGCTTTACGTAACACATAAAGAGCTCGAACCAGATCTTCTTTTTTCAAGACATAAGCCAAACGAACTTCATTTTTTCCAGCCCCTGGAGTAGTATAAAACCCAGTTGCAGGAGCCATCATAATAGTCTCACCTTCATAATTGAACTCTGACAAGCACCAGGCACAGAATTTTTCACAATCATCTACAGGCAATTTTGCCACAGTATAAAAAGCTCCCATAGGGATAGGCGAATACACACCGGGAATACGATTCAAGCCATCAATCAAGCATTTGCGGCGTTCCACATATTCATCATACGTTTCGCGTGAATATTCCTCCGGTTCATCCAATGAAGCCTCTGCTGCTATTTGTCCAATTAACGGAGGACTCAGACGAGCCTGACAGAACTTCATAACCGCTTTTCTTACTTCCTTATTTTTTGTAATCAATGCACCGATACGGATACCACATTCAGAGTAACGCTTCGAAACAGAATCAATTAACACCACATTCTCCTCTATACCCTCTAAATGACAAGCCGATATATATGGAGAACCTGTATAAATAAATTCACGGTATACCTCATCAGAGAAAAGGAAAAGATCGTACTTCTTAACCAAATCACGTATCTGATTCATCTCACGCCGAGTATAAAGATATCCGGTAGGATTATTCGGATTACAAATCAAAATCCCTTTCGTACGCTCATTGATCAATTCCTCAAACTTCTCAACTTTCGGAAGAGAAAATCCTTCTTCTATCGTAGTAGTAACCGTTCGGATAACTGCACCTGCAGAAATGGCAAACGCCATATAGTTGGCATAGGCAGGCTCAGGAACAATGATTTCATCTCCCGGATTTAAGCAACTCATAAAAGCAAATAAAACAGCTTCCGAGCCTCCTGTGGTAATGATTATGTCATCTGCATCCAAATGGATGTTATATTGATTATAGTATCCTACTAATTTCTCACGATAGCTACGATATCCCTGACTGGGACTATATTCCAGAACAGTCCGATCAATACGACGTATTGCGTCAAGAGCCGCTCGCGGAGTAGGCAGGTCTGGCTGCCCGATATTCAGATGATAAACATGCACACCTCTTTGCTTTGCTGCTTCAGCTAATGGCGCCAGTTTGCGGATGGGTGATTCCGGCATTTCATTTCCTCGTATGGATATTTGTGGCATAATTACTTTTTTTATAACATATTTACTGCAAATATAAAACGAAACAGCCAATCTGACAAGTTTATAGCCAAATAAAAACAAGAATGCCATTTCTTCGAACGAATCTTACATAACGTCAATGTATGTTATCAAACTTCATTTTACCTAAGAGTTTAAGAAAAAAAATGTATGTTTGTTGAACGAATCAAATCAAATAAGAATATGGACCTTTATTTAATCATATTTGCATCGGGCAATTACAAAGCAGAAAAAACGTATGAATGCCATAAAGACCTCTTTATTGAATTGGAAAAATATTTTACACTCCACATGACTCCTTACACTGAGGCAGAAAACATTCCCTCTAATGCCTACAAAATGGTATTCATAGCCGACGGATGCGTTGCCGACATTGCCATTTGTAACTTCAGCAGCTTCCCCTATCCCATAACCTTACTCACCGACGGGCAGGAGAATTCTCTTTCTGCAGCTCTTGAAATAGCTACCTGGGTACGCTCAAAAGACATGCAGGTAAAAATAATTCACGGAAAATCTGCCGAGATGGCAAAACAAGTCCTGTCCCACTACCATGCTTTTATCGGAAAACGCAACCTGAAAGGCAAGCGAATCGGAGTCATTGGTACTTCAGCCCCTTGGCTTATTGCCAGCCATGCTGATTATCTGCTGGCAAGCCGCCGATGGGGAGTGAGCTACATTGATATCCCATTAGAAGCAGTCTATAACTTTTTCCATACAATCTCGGATGATGAAATCGGACTGGAGGCCTCACTTCTTGCAACTCGCGCCAAAGCTTGCCAAGATTCCTCTCCCGAAGATTTACTCCGCGATATGCGTCTATACAAAGCTATTAAAAAAGTCTGTCAGGAAGAGCATCTGGACGCGCTCACCCTTTCTAATTACTCGCTGATGCAAGACTTAAACACAGCTGGCAACCTTGCTGTTTCACTCTTAAACGATGAAGGAATTCCCGCCGGAAATGAGGGAGACCTGCAGGCTGTAATGACGCTGCTAATGGTACATGAACTGACTGGCCAACCCGGATTCATAGCCAATCCTGCATTCATTGATACCCAGAAAAACGAAATCATACTAGCCCATGACACCATCAGCACTCGAATGACCGATGCTTTCATCATCCGTGATCAAGCTGATGTACCTAACAGCATTGCCATACAAGGTATATTGCACGAAGAAGACATCACTCTTTTCAAATGTGGAAGCGAGTGTCTGGATGAATACTATGTCAGCTCAGGACATCTCTGCGAAAACACCAACCTGATTTCAACCTGCCGCACTCAGTTACGTATCAAATTAGATAAGCCAACAACTTATTTCCTGCGTAATCCATTGGGCAATCATCACATTCTTATAAAAGGAGATTACAGCAATATGATTCAAGAATTCATGCAACAAAACCGATGTAAACTAAGGGAATAAGCCTCACACTTTGAGGTTTCGCCCAAAAACCAAAAAAGTTTACCAAGTCATTCTTATATAACATCTCTACTTTTTTATATCTTTGCAGAGATGAATTTAACTCAACGAAAGAATAGTATAAATTATGATGCATAATTGGTTTGAATGTAAAATCCGTTACGAAAAAATAGCCGAAAACGGAATGAACAAAAAAGTAACGGAACCCTATTTGGTTGACGCATTAAGCTTTACTGAAGCCGAATCGCGTATTATTGAAGAAATAACTCCATTTATCAGCGGAGAATTTACGGTGTCAGACATTAAACGTGCCAATTACAGTGAACTGTTTCCGTGTGAAGAAGATGCAGCCGACCGCTGGTTTAAATGCAAGCTTTATTTTATCACACTCGATGAAAAAAGCGGAGCAGAAAAGAAAACAGCAACCAACGTGTTAGTGCAGGCTGCCGACTTGAGAGATGCCATTGCCAAATTAGATGAAGGCATGAAAGGAACTATGGCCGATTACACGATTGCCTCAGTAGCCGAAACAGCCATCATGGATGTATATCCTTATTCTGCTGAACCCGATGTAAAACCCGAGTTTGCAGAAGCAGGAAACAGATAATCAAAGACAATCATGGGTATCCAAACAACTATTAAAGAAATAAGAAACCAGCTTCCCGACCAGGTACGCTTGGTAGCTGTTTCAAAATTTCATCCCATTCAGGCTATAGAAGAGGCATACGCTGCAGGACAGCGCATCTTCGGCGAAAGCAAGGTACAGGAAATGGATGAAAAACATGCAGCATTGCCTTCCGATATAGAATGGCATTTCATCGGACATCTGCAAACGAACAAAGTAAAATACATTGTTCCTTACGTCTCCATGATTCATGCTGTTGATTCCTATAAGTTGCTTGCCGAAATCAATAAGCAAGCAGCCAAATGCGGTAGAACAATTCCTTGTCTCCTTGAGATACATATCGCGCAGGAAGACAGTAAATTCGGCTTTACCTTCCAAGAATGCCGTGACATGCTGAAAGCTGGCGAGTGGCAGTCATTGACCCATGTAGACATTTGCGGTGTCATGGGAATGGCAACCAATACAGACAATGAAGCTCAAGTCTACCATGAATTTGAAACGATCTACCATTTCTTTGAAGAACTGAAGAGTACATATTTTAAAGCAGCCTCCAGCAGCTTCAAAGAAGTTTCAATGGGGATGTCACATGATTACCCACTTGCTATTCGCGCAGGAAGTACCCTTGTGCGTATCGGAAGCAAAATATTCGGAGAAAGAAACTATTAAATCATAAACTATATGACACAAATCAAAACAACCTTTGCGGGTTTAGAATTAAATAACCCCATTATTGTCAGCAGTTCTGGGCTGACAAATACAGCAGAGAAAATCCAGAAATTAGAAGCTGCCGGAGCAGGTGCCGTTGTCCTGAAATCTGTATTTGAAGAACAAATCAGCATACAGGCTGGAGCGATGCAAGGATACGGCTCTCCTGAAGCCGATGATTATCTGGGAGCTTATGTCCGTTCACATGCCTTAAACGAACATATCCAGCTGATAAAAGATGCTAAAGCCTGCTGTCATATACCTGTTATCGCCAGCATTAACTGCTATAGCGACAGTGAATGGATAGACTTTGCCCAGATGATGGAGCAAGCCGGAGCCGATGCACTGGAAATTAACATCTTGTCTCTACAAACAAGTAAAGACTACCAATTCGGAAGCTTCGAACAGCGTCACATTGACATCCTGCGCCACATTAAGAAAGTGGTTAAAATCCCTGTCATCATGAAGTTGGGAAGTAACTTTACTAATCCGATAGCTCTCATCAACCAACTGTATGCCAACGGTGCTGACGGTGTGGTCTTGTTCAACCGTTTTTACCAACCAGATATCAATATAGACAATCAGACTTTCACAAGCACCAATGTGATGAGTTCACCCGTAGAACTGGCAGATAAAATCCGGTGGACTGCAATAGCTTCGGCTGAAATTCCTCAAATGAGCTATGCGGTATCAGGAGGCGTGCATTGCGGCAAAGGACTTATTAAGTCAATCTTGGCAGGGGCTTCTGCAGTTGAAGTATGCAGCGTGATTTATCAATATGGCGACAAGGAAATTGAATCCATGAAGAAAGAGTTGCTACTTTGGATGGAAGAAAACGGGTACGAAAAACTTGGACAATTTAAAGGTAAACTAAATGCAAATGTAGCAGGCATGGTTAATCCTTTTGAGCGTACGCAATTTATGAAATACTATAGCAGCAGAGAAGATTAGTCATTAACTAATCAATCAACTGCTTAAAGCAAGAGGTGTATCACTCAAATGGTACGCCTCTTGCTTTTTAAACACCAAGTCCGCTTCTTTTAAACGCCTTGAGGTTTTATAAAAAACACCTTGGCATTTAAAAAAAATACCAAGGTGTTTTTTATAAATAATTACTAATTTCCAGTCAGCAAATCACCGATTACGCCATCGGTTATTTCATAAACACAAAATAAACAGCAGCTATCAAGCAAAGGAAAGCAGCCAGATGATTCCAGTGTAAAGCTTCCCCCTTAAAAAACACAGTAGTGAATACCGTAAAAACAACCAGCGTAATAACTTCCTGAATTACTTTTAGTTGCATCAAAGAAAACGGTCCGCCATTCCCTATAAAACCAATTCGGTTTGCCGGAATCTGACAGGAATACTCAAAAAAAGCAATCGCCCAACTGAATACTATCACCCCAATCAAAGGCAAGGAGGCAAACCAGCTAAATTCCTGTTTCATTTTTAAATGCCCGTACCACGCAAATGTCATGAAGACATTGGATACGAGCAATAATGCAATCGTGTAAAATCCTTTCATCTTTTTATCCTTTATTCTATCTATATTTCTTCAGGCAATAAATCATTTTGCACATTATTCATACTCCCCCACAAGCTATAGCGAGCCTCTGGATTCATTTCTTCCAAGCGACGAAGCACTTCCTTCATATCCGAACGATGTGAATTTTTTTCATAAGGGCAATTTTTAACTTGCTTGCGGAATCCTCGCAACAAAGCCATTTCCTGCAAATCCGACTCATGAACCAAACACATCGGGCGAATAATCGTCATATCAAATTTACGCATCACCAAACGTGGAGGCATCGTACTGAAAGCTCCTTGAAAAGTCATATTCATCAACAGAGTTTCCAGAATGTCATCCATGTGATGACCTAGCGCAATTTTATTACATCCCAAATCTTTAGCTAAAGTAAAAAGAGCCTTGCGCCGATTCCAGGAACAAAGAAAGCAGGGCGATTTACGGGTATCGGTAGAAGGATCAAACGACGCTTCATAATGCACAAAAGGGACATTGAAATTCTCGGCATACGTGCGCAAATATTCCATATCCGATTCATAAGAAATATTACTCATTGATATATGAGCAGCCACAACCGAGAAACGAGGTTTAAAGATACGCGAACGACGAGCCAGCAATTCCAACAAAGCCAATGAGTCTTTCCCTCCGGACAATCCCACCAATACCTTGTCACCATCCTCAATCAATCCATACTTAATGATTCCTTTTGCAAAACGCTGCTCAATACGACGCATTAATTTATCTTGTCCCATAACTTGTTTTCTAAAAGCGGGGCAAAAATACATGAAAAGAATGAATCCAACAAATTCAATCATCCTCCTTCACAAGTTTATTCACAAAAAATCTGATGAACTCTAAGAACATTCAAAAGATATTTGTATATTTGAAAAAGAATCTTTTACAACGCGAAACTTATGAATAAAAAATATAAACTAGCCCTTTTACTCTTATGCTCCGCTGGAGGAACTTTTGCCCAGACCCTTTCTCAAGCACAAAAATGGTTTACAAACGGAGAGTTTGATAAAGCTAAACCCGTATTTGAACGTCTGGTAAAGCAGTCGCCCTCAAGTGCCAACTACAACTTCTGGTACGGAGCCTGCTGCTACGAAACAGGAGAATTAAATAAATCATTGCCCTACTTGGAAAAAAGTGCGAAACGCAAAGTTATCAATGGCTTCCTTTATCTCAGCAAAGCTTATTATGACTTATACCGCTTTGATGATGCCATTGCTAATCTGGAAGATCATATCTACTGGCTGGAGCAGAAAAAACGGAATACATCCGAAGCAGAAACACTTATGATAAAATATCGTCAAGGGGCACGGATGATGCGCGGCATAGAAAAGATTGCCGTAATAGATAGCTTTTCAGTAGATAAAACCGACTTCCTGAAAGCCTATAAATTAAGCAAAGAATCCGGAAGCATCCGGATGATAGAGCATACTGGCTGCACTGAATTTATTAATGAGATGGAAGACAAAAAGATTCTATCTAAAGAAACCAACGGAGAAACCAAACTCTATTCCTCTTCCAAGCTCATTGACAAATGGGGAGATTTAGAGGCTTTGACCGGTTTAAATGACTATAATGATAACCTGAATTTCCCGTTCATGGATTCAGATGGAGTAACACTTTATTATGCAGCACAAGGAGCTGACTGCATGGGAGGATATGATATTTTTATTACCCGATATGATTCAGACGAGAATACATATCTCCGCCCCGACAATATGGGAATGCCTTTTAATTCGCCCTATAATGATTACATGTATGCCTTAGACGATTTCAACAACTTAGGATGGTTTGCGACCGACCGTTTCCAGCCTGAAGGTAAAGTTTGTATCTACGTATTTGCCCCGAATGAATCGAAGCAAGTCTATGATTATGATACAACCGACCCTATCCTACTGACGGATGTGGCTGCACTAAAATCGATAAAATCGACATGGCATGATGCCGATAAAGTACGCCTTGCCAAACAGCAGCTTGCCCAAATCATGTATGGACAAAATGAAATAAAAAAACAAGGGGATTTCCATTTTATCATAGATGACAATCTGATTTATCGTACTTTAAATGACTTCCGGTCTAAAGAAGCAAAGAAAATGTATCAAATCCTCCAGCAAAAAGAAAAAGACTTGAATGATTTGCAACAATCTTTAAACAAACAGCGTTCTAAATATATAGCGGCATCGAATGCAACTGAAAAACAGAAAATGACGCCAAGTATATTAGACCAGGAAAATAGAATCAAAGAATTATATAAGGAAATAGAACTGTGTACAGTAAATATTCGAAACACTGAACTTCAAGAGTTAAACCATTAAACCTTTTCTTTTATGGAAATACTGATTCTTATTGCACTGATTATCGGAGGTCTGCTCCTCTTTGCGGTTGAGGTATTTCTCATACCAGGAGTAAGCCTGGCAGGAATTGCCTCAGGGATAAGCATTTTATATGCGATCTATTATGCATTCAACACCATGGGAGCGCAAGCCGGCGGTATTACTATTGCTGCTGCAATTGTAGGACTGATTGGAGTAATCGTTTGGTTTATGCGCTCACACACCGTAGACAAACTGTCGCTAAAGTCTGCAATCGATTACCGTCCGGATCCCTTAAAAGGTCTTTCGCTACACGTAGGCGATCAGGGAATCACTGTAACCCGGCTAACCCTCATCGGCAATGCCAGTTTCAACGGCGAAATCATTGAAGTTCATTCACTAGACGGCTTCATCGATGAGCAAACACCGGTATCCATTGTCCGCATCAAAGACGGACGAGTGTATGTAAAACGTATTAACTAAAATAATCCTTAACAACTAAAATCTTAGCAAACTATGATTGAGTTTAATTATTTACCGTTTATAGTGGCAATAGGCTTAGTTATATTCCTAGCTATATTTTTCCACTATGTGCCATTCTTCTTATGGTTATCAGCCAAAGTATCAGGTGTACGCATTTCTTTGATACAGCTCTTTTTAATGCGCATCCGTAACGTACCTCCTTATGTGATTGTCCCGGCAATGATAGAAGCGCATAAGGCCGGACTTAGTAATATAACCCGCGATGAGCTGGAAGCACATTACATGGCTGGAGGACACGTTGAAAAGGTAGTCCACGCATTAGTTTCGGCTTCAAAAGCCAACATCGAATTGTCTTTCCAAATGGCAACTGGTATCGACTTGGCCGGACGTGATGTATTTGAAGCAGTACAAATGTCTGTTAACCCGAAAGTAATTGACACACCACCTGTAACAGCCGTAGCTAAAGACGGAATCCAGTTAATAGCCAAAGCACGTGTTACAGTCCGAGCCAATATCCGGCAATTAGTAGGGGGTGCCGGCGAGGATACCATTTTGGCACGTGTAGGCGAAGGCATCGTATCATCCATCGGTTCATCTGAGAATCATAAATCCGTACTCGAAAATCCCGACTCAATCTCAAAACTGGTACTCCGGAAAGGATTAGACGCCGGAACAGCATTCGAAATTCTGTCTATTGATATTGCGGATATCGATATAGGTAGAAATATCGGTGCATCGCTGCAAATCGATCAAGCTAATGCCGACAAGAACATAGCCCAAGCCAAGGCAGAAGAACGCCGTGCCATGGCTGTTGCATTAGAACAGGAAATGAAAGCCAAAGCCGAAGAAGCAAGAGCTAATGTAATACAGGCAGAAGCAGAGGTGCCTAAAGCCATGGCAGATGCTTTCAGAAATGGAAATCTAGGTATCATGGATTACTATCGTATGAAAAATATTCAGGCAGATACAGCCATGCGGGAAAACATTGCACATCCAGATGATAACCCGGCAGGACATGAACCTATCGGTAAATAATTTTTAAATAATCACTTTTATGAAAAAATATTTTCCAGCTTCAGAATTAATCATCAATTCTGACGGTTCGGTTTTTCATTTACACGTTAAACCGGAACAACTAGCCGACAAAGTAATTTTAGTGGGTGACCCAGGAAGAGTTTCTCTAGTTGCTTCGCATTTTGAACAAAAAGAATGCGAAATAGCCAGCCGTGAATTCAAAACCGTTACAGGAATCTATAAAGGGAAACGCATCACTGTAACCTCAACAGGTATTGGCTGCGACAATATAGATATCGTTGTAAATGAATTAGATGCATTAGCCAACATTGATTTTCAAACTCGTGAGGAAAAAGAGGAGCTCCGTCAACTGGAGATTGTCCGTATAGGAACCTGTGGAGGTCTGCAACCCTTTACCCCAGTCGGAACCTTTATCTGCTCTGAAAAATCGGTAGGATTCGACGGACTTCTTAATTTCTACGAAGGAAGAAATGCTGTATGCGACCTTCCTATGGAGCGCGCATTACTAAATCATTTGGGATGGACCGGTAACATGTGTGCCCCTAGCCCATATGTCATTGATGCAGATCAAGAACTAGTTGAACGAATCGCACAAAAAGACATGGTACGTGGCGTAACTGTTGCATGCGGCGGATTCTTCGGACCACAAGGCAGACAGCTTCGTATTCCTTTGGCTGACCCACACCAAAACGCGAAAATCGAGAGTTTTGAATATCAAGGCCATCGGATTACCAACTTTGAGATGGAAAGTTCAGCTCTTGCCGGACTATCTAAATTACTCGGTCATAAAGCCACCACCGTATGTATGGTAATAGCTAACCGGGTCGCAAAAGAAGCTAATACAGGATATGTAAATCAAATAGACGATTTAATACAAGTAGTCCTTGATCGTATTTAAACCCATTACGTCATCCCTAGTCAGGTATCAAAACGCTCTAGTTATGAATATAGGTTTTGATACCTGATTTTTATCAATAAAAATGACATGGAAGCAAGTTTTACACAACCCACTCATCTTACTAAAGAAGAACGCTATCAAGTATTTCTAAATCAATACAGCCTTCTCATCTCTGATGAAAAAGAAGAAATAAGCGTTTTGGCAAATACAACCGCCGCACTGAAAGAAGCCTTCGGCTTTTTCTGGACAGGATTTTACATAGTAAAAAATGAAGAACTTATTTTAGGACCATTTCAAGGGAGTGTGGCCTGTTACCGCATCCGCAAAGGACGAGGTGTATGTGGTACGGCATGGGCTAAAGAGCAAACACTTGTAGTCCCTGACGTTAATCTATTTCCCGGTCACATTGCATGCAGTTCGTTATCAAAATCAGAAATTGTAGTTCCCGTTTTTGCTCAAGGGAAAGTAATTGCAGTGCTCGATATTGACAGCGACCAGCTCAATACATTTGATGAAACCGACCGCATTTATCTGGAGAAAATAGTCAATGTAATGGCCGAAAGCCTCTATCAATAAACCCACATCATTCGTATTACATCAAAAAAAAGCAGTATCTTTACAGAATAATTCAGTCTATCAACTTTAATTTATGAACATACAAGATACAATCTGCGCTATTTCCACAGCTCCTGGAGGAGCAATCGGGATAGTACGTGTTTCCGGTCCGGAGGCTATAAGCATAACCGAACGAATCTTTACTCCGGCAGGAAAAAATAATCCAAAGTTATCTCTCCGCCAAGCTAATACGCTTACATTTGGATACATAAAAAATGACAATGGAGAAGTCATTGACGAAGTCTTGGTAAGCCTATTCAAGGCACCACATTCTTATACGGGAGAAGACTCCATAGAAATATCTTGTCACGGATCATCTTATATTCTCCAACAAGTCATGTATCTTCTCATAAATAACGGATGCCGCTCTGCTGGTCCGGGAGAATATACCCAACGGGCATTCTTAAACGGAAAAATGGACTTAAGCCAAGCAGAAGCAGTAGCCGACCTGATAGCTTCAACCTCAGCTGCCACTCACCGCATGGCAATGAATCAGATGCGTGGAGGATTTAGTCGCGAGTTGGCGATGCTACGCGATAAGCTACTTCATCTTACTTCACTCATGGAGTTGGAACTCGACTTCAGTGACCATGAAGAGTTGGAATTCGCCGACCGCTCTGAACTAAAAGATATTGCCAATCAAATTGAAACGATTATAAGCCGATTAGTTCACACCTTCAGTATTGGAAATGCTTTAAAAAATGGAATTCCTGTAGCCATTGTTGGCGAAACCAATGCTGGCAAATCCACCCTACTTAATGCACTCTTAAACGAAGAGCGGGCCATTGTCAGTGACATTCATGGCACCACTCGTGATGTGATTGAAGACACCATTAATTTAGGAGGAATTACTTTCCGATTTATTGACACAGCTGGTATTCGTGAAACAACAGATACTATTGAAAGCCTAGGTATAGAGCGAAGCTTCCAAAAGTTGGAACAGGCAGACATCGTACTTTGGGTGATTGATGCGACGTGCGCTGAAGTACAATACCGCCAACTCACTAGTCAGATTCTGCCACGATGCAAAGATAAACATCTTGTTGTCATAGTAAATAAAACTGATATCGCACCGAAAAATGCATCTATAAATCTTTCAGAATTACCATCAGAAACCCTTGTTATCTCTCTGTCTGCAAAACAAAAAAAGGGACTTACCGAACTGCAAGATTTATTAATCAGTTATGCTTCTTTGCCTGATTTATCACAAAATGACGTCGTAGTCAGCAACATTCGGCACTACGAAGCGCTGACTCATGCTTTAGAGGCAATTCACCGGGTGCAAGACGGACTATTATCACAGCTTCCCGGTGACCTCATTTCACAAGACTTACGTGAATGCCTTTACCATTTGGGAGAAATTGTCGGCGGCTCTATTGAAACTGATGAAGTGCTTGGAAATATCTTTAAGCATTTCTGCATCGGTAAGTAATCGAAAGAAAAGAAAATCATAAAAAGAGAAAAAATAAAGCATTA
>URDR01000019.1 GCA_900546645.1 uncultured Bacteroides sp. | reverse complement strand
CATGGTGATAGCTACGTGGCTTTCTCATTGAAAACATTCCCATAAAGCTATTTCTTTTTATGTTTAAACAAATGTTGGTTGGGCAGTTCCACCGGCGGGCGGGTGCTTTTCTTCAGCTGGTCTTCCACTTTTTTGCCTCGCCAGTTGAAGATGTCCTGTTTATTTAGCGGACGTATATAGTCGAACCATACGAAGTTTTGCAGTCGGTCTGCTCCTTCGGGTATTTTGCTCATCGGATAAAGTGTTCCGTTCGATTTCGGACTCATGACCATGCGTTCCAGTTTCTGGTCTTTCAGATAGATGTCGAGCTGGCTGGTTTCGGATACGTTCATGCCGATGAGGGTACTGTCTGAGTCCATGGGGTAATAAACCACCCTGACCGAGCCGATAACTTCCGTTTTATACATCTGTCCGTTGCGGAAGTATGATTTCATCTCTTTCCCGGTAACCTGATTATAGGTTACGGAGTCAATCTGTTCTACCGATAAGGCTTGATTGATGATATGTGCCCAGTCGATGGTGCTGTCGTTCATGTAAATCTTGACCTCTTCGCCCACCAGCTGCTGTTGCTTGTTCCATAAGATAGGGTCTTTATACAGAGTGAGGCAGCTGTCGGCACTGGAGAAGACCAGCGAATCGGCCACTCCCTGCAGGTCGCTCCGGTAGAAACGAACTTTGTGGAAAGCACGCATCTCGCGGTACATGGAGTCGGTATTCAGATGCAGGGTTTTCAGCATGAGCGTATCAGCATGCAGAAACAGGCTGTCTCCTTGCGAATAGTCGATGGCCATGGCTTTTTTTGTAGCAAAAGCATATTTGGTGTTTTCATTATAAAACCCATAGTCTCCGGTCATCATATTCTTGTTGATGGTATCTTTCATAACCATGTTATGAAAGGCTTCTCCTACTCCGGTATTGCGGTCGTAGAACAGGGTATCGCCTGTGAGCTGCTTTCCTTCATTGGTCAGTACCGAGCGGTTATATAAGTCGGCTTTTCCGGTTGCGGTATTATATACTCCCCGTTCTGAATAGATGTGGTTGGCATCGCTGACAATATCCGACGGTCCCACAATGTCTGCTACTTTGCTGGCTGTGTTGTATCGCAGCGTATCGGAAGTGAGCGTAAACTGCGGGTTGACTAACTTTACATTATAATTGAATACCGACTGTTTGGTAGAAGGGTTGTATTCTCCCCATTCCGAAGTCAGTACGTTTTGTTCATCCATCAGTGTACCACCATCGAAGAAATATCCCAGATTATATACGCGGTCATAGTTCAGGCTGTCGGTGAGCAGCGTGGTGGTTCGGTTCTCCATGCGCACGTTCTTGCGCATCTCTGCTATCTGGGTCATTCCGTCGTAATACAAGTGGTCGCCATAGAGAAACAAGGTATCTCCCTGCACCATCTTGACGTTGCTGAAAGCTTCGAAAGAACTGATTTGGTCATAATAGTAAGCACTGTCGCAATACATATAGATGCTGTCATGGCGGAATACCACATTCCCCACTACCACTTGTGCATCGGGATGTCGGGAGTCTTTACGGAGCAGGTCGGAGTGCAGCAAGAAGACTTTGCTTTTCTGCCTGGGCTGTTCCCGTTTCTTTTCAGGGGTCTGAGCGAGTAGGCAAAAGCCGAACAGGCATAGGATACTTAGTATGAATACCCTATGCCCGCTCAAAGAGATATGTTGTTTTTTCTTTTCAGACATATGTTGTTTATTTAATCCATCCCGGATATTTGAAATCACATTTTCTCCAGTTAGGATTGATGCGTACGTATGTTTTCTTCTGTTTTTCCAAGATCCATTTCTGAAGTTTTTCTTCGCTTCGTTTTTGAGTTACAATATCTTTCAGGCGCTGATAGTCTTCAGATATAGTAGCTTTATGACCGTCGATGCGGTTCTTAAGTTTCACGATGGCGCAAACTTCTTTACCGCTTTCTACCATTACCATACGGAACGGTTTGGAAATCTCTCCAATCTGCATGTTTTCAACCACCTTGGCAAGTTCTTGTGAAACCATACCCGCCAGCTGCTGCATTTCAAAGCGTGAAGTGGTGCTCTGGGGGTTGGCAAGCAGCCCGTGGTTGTTTCGGGTTTTTTTATCTTGTGAAACCCAAGCGGCAGCTTCGTCGAATGTCACCTTTCCTTTTCGTATGTCGTTGGCAAGTGTGTCGAGGCGGTGAATTTCGGTATCAAATTCCTCTTCGTCGATTCTGGGCTTGATGAGGATATGACGATACCGGATTCGGTCGCCGCGCTTTTCAATGAGCTGGGCAATATGGAATCCGTATTCGGTCTGGAATACTTTTGAGATTTTCTTGGTGTCGGTCAGGTTGAAAACCACATTGGCAAACTCCGGTGTCAACTCGCCTCGTCCTTGAAATTTCTCATACTCACCTCCCATACGGGCAGAACCCGGGTCTTCTGAATATAAGCGTGCCAAAGTGGAGAAAGTGGTCTCTCCTTTATTGATACGTTCGGTAAAGTCGCGGAGTTCTTTCTTGACGCGTTCTATTTCTTCCTCCTTCACCTTCGGTTCACGGGTGATGATTTGTACTTCTACCTGTGTGGGGATAAACGGAATACTGTCTTGTGACAGATTGTTGAAGTAGTTGCGCACTTCTGAAGGAGTCAGCTTGATGTCGCCTACAATCTTTTTCTGCATTTCCTGTACCATCAATCCTTCGCGTACGTTTTCGCGCATGGTTTCACGAATCTGTGTAGAGGTCTTGTTATACTGCTCTTCCATGCGTTCTTTGGAACCGATAACTTCGGTTAGCCAGGCAATGCGTTGCTCTACGTCTTGGATGACTTGTTGCTCGGAAACTTCCACACTGTCTATTTCTGCCTGATGAAGAAAGAGTTTCTGCACGGCAAGTTCTTCGGGAATGACACAGTAAGGGTCGCCATCGAAATGTCGTCCTTCATATTGGGCATTGAGGCGTTCGTTTTCCACATCCGACTTCAGGATAGCTTCATCACCTACTATCCATACCACTTCATCGATGACATTGTCTTGTGCATAAGACGTAGTCAAAGCCATTACAAACAGGCATAAACAAGCGTAGAGTCTTGTTGCATTTAATTTATTCATTTGAGTTTACTTATAATAAATTATATCATTATCTTCTGAAGCTTTCTCATACAGATCTTGTTTCATCTTGTTGATAAATTCAGCTCGCTTCAGATTGGTTAATATTTCCTTTATTTCATTTCTCGCATATTCCAGCGGCAGTTGTTCTCCTTGTGGAAGGAAGTTTTCTACATGCAGGAAGTAATGAAAAGCCGTATCGTGGACTTCCACGTCTCGGTGCTGGTTTAAGTAGTTCCGGTTGGTATCGATTTCTTTTATCGGTATTTTAGCCGAGAAATCGGATACGGGCTTCCATCGGTCGTAGAAATAGTCATAGCTTACAGCATTGCCGATGCTGTATTTTTCCAGCTTGTCAATGTTGTCGGGCGTATATTTCTTTATCCAGTTTCGCACTTGGTTCAGTTGGGGGGCATGCAGTGGAACTTTCATGAAAAGTCCTTGGATATAAGGCTGCCCGGCACGGAACAATGCGGCATTCTGTTGATAGTATTGTTCGATATCGGCATCCGAAATAGCATTGCTTAGGGTTTGGTTAATCAGTTCTTCCTGATATGTATGCATAATCAATGCCCGGCGGAAGGCATCTACCCGTTTATCTATTTTATCATTGTCGGGGATATTGCCTTCTGCTTTCTGAAAAAGAAGTTCATCTTCTATCCAGTTGCGGATGTAATTGTCAGCAAGCCGGGTGCTGTCTTTCCCCGTAATTCCAACGGGAAGTACAGTCCGTAAATCTTCCTGATATAAAAAGCGGTGATTTACTTCCACAAGAGGGGTTTTACCTTTGTGGTCAATGGTTTTGCTGCATCCGCTGAGTAGGAATAGCGCAACCCAAAGTATATACCAACTTCTTTTTTGCTTCATGAACAATAATTTAGTGAACGAAGATACAGTTTAAATTAATTATTTCCGCTACAATTAACGGTTTTTAAAACGTATTGATTGATTTCTACGTTAAATTGTTGTCTTAAATGGGAAGTTTTGTCTGCTTTAAGCTGTTTCAAATAGTCTTTTTCAACTGATTCGCGTACATCCGTATATTTTTCGGGTCCTTTCTTCAGGCGCTTTCCTAATACAAATGTATGCGGTAATTCCGGATTGGCGGAAAAGCTTCCGCATTTGAAAGCCAGTTTATCTACATAGCTGTTGCTTCCTATCTGGAAGAGCCCGGTTTCTATTTGGGCCTGAAGTTCCGGATGGGTCTTGCTTAATCCGGCAAGTTGGGTTTCCCAGCTTTCTTCCGGCAGCTTTTTAAGGAACTTCTTTATTTTTGAGGCGGCTTTCTTGTCTTTACAATGTATGACTGCTCCCCGGAAGTGGGGAAGTTCCCATTGGTAGCTGGCTTTATGTTTTTTGAAGTAGTTTTCTAATTCTTTATTGCTGGGCAGGGTGCGGACGGTTTCCGGGAAACATACGTCATGGTAGGTGGCAAGCAAACCTTCATAGAGTTCACGGAAGGGGAGGGTATGCGTGTCAAGCGTTCCGGTTAACCATTGTTCATAGAGTGGCTGCCTTAAAAGTGTGTCAAGCTTGTGTTGCATGACGTAATGCAACAGCCATGGGAGATATTCTTCGAAACTTAACGAACTTTTTTGTTCGTCGAGTTTGATAATGTGAATGCCTAAAGGAGAATAGAAGGGCTGTGAATAGTCTCCCTCGGATAAGTGGGAAAGCTGTTGGGCAACTTCATCGAGTAAGCGTGATTTGGGTTGCCAGTTGGGGGTCTGTTTTGATTTTGCTGAATAGGTGCGGGCTAATTCTGAAAAAGATGCTCCTCGGTTGAGGGCAGCATAGATAGAGTCGGCTGTTTGCCGGGCCTTTTTTTCTTCAGCAGCTGTAGCGTGCTGTGGAAGACGGAGAGTGATAATTTCCATCTTAACCCAATCTTGGAGGGAAAGCCGTGAGGCTTGTTGGTTATAGAGTGAATGATACAGCTCGTTTTTCTGTGCTGCATCGGTCAGTAAAGACTTGAGTAAAGTGGCTTGTAAGATTTTATATTGGTTCTGAAAGTCGGGTAGGGTGTCCAGTTTCATCCGTTTAGCTTCGGCCACTTTTAGCTTAAAGTCAAGGAAGCAGGGAAAGTACTGTTCTGGGGTCTGTCCTTGTTTTTGTGCTGAGCGCTGGAAGTAATAGGTAAATTCATCAACAGAAATATCATTTCCGTCAATGCGCAGCAAGGTTTTGTTTGTCTCTGCGTAGAGAGATAAACAGGCTGCCAGAGATAGACAGAGAGCGAATAACCGGAATATTGTTTTCATGATGAGTGAAAAATGGAATCAATCTTTTCGGACCGACTTGCTGTAAGATGTTGTTGAAAAAGGCAGAGACACATAAGCACCGAGCTGCTTTTTTTGATGAGGCTCTGTGTTTCTGTGTCTCTATGATAGATGGAAACAGCTGATGTACAACTGTTTCCAAGTATGGCTTAAATGAAACTTTTCACTTATTGCGGGCGGCTATAGTTCGGAGCTTCGCTTGTGATAGCTACATCGTGCGGATGGCTTTCTAATACACCTGCATTAGTGATGCGAGTGAACTTGGCATTGTGAAGCTCTGTGATGTTATGTGCGCCACAGTATCCCATACCAGCACGTAATCCACCTGTCAGCTGGTAAATCACTTCGTACAAGGAACCTTTATAAGGAACACGGGCAGCAATGCCTTCCGGAACCAGTTTCTTGACATCGGCAGTTCCGCTTTGGAAGTAACGGTCTTTCGATCCGTTTTCCATGGCTTCCAGTGAACCCATACCACGGTATGATTTGAATTTACGTCCGTTGAAGATGATAGTGTCACCCGGAGACTCTTCTGTTCCGGCAACCAGTGAACCGATCATTACACTGTATCCTCCGGCAGCCAATGCTTTTACCACGTCGCCTGAATATCGCAAACCTCCGTCGGCAATCAAAGGCACACCTGTTCCTTCCAATGCTTTCGCTACGTCATAAACGGCAGTAAGCTGAGGAACACCCACACCTGCAACCACACGGGTGGTACAGATTGAGCCCGGACCGATACCTACTTTTACTGCGTCAGCTCCGGCTTCAACTAACATTTTGGCAGCTTCGCCAGTAGCGATATTACCTACTACGATGTCAATGCTCGGGAAACGTTTCTTTGCCTCTTTCAGCTTTTCGATAACATACATAGAGTGTCCGTGAGCGGTGTCGATAACAATCGCATCGGCTCCGGCGTTAACCAAGGCTTCCATGCGGTCGAATGTATCGGCAGTAACGCCTACACCGGCAGCTACGCGCAGACGACCTTTTGAGTCTTTGCAGGCCATTGGTTTATCTTTTGCCTTTGTAATGTCTTTATAAGTAATCAAACCAATCAGTTTGCCGTCTTTGTCTACAACCGGCAACTTCTCGATTTTGTTTTCCTGAAGGATTTGAGAGGCTGTTTCCATGTCGGTTGCCTGATCGATAGTAACGAGGTTTTCTTTTGTCATTACTTCATCGATATGCTTGTTCATGTCTCTTTCGAAACGGAGGTCACGGTTGGTTACGATTCCTACCAGATATTTTTCATCATCTACTACAGGAATACCGCCGATTTTATATTCTGCCATTAAGTCGAGCGCATTTTTAACGGTTGAACCACGTTTGATGGTAACGGGGTCATAAATCATTCCGTTTTCAGCACGTTTTACAATAGCTACTTGGCGTGCCTGCTCTTCTATCGACATGTTTTTGTGGATAACACCGATACCTCCTTCGCGTGCGATAGCGATGGCCATCTGTGCTTCGGTAACCGTATCCATGGCTGCGGTTACGAACGGGATTTTCAACTCGATGTTGCGTGAGAACTTAGTTGAGAGCTCAACTGTCTTAGGTAAAACTTCAGAATAGGCGGGGATTAACAATACATCGTCGTAAGTCAATCCGTCCATTACTACTTTATCTGCAATAAATGACATAGGGCTTTTAATGCTTTAGATTTTATTGCGTGCAAATATACGCATTTTATTCAAAAGTCAGCGCAAGGTTAACATATTTTTTCTGCGAATCTTGTCGGGAAAGAATGAAAAAAGCCGGCATGAAGAAGTTGATTCATGCCGGCTGAATATTTAAAGGTGAAGCCATGCTCGTTCCGTGAATTTTTAACTATTTGCTGATGAGGCTTTGACCGATGGGCGGCTTGCTGCCTTGCATCCGGGCAGATAAGTAATCAGAAACGGTGAGGCGGGCGGTGTCCTCGTCCAAAGCCGGGGCCTCCGAATCCCGGACCATCCATGGGCGGTCGGTTCCCTTTGCCTCCGAACAGGTTCAGGCGATAGATAAAGTGTACCATACAGAAGCTGTAGATGGCATTATATTCAGTATCGCTCCGCATGGCTGCACTGATGGTTCGGCTGATATTGCTTTGGTTTTGCAGAATATCGTAGAACTGGACACTGACGGTTGCGGCATTCCCTTTCAGGAAGTCTTGTGAAATCTGTGCATTCCAGATGAGCTCGTCGCGGTTCATGCTGGCATCGGCATATCCGCGTCGGGAGTTTTGTGAGATGTCGGTAGCGATTGACATATCCCATGGCAAGCGGATATTGGTACTTGCTCCATAAGCGAAGTCATACGTGTCCATATTATTCCGCTCTTGATAATTGTTTCGCGAGTGTGTATAATTCAGTGAACCGTTTAGAGAAACTTCCCACCAGTCTGTGCGATAGGTTCCGCGCAAGCGTTCGCCAAGGCGGAGCTGACGCGTTTTGTTCTTGTCGCTGTCGGTGGTATTCTTTTTATCGCTGATATAGCTCACCATATTATTATAGCCTCCGTTAGTGAAAGTGTTGATGGTGAATTTTTTGTTGCGTAAAGCTGTATTTGTTCCGAACATTCCGCTTAGGTTCCAGTTGCCGTTAATGTTTTCAGGGCGGGTAATATATCCACCGGTACTTTCATTATAGGTGCGGCGGCTGCTGATGCTGTTCATCGTATTGTTAAACGAGAAGTGAGCTACCATGCCGCGTTGAGTTTCGGTGTTGAAGGTATTGAAGAAGGTCCAGAACGAGTTGGTAAATGCCGGTTTCAGTCCCGGATTTCCCTGACGTATGTTCAGCGGGTCGGATGAATCTTCGATAGGCAGCAAATCGGTCATGCCCGGCTGTGAACTTCTTCCCCGGTAATTCACCCGCAGCTGGCTTGTCTTGTTAAATTTATACCGGAAGTCGAGGGTAGGAGTAAAATTGAACACATTGCGGATGGTCACCGTGTCAAGGTCTCCTTTTTTATAGGCAAGCTTGGTTTTTTGCGGTAGGAAAGACATACCCACGTTCAGGCTCATTTTGTTACGAATCCATCGTAAGGCGAGTTCCATTTCATGGTTATAATAGGTGTAATGTGCGCTTTTACTATTCTCCTGATCTAGTTCCCCGTTACCTTGATAGCCGTCGGATATGAGCCATTCATCGGGCATGGTATACGTAGAATTATCTGTTGTAGAGTATTTATACTGGAAATTATAGCTGAACTGCAGGAATCCCCCTTTAAAGATAGGTTCAGTGTATGAAACGCGTGTGCTGAAGTTGTTGTTCAAAGTGGGTGTTGTGATATACCGGTTCAGTATATCCGTACTGTCGTTTCCGTAAAACACGCTGTTTGAAGTAGAAAACTGTTCACTGCTGTTGTTCGTATAATTATAAGTTCCCCGGAAGGTGATGTTTCTTCCCGGTTTAGCCAGGCGGCGGTTAAACATCAGCGAGCCTCCGACATTAAAGTTGTCCGACCGGCTGAGACTGTTTCGCAGAATGGTATTGATAACCGCATCCTTTCCTACTAAGTCAGCAAGTCCGCCTTCTGCATCCTGTACAGCTGAAATGATTTCATCGGTTGGGAGCATAGGGTCTTGGTTAAAGGTTGCCGAAGCGGAATTGGTTGCATTGTCTGTATCGCCATACGAAATACGCGGGCGGAAGATAAGCGTAGACATGGTATCCGGCTTCCACTCGATACGGAAATCGGCAGTGAGCTTGATGTCTCGGTTGTCGTTTCGGGTAAGTGCATTTTTAAATGAACTTTGTGCAGACGAAACAAAAGTCTCAGAAGCTTGTTTGCTGATAATGTCCGCATCGCTGTAGCGATAGTTTACACTACCCCCTGTTTCTAATTTGGTACTTGTCGTGCTGAAGTTGAAACCTCCGCTCTTGTTGGCTGTCAGTCCGTTTTGGTTTCTTCTCCGGAATCCGCCTCCGCCTCCGGGGAATCCCATGTCGTTGATATTATTCATTGACCCGATGACAGTAAACTGATTATCTCCTATGAGTCGGTTAATCATAGCCTTTCCACTGTACCGGTCCTTCGTTCCTCCGGCAAGGTCGGCATTGGCAATCCATCCTTTTTTCATTTCAGGTTTTACACTTAAATCGAGTACGGTTTCCTCTTCTCCATCATCAATGCCGGTAACGCGTGCCAAGTCTGATTTCTTGTCGTATGCACGTAATTTTTCAATCATGTTTACCGGCAGGTTTTTCATGGCCATATCCGGGTCGTCGGCAAAGAACTCTTTACCGTCAATCATGATTTTCTTGATTTCTTTCCCGTTTATGGTGATTTTGCCGTTCTCGTCGACTTCCGCACCGGGCAGTTTTTTTACCAGTTCTTCCAGAGCCGAACCTTCGGGCACACGATAGGCCGAACTGTTATAAACCAGCGTATCTTCAGATGCGGTCACTTCAGGAGCCTGAGCTACGACCACCGCTTCAGCCAGCATGATGGCATCCGACTGCAACTCGATGGCTCCCACGTTGAGGCGTGGTTTGCCGTGGGTAACTGTTACTTCTTTTAAAAAAGGAGTGTATCCGATGAACGAAACCTTTAAAAGATATTTACCCGGGCTCACCGGCATGGAAAAGTTTCCATCCAAATCGGTTACATTCCCCTTAATCATTGTACTGTCTTTCGGTGACAATATTTGCACGGTGGCCTGCATGACAGGCGATTTGTCACCTCCGTCAAGGACTGTTCCTGAAACAACCCCTCTACTGCGGCCGCTTTGTGCAAAAGCAGTAAGTCCACACAAGGACATCAGCAGTATTCCCAAAACCCATTTTTTCATTCTTTTGCTCTATTTTGATATAATGATGCCTATATGATTGTGTTTATGTGCAAAGGTTTAATCTGATAAACAGATTTTAATCATTTTCTTTTAAATGTCTTTTCGATGCGAGCTTTCTGGAGCAAAAATTCAAAACAGAGAACATTTAAAACCATATAAATGATACCGATGGAATTGTCTGCCAGATTGATGTTCCCGTCGAAAAATGCTTTGATGAGCAAAAACACATAACAGATTCCCCAAAAATAAAGTGCAAACTTCATAGCCTTAGAGCGGAAATTAGCTGTTTCTTCACTCTCGTCTTTAGTGCGTGAAAGAAAAATCATAAACAGAGAAACCCAGATAGAGAGTTTCATTCCCAGTTTGATGAGCAGCAAACTTTTATCGTGTACCAATCCAAACATGGATAATAATAAAGGAATGAACACTGATAAAATTAATAAAGCATAGCCTATGGGCTTGCATACGTGTGGAAATAGTCCTTTCATGGTTTTTATTTGTTTTATTAATAGCGGGCAAAATTAATTAATTGTAAACGTTTATCCGAGTTGTTCTGACTTTTTTTATTTTTGCATACAAAATGATAATCTTATGAGCAAACAAGAAGTAATCATCTGCCGAAACCTGGAATCGGACTTGACGCAGGCCGTTTTAAAACATTCATACGATAAACTGTTTGTATTAACCGACGAACACACACGGGAGTTGTGTTTTCCCCGGATTGCGCATCTTTCTTTTATGGAAGGAGCTGTACAGCTGTGTATCGGTGCAGAGGATGTTCATAAAAACATTGAAACGCTGGCTTATGTATGGAAGCAGTTGAGCGAACAAGGAGCTACCCGCCACTCGTTGCTGATTAATCTGGGAGGAGGCATGGTGACCGACTTGGGAGGTTTTGCCGCGGCAACTTTCAAGCGGGGAATAGCTTATATCAATATACCTACCACGCTATTGTCGATGGTGGATGCAGCTGTCGGTGGAAAAACCGGAATTAATTTCAACGGTTTGAAGAATGAAATCGGTGCTTTCGCTCCGGCGTCTTCGGTATTAATAGATTGCAACTTTCTGAGAAGCTTGGATCACTTTAATATTTTGTCGGGTTATGCGGAAATGCTGAAGCATGGGCTGATTAGCAACGTAGCGCATTGGAGTGAACTTTTGACTTTCGACTTGGACCACATCGACTACGAACGCTTGCAGCAGCTGGTAGGAAAGTCGGTCATGGTGAAAGAAGAAGTTGTAAAGCAAGACCCTTTAGAAAAAGGACTTCGCAAGGCCTTGAACTTGGGTCACACCGTGGGACATGCATTCGAGAGCTTTGCATTGCAGAAGGAGCGTCCGGTGCTTCATGGTTACGCTGTGGCTTGGGGACTGGTGTGTGAATTGTACTTCTCTCATCTGAAGACAGGCTTCCCGAGCGAAAAGATGCGTCAGACCATCCAGTTTATCAAGGAGAATTATGGCAGACTTTCATTTACCTGTAAAGATTATGATTGTCTCTATGAATTCATGAAGCACGATAAGAAGAATGCAGCAGCCGGTGTAATTAACTTTACACTTTTGAGTGAAATAGGTGCTATCTGTCTGGATCAGACCGCTTCGCAGGAAGAAGTGAACGGCATGCTCGACTTCTACAGCGAAACCATGGGCTGAAAAAATGATATTTTTTGAAAAATAACGGCAAAACGCTTGCGAATTAAAAATAAAGCACTACCTTTGCACTCGCAATTCGGGGTGTAGCTCAGCCCGGTTAGAGTACGCGTCTGGGGGGCGTGTGGTCGCTGGTTCGAATCCAGTCACCCCGACTGAGTAAATGAAGCATTGATAATCTGATGATTGTCGATGCTTTTTTGTTTTTATATAGTCCCATATAGCTATAGCGGTTGACTTCTTGGTTGACGCGAAAAGTCAACCAAGAAGTCAACCGTATTTTTTATGAAAGCTGCAATCTCTATTATTTGCTACAAGCATAAAGTGCTTGCAAACGGAGAGTCGCCATTAATGGTAAGAATCGCCAAAGATGGAAAACGTACAGTGAAAAGTTTAGGCATATCCGTTAATCCTCAACACTGGGACTTTAGTAAGAACCAACCAAGAACAAATTGTCCCAATAGGAATCAAATCAAGCAAATCATTCTGAAAACTGAAATGGAATATCAGTCCAAGGTGCTTGATAAAGAACTCAAAAAGGAGGAATTTACAGCATCTTCCCTTATCAATGAACAGAAAAATTCAATCAAAGCAAAAACGGTTGAAGAGTTCTACCTATCACTAATAGAAGATTTAAAGCAGAAAGGTAGAATTGGCAATAGCCATGCTTACTTAAACTCATACAATACTTTACGCAATTTCAATAAAGGCAAAAAGCTGAATTATACTTTCAGCCACATAGACGTTTCCTTCTGTAAGAAGTTTGAGGACTGGATGCGAAGTAAGGGGAACAGAGACACAGCTCTAAGCTATCAATTCCGTACTTTACGAGCTGCATATAACAAAGCCATAGAAGCAAAGATAGTGGCACGTGAAAAGAACCCGTTTATTGAGTACAAGCTAAGCCACTTCAATACCAAAACTATTAAAAGAGCTTTATCCAAGAATGATATTCTGAGAATTATAAACGCAAATTGTACAGGTCAAAGTAAACTCAGACAACTTACTATCGTGCAGCATTGGAACTTTTCAGTAACTACAATCCTGCCAAACATATTTATCTTATGCAGCAGTTAGGCAACACTTCCATGTATATTGATTCATTCTTAGACCGTTCTCTTAATGCTACAGAAATGGCTTTAGGAATTAATTCAGCTTTACATGGTGATGAAAGATATAAATGGTTCATTGATTAAATGAGCTTTATTGATTGAGAGAGAAAAGGGCATTCTTCATGGGTGTCCTTTTCTTAAATATCCAATAATTAACCGTTTATATTTGTAAGTACGCAAATAAGTACATATCTTTGCATTATAACAAAGGAGGATTTATGAGAACAGCCAATTACACAGATTTAAGAGCCAACTTGAAAAGCTACATTGATGCGGTCATTGACGATTATGATACCGTAGTTGTCAATCGTGGGAATGGCAAAGGAGTAGTAATGATTTCTCTGGATGAATACAATTCTCTAAAGGAAACAGAATACATCATGTCGTCACCCGATACAATGGAAGCAATACATAAAGGTGAAGAGGATATTAAGAACGGTAATTCTATATCCCAGAATGAAGGTGAAAGCATAGAGGACTTCTTAAAACGGGTAGCATGTACAGAATAACATTATCAGAACAGGCTAGAAAAGAATACCTATACTTTACCCAAAGTGGGAACAAAGCAATATTGAATAAAATCAAAACTTTATTGGAAGATATTGCCGTACACCCATACACAGGAATAGGAAAACCAGAACCGCTTAAATATGAACTGGCAGGAAAATGGTCAAGAAGAATCAATGCAGAGCATAGAATCGTTTACTCCGTGCATGATGACATAATAGAGGTTTATATATTCTCTATGAGATACCATTATTCCAAGAAATAACAAATCGTCACATTATTAGTTTACTAATATCGAAGGAAGGACAGCTATTAAGTTAGTTGTCCTTTTTCCATTCATTTCTATAGGTAGGACAAATCAAAAACAAGGTTAGCTTTATATACCCCAATCAAAGTTTGTCCTACCTTAGATATTGTGTTTGATAGCAGAAGATTTACTATTTATCCCTACATCGTATAGACTTATTTAAAACCTTTCGCTAAATTTGCAACAATTTCAGTGAGTTATAGTGTTAGCAAGCTGAAAGGACATAATTAACGAAAGGTGTTATTGAAATTATCTTCTATTCTCAAATTCTCGCAAAATTTGAAATGGCATGAAGATGATAGCAATAGCACCCACACTTGATATATACCTACCTTATGTTTGTAAGGTTTCTATATACCGTTTGGTGTGGGGCTATTGTTTTATCCATGCCAAGGCAATGCGAGAAGCCAGAGAATAGGGTAAAACAAATAGTGTTCCCACACCTTTTTATTTATTGCTTATTCAAGGGGACAGGTGAGCGCATAATATTTATTGCAATGAAAGAGCTATTTCAAGTCTTAGATAGAGAGGATAGAATCTCCATCCTTAAACTGCTGTCATTATTAATAAAAGAATCTAATAAGTCCACCTATAACGATAACAGCGATTGGATTTTGGCTTTTAATGAAGCTGGATTTAGAACTGATGACATCAACATTAATGAAATATTGTCTAATATTGATATGGACGTTTATAATAGTCCACTAAAAGATTGGCAAGTTCAATCACTTAACTCAATATGTTTTCTGGAAAATATTTTAATCTTTAGATATGTTCCAGACGATGAAGCCAAGGAAATTATCTATATGGAACGAGAAGCAAAAACCTATCGTAAAATAGATAAAGATAGACCATTCCCTCTTTGTCCCTTACCTTTAATGCCAGAAGAAGTACTTAGAATTATGACGATTCGAGCATTAAAACTATTTCGTAATGACACAAACATTTGGTTTGATGTAGAGAACCTACGCATTACTTTAAGTAAAGGGCTGGATAACTCATATTTATATTTCAATGAACAAACTAATGAATTTGATATTTGGATTGAAGATTTATTCATGAGATATGTTGGAGGGATAGAGTGGAATACTCCTAATAATCCATATACCACAATGTTTGTCAATCAATGGTTTAAGACAGGAACAAAAATCGTACTTGATGCACTATTTGAGGGATTTTCTGCAAATAGTTTAGACATCAGATATAATGCAAATGTTGGACTGGGATTACACATTATAATCAAACTAAAATAAACAACAATGAAAACAATTAGATTATTAGTGACCTCCTTATTAGTTGCTTTATGCGCAGGATTTAGTTCCTGTGGGGATGATGAACTAGAAGCCGTTCAACCAGAAATAATGTTCACTGATGGGGATTCATTTTCCACTTATGGACTCAATCTCAGAGATTATGAATGCTATGGTTCTTTCCATTGGGGAAATGAAAACTATTTCTCAGGCTTAAAGAATAATTGTCTATGGATTAGTACTTATGATAGAACTACTAAAGAAAAACTCTGGGAATGGACTGACAGCAAAACTTTTGACAGAAAACGCACTGTTCATATAGGATATGGAGAATATAAGGATATTGAAATATCAAGCATTACTACCTATGGAGTTTGCGTCAAGAATAATATGTTTGTTGCGAGCATCAGTTACAATGGCGAATCATACAATGAAGATAATATCTTATTCAAAACAGCAGCAGGAACACTTAAAGAAATAAAAAACGACTATCGTGCATACATTACTGATTGGTACAAAGAATCAATAATTGTAGGGAATTGTTGCTATAATGACATGGGTGACACACTATATGTGAGTACATATCCTAATGGAACTATTGGAGGTGTACCTATTTCTTATGAGGAAGCTATTGGTGTTTCTATAAATTATAGCTATAAGCCACAATATATCCTTGCTTCAAGAAATAATTATAAGTCAGGGCAAACGGTTTGGAATACAGAATATAAACTTCCATTTGAAGTCCTTACTGATGCCCAAAAAGAATATACCTTGCTTGACAGTTCCACTAATATATGGAAGTACAACTTACATCTCTTATACTATAGCGGAGAACAAAAAGATTATACATTCTATTTAAATATAGACAATGGTGTTATATCTGAAAATCCAAATGCTTCTCCACTAACTGGAAAATGGCTTTATACAACAGAAGCAGGAAATAAAGAAATTATTACTTTCAATGGCGACAATACAGGAAATTGGGAATCCGTAGATATATATGACAACACTTCCAATGCAGATACATTCGCTTATACTGTGAATGGAAATGAGGTTATCATTGATTTTGGAGACGATTCGCTTGAAACCTACCACTATGAGATAGTTGACAACGAAATGAAACTGACTTATGAAGATGGACATACGGAAGTCTATACTAAGCAGTAATCAAGTAAAACATATAAAAAGAAAACAGCATTTGAGCCTAAAAAACTCTTATGCTGTTTTTGTTTATAATCATCAATAGATTGTTATTTGTAAAATAAATGTTTAACCCCAACAGCGGAAAAACATCTGTGTAAACTATCGTGTAAACCCAAAAAGAAAAATCGCAATAATATAATTGATTAATCAATGATATACAGACGTTAGAGTACGCGTCTGGGGGCGTGTGGTCGCTGCTTCGAATCCAGTCACCCCGACTGAGTAAGAAGCATTGATAATCTGATGATTGTCGATGCTTTTTTGTTTGTATATAGTTCATGCGTATATAACTTAAAGCATAACATATAGTGATTGTTGAGTGAGATGACAAAAAGTATCTTTCTATAGGCATAAAACCTCCTTTCTCAGTTCATGAACTCAAAACAAAGCCTTTGGCTGTAAAAACAAAGCTTCTGTTTTTACAGCCAAAGGCTTTGTTTTTACAAACAGAGATTCTGTTTATAGATTTTGTCTGCAAAATTCGGTTTTTACGCCATAGGAAAATGACATTTATACGGGGGCAAGAAGAAACAAGAAAGCAGACAGGAAAACGTTAACATAAGCCGCAAACCGGAGATTTCTTATGCAGTAACCGGTAAAAACTTCTTAAATTAGGCTTCTCCTTGAAAAAGTCATGCGATGCTGTTAAAATATCTTATGTAATGTAGGTGATATTTTTATGATAATTGTTATATTAGCGGCTAAATAATAAAATGGTGTTATAATACTATGGAAATGGTACAAGAGCAGAAACAAACATGTAAAAGAAGTCCGATAACTTGGGTTCCCACAGCCTATTTCGCCATGGGTTTGCCTTTTGTGGTGTTGAATATGGTAACGGTGTTGATGTTTAAGGGATTAGGAGTAGAAGATAAGCTTATTACCTTCTGGACTTCACTTATTTTATTGCCATGGACTTTGAAACCTTTATGGAGTCCGTTTTTGGAATTATTTAAAACGAAAAAATTTTTCGTGATTCTCACTCAGCTGGTTACCGGTGTCACGTTTGGACTGGTGGCTTTTTCGCTGAATCTTCCTCACTTCTTCAGCATAGCCATTGCTTTGCTGGCAGTGATTGCTTTCAGCGGTGCTACTCATGATATTGCATGCGACGGAGTGTATATGAGCGAACTTTCTACTTCCGATCAGGCTAAATATATCGGCTGGCAGGGAGCTTTTTATAATATCGCCAAAATTATAGCAACCGGTGGACTGGTTTATCTGGCTGGTTATCTGATTGAACAATATGGAGGAGGCGAAGGAGCTGAGGCTTCGGCTGTACTGTCTGCCAATCAAAATGCATGGATGATTATCATGGCCATCCTTTGTGTGGTGATGGTGCTGTTAGGCATCTATCATATTTTTATGCTGCCTTCCGGAAAGAGCAATAAGTCTGCCGATTGTCGTACAGCCGGTCAGGTAATGACAGAGCTTGGAAATGTGCTGCTTGATTTCTTCAAGAAACGCCACATTGTGTATTACCTGTTCTTCATCATTCTTTATCGTTTTGCCGAAGGATTTGTGATGAAAATTGTGCCTTTGTTCTTGAAGGCGAGCAGAGAAACCGGCGGACTGGGCTTGAGTGAAAAGGAAATCGGGCTATACTATGGTACCTATGGCGCGGCAGCGTTTGTGTTGGGTTCTTTGCTTGCCGGATATTATATTTCGGCAAGAGGGTTAAAGCGTTCGCTGTTTTCTTTATGCTGCATTTTCAATCTTCCTTTCATGGTATATGCCTTTTTCGCATTCTCACAGCCTGAAAGCGGCATTATTATCTGCAGCGGTATCGTGTTTGAGTACTTCGGATATGGTTTCGGCTTTGTGGGACTTACCTTGTTTATGATGCAGCAAGTGGCTCCCGGAAAGCATCAGATGGCGCATTACGCTTTTGCTTCGGGTATTATGAACTTGGGAGTGATGCTTCCTGGGATGCTGAGCGGATGGGTATGCGAGCAGTTAGGGATGTGGTTCAATAAGCCCGGTGGGTATGAGCCGTTTTTCATCTTCGTACTTTTCGCTACAATACCAGCCTTCTTGATTACTTATTTTGTTCCGTTTAAATATAAGCAAGACGGAACGCTGATTGAAGGCGAGAGAGACTGATTCCAAGATTTATGGCTTGCGGAGTTTGACAGAGGAGCAGCGTTGGCAAATCAAAGCCGGTTGATGAGCTGGAGAAAAGGAGTCGATATAAAGAATAGATTAACTAAATAATAGAAAAAACTAACCAATTTAAAACTGAAAAGAATATGACAGAAAAATTTGTTATGCCGTGGGAAGAGCGTCCGGCAGGTTGCACTGATGTGATGTGGCGTTATTCACAGAATCCGGTTATCGGACGTTATCACATTCCTACCTCAAATAGTATTTTCAACAGTGCGGTAGTTCCTTTTAAAGGAGGTTTTGCTGGTGTTTTCCGCTGCGATAACAAGGCGGTTCAGATGAATATCTTCGTGGGCTTCAGTAAAGATGGTATCAACTGGGAAATCAGTCACGAACCGATTAAGTTTAAAGCTGGAAATACGGAAATGATTGAGTCGGAATATAAGTATGACCCGCGTGTGACCTGGATTGAAGACCGCTATTGGATTACTTGGTGTAACGGTTATCACGGACCTACAATCGGTATTGCTTATACATTCGATTTTGAGGAATTCTTCCAGTGTGAAAACGCTTTCTTGCCGTTTAACCGTAACGGAGTGTTATTCCCGCAGAAAATCAACGGAAAGTATGCTATGTTGAGCCGTCCGAGCGATAACGGTCATACTCCGTTCGGCGATATTTATATTAGCTACAGCCCGGATATGAAATACTGGGGCGAACACCGCTGCGTGATGAAAGTGACTCCGTTCCCTGAAAGTGCATGGCAGTGTACAAAAATCGGTGCAGGATCAGTTCCTTTCTTGACTGAAGCTGGATGGTTGATGTTCTATCATGGAGTAATTACTACTTGTAACGGATTCCGCTATTCAATGGGTGCAGTTATCTTGGATAAGGATAATCCGGAAAAGGTATTGTACCGTACTCGTGACTACTTGTTGGCTCCGGCTGCTCCTTATGAATTGCAGGGTGATGTGCCTAACGTAGTATTCCCGTGTGCTGCGCTTCAGGATGGTGAGCGTGTGGCTGTATATTACGGTGCGGCTGATACCGTAGTAGGTATGGCATTTGGCTATATTTCTGAGATTGTAGAGTTCGTTAAGCAGCACTCTATTATTTAATAAATGAATCACAGAGACACACCGGAAGTGGCTTCATGTCGGCTTCCGATGTGTCTTTTTTTATGAAGAAAGAATACATATGAAAAGATTTTTGACTTTGGTGGTGGCATTTCTCTTTGTGCATGCCATACAGGCTAAGCAGGAACCGGTGGATTATGTCAATGCGTTTATCGGAACCACTAACTTTGGTACTTGTAATCCGGGAGCCGTTTGTCCGAACGGATTGATGTCGGTAGTGCCATTTAATGTAATGGGGTCGGCTGATAATACGTACGATAAGGATGCGCGCTGGTGGTCTACTCCGTATGAGTATACCAACAGTTTCTTTACCGGTTTTGCGCATGTGAACTTGAGTGGGGTGGGATGTCCTGACCTCAGCTCCTTGCTTTTGATGCCAACGACAGGCAAACTGGATGTTGATTACCGGAATTATGGAAGTAAATATGAAGCGGAAACGGCTTCACCGGGTTATTATTCTACTTTCCTTACCAAGTATAAGGTGAAGGCGGAGGCTACGGCAACACCGCGTTCCGGATTAAGCCGTTTTACATTCCCGAAGGGAGAGAGCAATATCCTTTTAAATTTGGGTGAAGGGTTGACTAATGAGAGTGGAGCCTTTATGCGTCGTGTGGGCGACCGTGAAATAGAAGGTATGAAGGTGCTCGGAACTTTCTGTTATAATCCGCAGGCTGTATTTCCAATTTATTTTGTAATGCGGGTGAGCAAGGCTCCGAAAGCTGCCGGATATTGGAAGAAACAGCGTCCGATGATTGGGGTAGAAGCTGAATGGGATTCGGATCAGGGAAAGAATAAGCTTTATACTAAGTATAACCGGGAAATAGCTGGTGATGATATAGGTGCTTGGTTTTCTTTTGAAACAGAAGAGAACGAGCAGATTGAAGTGGCTATGGGAGTGTCGTTTGTCAGCATTGCCAATGCGCGTGAAAATTTGGAAAAAGAACAGCATGGACGTCATTTTGAGGCCATTCATCAGGAAGCGCGTCAGCGTTGGAATGATGATTTGGGACGGATTATGGTGGAAGGCGGTACGGATGAACAGAAGACTGTGTTCTATACCGGACTTTATCACACGCTGATTCATCCGAATATCTTGCAGGATGTAAATGGTGAGTATCCGCAGATGGAAGGTGACAAGGTGATGTCAACGAAAGGAAACCGATATACCGTCTTCTCTTTGTGGGATACCTACCGTAATGTGCATCAGCTGTTGACTTTGGTTTATCCGGAGCGCCAGATGGATATGGTGCATACGATGCTGGATATGTATCGGGAGCACGGATGGTTGCCGAAATGGGAACTGTATGGCAGAGAAACTCTGACTATGGAAGGCGACCCGAGCTTGCCTGTGATTGTGGATACTTGGATGAAAGGGCTGCGCGACTTCGACATTAATCTGGCTTATGAAGCGATGTATAAGTCGGCTACGCTTCCCGGAAAGGAAAACCTGATGCGTCCGGATAATGATGATTATATGGCAAAAGGCTACGTACCTTTGATGGAGCAGTATGATAACTCGGTTTCTCATGCGCTGGAGTATTATATTGCCGATTATTCACTGGCTACCTTAGCTGAGGCTTTGGGTAAGAAAGAAGATGCGAAGATGTTCTATAAACGTGCCATGGGGTATAAGAACTATTATTGCAAAGAGTTTGGAACACTGCGTCCTATCCTGCCCGACGGTACATTCTATTCACCTTTCGACCCGAAACAAGGAGAGAACTTTGAACCGAGTCCAGGATTTCATGAAGGAAATTCATGGAACTATACGTTCTATGTGCCTCACGATGTAACCGGATTGGCTAAGCTGATGGGTGGAAAGAAGAAGTTTATCGACAAGCTGAAGATGGTTTTTGATAAGGGATATTATGATCCGGCTAATGAACCTGACATTGCTTATCCGTATTTGTTCAGCTATTTCAAGGGAGAGGAATGGCGTACGCAGGTGCTTGTAAAACAATTGTTGGCGAAGTATTTCACTACCAAGCCCGATGGTATTCCCGGAAATGATGATACCGGAACCATGTCGACTTGGGCGGTATTCAGTATGATGGGACTTTATCCTGACTGTCCGGGAGTTCCTGAATATACACTGACTACTCCTACCTTCGACAAGATAACCATTAAGTTGAATCCGAAATATCACGGACGCGACCGTCTGGTTATTACAAAAGAGGGGTCGACTGAGCTGATTGATTACATCCGCATGGGTGACAAGAACTGTGGTTACCGCATCAATCATAATGACTTGATAAAAGCTGGCTCTTTGACTTTCAAGCAAAAAGCTGCGGTAGAAATGAAGAAGCGGTAAAACTTCTTCGGTTTATGAAAAAAGACGCTGAAAACAGAACTCTCCGTTTTCAGCGTCTTTTTTATGGATTATATCTTATAGCTCCTGCAGTGTAATAGGACGAGTGTCACGTGCATAGAGACTGTCAATAATACCATCCGACAAACCGATGACCGGCACGTAAATGTAGGTGGCTTGCATCAGGTCGGCAATGGTCAAGAAGATTTCTCCGGCAGGTACGATGACATCGGCGCGGTCAGGTTTCAGGTTAAATTGAGTCATACGCTCTTCTACCGATAATCCCTTGAGCGATTCATGAAGCTGACGCAGCGTAGTAACCGTCATCCGCAGTTGTTTCTTGTCTTTTTTCTCAGCCAGTCGGTAAAGTTTGTTGATATTTCCCCCCGAACCGATAAGGTTGGTTTGAGGGTACGATAAGGCAAGTTCGGCCATATCCGTTCTGAGTCGGTTCCATTCACTCTCTTTTACAGCTTGGTTCAAGATGCGTACGGTTCCGATGTTGTAAGAACGGCTGCAAACCAGTTCACCCTGTGAAAGCAAGTTGATTTCGGTGCTTCCTCCTCCCACATCCACGTACATATAGTTTCCCTTCCGGTCTTCCATCTGTTCGATGTGGTTGTTGTAAATCATCTTAGCTTCTTCCTGTCCGTCAATGATTTCAATAGGAATATCCGTTTTCTTTCTGATACGCTTGATGATGTGCATTCCGTTCTCAGCATCCCTCATAGCCGAGGTAGCACAGGCACGGTAATTGTCTACATCGTAAATCTTCATCAGGTGGCGGTAGGATTTCATTAAGCGGATCATATCCTTTTCTTTTTTTTCTGAAATCTTTCCCATGGCAAAAACGTCGAACCCTAAACGGAGGGGTACACGGAGAAGCAGAACTTTGGAAAAGTGAGGTACTCCGTTTATATCTTCTTCCACATGTTTTATCAGTAAGCGTACTGCATTTGACCCGATATCAATTGCTGCATAATTGATACCTCCGTCGGGTAATTTCATTCCTTGTGTTATCATTGTGTTAACATATTAAAGTTTATTCTTCGTTCTCGGTTGCATAATAATTATACAGTGCTTCTTGCGAACGGAATGGCTGTTTCCCTTCTGAGGTCCAGAATTCATTTTCTCCATTTCCGTTGACTATGCGTCCCTGCAAGGTGTCTTTAAGCCCATACTCCACTATGCGTTTCATTTCTTCCTTTATGGCTGGGTCATAAACAGGGGTGATTACTTCAATACGATGGTCTAAGTTGCGGGGCATCCAGTCGGCTGAGCCTAAAAATATTTTTTCCTCTCCGCCAGCTGCAAATACAAAGATACGTGAATGTTCCAAAAATCGGTCGATGATGCCATGAATTTTTATATGGTCGCTTACACCGGGTATTCCAGTGACCAGTGAACAGTTTCCGCGTATCACTAAATCTACGTCTACTCCGGCTTGTGAGGCTTCATAAAGCTTATTGACCATGACGGGATCGGTAATGTGATTGATTTTTATTTGGATGTAAGCAGGTTTCCCGGCTTTTTTGTTTTTAATTTCGTTGTTGATTAGCGCAACAAACTTTTTCTTCATCTCGTTGGGCGAAACTAGCAGCTCTTTAAATTTGATGGGGCTGTAGGGGCGTTCGATGAAGTCGAATACATGATTGACTTCTCTGACCAGACGTGAATTGGCTGTCATTAACATACAGTCGGTGTACATACGGGCATTTCCTTCATGAAAATTACCTGTGCTGATGCAGGCAATATCGGGTCCGGTTTTCATACCGATATGGGTAATCTTAGAGTGCACCTTCAGTCCTTCCACTCCGAAAATAACTTTAATTCCGGCATCTTGCATCTTTTTAGACCAGTCGATGTTTGAAGCTTCATCGAAGCGGGCAAGTAATTCGATGACCACGGTAACTTTTTTCCCGTTTCTGGCTGCCCCGATTAAGGCTTTTACTACTTTTGACTCTTTAGCTAAGCGGTAAAGTGTAATCTTGATGCTGGAAACCTGTTTGCTTACTGCGGCTTCTTGGAGTACACGGATAAAGGAATCGAAATGATGATAGGGAACATGGATGAACCGGTCTTGCTGTTGTATTTTGTGTAATATGCTGTCTGTTCCGTCTAATTCTTTTTTCAGTATGGGTGCCCATACCGGATATTTTAAGTTTTTCCGTCCACAGTCGGGGAATTTCATCAAATCTTTATGATTCTGATAACGTCCGCTCTCAAGTACGGTATCCAGACTGTCTAAGTCAAGTTTCTTGAGCACACGTTTCAGTAAGTCCTTAGGCATTTCATTGTCATAGATGAAACGTAAGGGTTCTCCGCGACGGCGACTTTTTACTCCTTTTGATATTTTTTGTAAGGTACCCGTACGTAAGTCATTGTCAATTTCCATTTCCGCATCCCGGGTAAACTTGAAAGCATATCCTTCGAACTTAGTATAGTTCAGACCTTCAAAAACCAGAGGAAGGCAGCACCGGATGACATCGTCAAGATACATCAGGTAGCTTTTCCCGTCGTGATCAGGCAGGCGTACAAAGCGGCCGCATACATTGACCGGCAGTTCCAGAAAGGCATAGTCGGATGAGGCTTTGGGTTGACTCCGACTTGCTTTTACGGCCAGATAGATGTTTTCGTCGTTTTCGCAGTCGAGTAGTTTGATAGCTGAAAACCATACGGGAACTATCGATCCGCTCAGTTTTTCTTTATAATACGATTGAACAAACTTTAATTGATCAGGAGAAAGATCTGTATCTGATACCAGGCAGATGTTTTCATTATTAAGTTCTTTGATGACCTGACTCACAGCTTCCGAGTATTCTTTTACGTAGCGGGCATTGAGTTTTCCGATTTGCTTGATGATTTTCCGGGCATGTTCGCTCTCACGCGTTGTCGATTTATCCGTACATTCGGCAATGCGGCTTTGTGAGGCCATGCGGACACGGAAAAATTCATCCAGATTATTAGAGTAAATGCCTAAAAAAGATATACGTTCCAAAAGTGGAACGTGAGGGCGGGTAGCTTCTTGCAGAATGCGTCGGTTAAAGAACATCCAACTGATGTCTCTTTCCAAATAGGGGTTTGCTTTCTTTCTTTGTACCATAATGTATCAAATTCCTTAGATTCTGCGAAGGAACGAAAAACATGTTACAATATGATTTCGATTAAGAAAAAATCTGAAGTTAAATGTAATCTTCTACCATATACATGTGTTGTAGCGTATCTTGTGCTACGAATTGTTCTAACTCGTTTAGAATGACGTACTCAGCAGATTCCACCCAGCGAATGAAAGAGGGATTGGCTTGATAGGTTTCAGCAAACTTAAGCAGGTGTTCCAAGTTGAAATCTCCATCGGTAATGCCGGCTCCGTTTTCCATGGCATCAAAAGCGTTGCATTCTTGCTCGATGTGTGCCGGAACCATCAGAATGGGTTTTCCCAAATACATTGCTTCACAGATGGATTCGAATCCGGCTGTGCTGGCATAGGCACGGCATCCGGCCATCTGGCGGAGAAATTCGGTATCGTCTAACTGGTAGAAAGAGAGAGTCTCGTCTATTTTCTTTATTGGACTCTCGCTCCAGCGGTCCCAGAAAAAACGGAGAGGAACTTCCGGATGGGTATGATGCCACTTGAGTACGCTTTCAGAGAAGCCGGAGTTGACCATGTAGCCGTGTATGTAGTTTCCGTCTTGTTTTTCCTGATAAAATACGTCTTGGCGCAGCAGGGGAGGGACTACTTTCAGATTGGCTTCGTTTTTCATGGGACGAAATGACAAGGCTAACCGCTGTGAAGCTCCTAAAGCGGTGAGACGGGTGAATAGTTTCAGGAAAAAAAGGCTGCATCGGTTGGTCTTTGGAAAACGGAAATCTTTATGAAGAAACAAATATTGGTGTCCGATGCATATCTGTGGAGTGGAAGGACGGAAGAAGGCATAGACAAATCCGGTCAGTAATTCATAGAAGTTAATGATGAGATGAGCTTGAGTTTCCTTGATACGCTTGTGAATGAAATGAATGCTTTCTATGTATTCGGGTATTTGGGTTAGGTTGTAGAAGACGGAGAGTGGAATATTTGCTCGCTTGTTGGTGGGAGTGGGAAGAAAGTTAGGACTGATAAACTGTTTGATCGGAGCCTGGATGCTTCGGTTGAAAAAACCCGGTAAGCGGTGAGATTCACTTTTTCCAACAAGCACTTCTACCACTTCGTGTCCACTTCTGGTAAGTAATCTTTCTAAAGAGATGGCTTGAGTAAGGTGGCCTCTGCCTTCACCTTGTACGATGAATAAGATTTTCATGATGCAATGGGTATTAATGGAAATGTGTTATCGGTGGTTTGATGAATTGAAGCTTCAAAATCGGAATAGAAGGCTACGTTCCATTCTCCGTTTGTATCTTCTGTAAGTGCTGAAAGCGTTTCAACCCAGTCGCCTGAGTTGAGATAATGTATTTCTTCTATCATGCGGTTTTCTGGGTGGTGGATATGTCCGCAGATAACTCCTTCACATTGGCGTGAGCGCGCATAGTTTACCAAGATCTTTTCAAAGTCGGAGATGTAAGATACGGCTGTTTTTACTCGTTGTTTGATGGTTTGCGACAGAGAATAGTAAGGTTTCCCTTTCCGGGTGCGGTATCTGTTATATAGGTTATTCAGATGCAACAGGATGGTATATCCTATATCTCCTAACTTTGCTAACCACTTCATTTGTGTGGTCACTTTATCAAATACGTCTCCGTGGGTTACAAGAAAAAGCTTTCCGTTGCTTTCTAATATATAATCTTTTACGATGTGAAAATTGGCAAAGCTGAGCGGTATGATTCCATCAAGAAAGTCGTCATGATTGCCGCGCACGTAAATAACTTCAGTGTTTTGCTTCTCCATTAAGTTCATGATGATTTTGAAAAAGCGTGAGTGTTCTGGCTTCCACTTCTTTATTCCTGATTTTTTCAGTCCCCATCCATCAATGATATCCCCATTGAGAATAAGTCGGTCGCAGTTTATTGAACTGAGAAAGTGGTTTACTTGGTTTACTTTCGAGTGGGTTGTTCCTAAGTGGATATCTGAAAGTATAACCGTACGGTAATGAGTCCGATATTCCATAAATTCCTTTGATTTAAGTACTGCAAAAGAAAGGAAGATTTATTACGGGATAATGTCTTGAAAATGACATTTTTGTTTCAGAAAATCAAATGGGTGATGTTGGCTCTTGTTTCAGCACTTTTTCGGGAAAGGGCGAGCACTAAAAAACGCAGAAACCTGAATAAGTAAAAATGGCTTTATGGCAATTTTACTTAATCAAGTTTCTGCGTTTAGATTTTATCTTTTAAAAGAGGATAACCTTTGGTTATTTCTTTTTAGAGCTTATACCCCCATTGGTCGAGTGCAAACGACCAGTTCTTTTCAACCAGTTCTACTGTTTCCGGTTTATATTGATATTTGTTTTTCTTATATCCTTTCTTTTTATTGACATAAGTTTCAATATTGGCGCGTGCTTCATCAAATCCCGGAATATTCAATTTCTGGTAAATTTCCTGAGTCAAATCGAAAGCATTGGTTTCATAGTCTTCGAATTTTACCTCTACCAAATTCCCTTCTGGGATAAAATGTTTGTCAGCTTCATACTTATGGTATAGCTTGGTATAAACTGAAAGAATATTTTCCTGGATTTCTTCATTCGAAATATCTTGCAGTTTAAGTGGCTGAATTGTATTGGTAAAGAAGCTTCTTGTCGATTCAAATACGGTATACGGATTACGCATCAAGTAGATGAATTTTGCATTCGGGAACATTTTTACCAGTTCTTTTACTCGTCCGGTGTGTGGAGGATTCTTGCTGAGGAACTGACTTCCTCCGGTGTTCCACAACGAGATTTTTATCAGCTTGGTAAATGTTTCTTCAAATACTTTCAGTTCTTCTTCACTGATGTCATCAAAGAGTAAGTATTTATCGGCATACTCTTGCGTCTGTTTGGGGAGGAACCAGAAATTATAATATGTATAGGGCATCATGTTGGCCAGTGCAAACTCTTCTTCTTGTGGAAGGTCAACTGCCAGTTCCATGTTGTCAGTCGGACGCTTGTCGGGCATGAGCCAACTCATATTTTTCTTGAAGAACGGTTGTCCCCACATCATCAGATGAGGAAAGACAGTCTGATAAGTTGTGTTATATCCGAAATGTTTATCGCAAGAAAAAACATTATGCATGAATGTTGTTCCGCTGCGCCAGTGCCCGAGGATAAACACAGGATCATGCTCCAGTGGCTGGTTGGCAAGCAATTTCTCGTAGCGCTTGTCTTGAAGCGGTTTCAAGGTAGCAAGCAAGCGGCATACAGCTTTGGTCAGGCGGTACTTTCCGCGATAAGCGGGGTCGATGGTACGTCCGGCTGTAACTTGGTTGAATGTTTTCCAGTCGGCTCCAACCAATGTATTTATCGGAAGTTTACTGAATTCAAGTAATCCCATTATTTTAATTATTAGTTTTCAATTCAATATGGATACCTTGGCGGGCAAGGTCTTTAACGGCAGTTCTGATTGCATCGTAGTGTTCAGGGGCAATACCTAATTTAGGTAAGTTGAGCACTGGAATTTCCATTGTGGTGTGCATATCCTTATCTTCTATCCGGTTGATAATCATACCTACTGCGCTGGTATTATTGGTAATCGGGTCGATAAGAACGAAAGCTCCGGTTGACTTGTTTTTTGTGTAAGGGTCAAAGAAAAGCTCTTTTGACGAAGTCAGTACCACATGCGCAATCTGGTTCAGCTGCATGGGAACATCTTCTTTGGTCAGGCGTCCGTTTTCAACAGACAGATGCTCCATGGTATTGATATCTACCTTATATTTGATGCTGTCAATGCGTGTGCGGCTGGTGTTGGTGGTTTGTTTCAGGAAGAATGATTTTTCCATATCCATCTTTTCCTCATCCATCCATACCAGCATGGCTTCAAAGTTACGTCCCACCATAGGCAAGTTAGAAGGGTGAACCAGCATTTCACCGCGGGAAACATCGATTTCATCTTCCAGTGTCAGCGTTACCGACATGGGAGGGAAGGCATAGTCAATTTCTCCTTCATAGGTTACGATACTTTTTACGTGCGACTTTTTACCAGAAGGTAAAGCCATCACTTCATCCCCTTTGCGGATAATACCTGAGGCTACTTTACCGCAGAATCCGCGGAAATCCAGGTTTGGGCGTAATACGTACTGAACCGGATAACGGAAGTCGTTCAGGTTATGGTCATTGCCGATATGTACGGTTTCAAGATATTCCAGTAGAGAAACTCCGTCATACCATGGGGTACGTTCTGATTTTTCCACTACGTTGTCACCATCGAGTGCAGAAAGCGGAATACACTGTACATCGGGTATGCCTAACGGGGCAATGAATGATTTATACTCAGATACGATTTGATCGAATACTTCTTTTGAGAAGTCAACCAAGTCCATCTTGTTTACAGCCAATACCACATGTTTGATTCCGAGGAGTGAAACCAGATAAGAGTGTCGGCGTGTCTGAGTAATGACTCCGGTGCGGGCATCTACCAAAATAATGGCAAGATTAGCGGTAGAACCTCCGGTAATCATGTTACGTGTATATTGCTCGTGTCCCGGAGTGTCGGCAATGATAAACTTACGATTGTTTGTTGAGAAATAGCGGTAAGCCACATCAATAGTTATACCCTGTTCACGTTCGGCTTTCAGTCCGTCCAGCAGTAGAGCATAGTCGATATGCTCGCCGGCATTCCCCATACGCTTGCTGTCTCTTTCAAGTGCATCCAGCTGGTCTTCATAAAGTTTTTTGCTGTCAAAAAGCAGTCGTCCGATTAGGGTAGACTTTCCGTCGTCTACAGAGCCGGCTGTGAGAAAACGAAGCAAGTCTTTCTGCTCGTCTTTCTCCAAAAACTCCTCAATAGACATTGCGCCTCGGGCTTCTCCTTCCATTGGATTCCCTGATTTGTTTTTATTTAGTTCTTCCATGTTCATTCAATTTTAAAAATAACCTTCACGTTTCTTTTGCTCCATACTTGCTTCCTGATCGAAGTCAATCACGCGTGTGGTACGCTCACTTTTGGTGGTAGTCATCATTTCTTCTACGATTTTTTCAATCGTATCGGCTTCACTTTCTATTGCTCCGGTTAACGGCCAGCAGCCAAGCGTACGGAAACGGATTTTCTTCATTTCTATTTTGTCTCGGTATTTTTCCGGAAGACGTTCATCATCGGGCATGATGAGCTGTCCGTCGATATTAACCACCGGACGTTCTTTAGCGAAATATAGTGGAACAATAGGAATGTTTTCCAGACGGATGTATTGCCAGATATCAAGCTCGGTCCAGTTGCTCAGTGGAAAAACGCGGATGCTTTCTCCTTTCCGGATACGTGCATTATAGATGTCCCACAATTCCGGGCGCTGGTTTTTGGGGTCCCACTGATGAAATTCGTTGCGGAAAGAGAAAATACGTTCTTTGGCACGCGATTTTTCTTCGTCGCGACGTGCACCTCCGAAGGCAGCATCAAACTTGTATTTATCGAGTGCATGTAAAAGAGCTTGAGTTTTCATCAAGTCAGTATGCACTTTACTTCCATGAGTAAAAGGGCCTACTCCGGCATTGAATGCTTCCATATTGCTTTCTACAATCAAGTTCCAGCCATATTTTTTTGCATAGTCATCGCGGAACTGAATCATTTCCTTGAATTTCCATTTTGAATCAATATGCATAAGCGGGAATGGAACCTTTCCGGGAGCAAATGCCTTTTCAGCTAAGCGTACCATTACCGATGAGTCTTTACCTATACTGTATAGCATGACCGGATTTTCAAATTCGGCAGCCACCTCGCGGATAATGTGAATTGATTCCGCTTCCAGCTCTTTCAGGTGGCTCAGTTTATATTCTTCTTTCATTGTTGTTATGATGATTATTTATTGGCACATGAGTGATCAACCTTTGGTAAGATAAGATTGAGCAGTAAGTTTACTGATTCTTCGACAGACAAAACCGAAGTATCGAGCGACAAGTCGGGATGTTGTGGAGCCTCAAAAGGGGAGGATACTCCTGTGAAATCTTTAATTTCCCCACGTCGGGCTTTTGCATACAGACCTTTTACATCACGGCGTTCGCATTCTTCAATCGGGGTACTGATATAAACTTCCATGAAGTCTTCTTTCCCGATAATATTGGCTGCCATTTCGCGGATGGCATTGTTCGGGCTGATAAAGGCAGCTATTGTAATGATACCTGTATCTACAAACAACTTGCCGATTTCGGCAATACGGCGGATGTTTTCAATGCGGTCTTCGGCTGAGAACCCTAAGTTATTGTTAATACCGCTGCGGATATTGTCTCCGTCTAAGATGCGGCAGAGTAAGCCTCTTTTTTGAAGTTCCCGTTCCAAGGCAATGGCGATGGTACTTTTTCCTGAGCCGCTTAACCCTGTAAACCAAATCATGATGCCGCGTTGTTTCAGCAGTGATTCTTTGTCGGAACGGCCCAGCATTTTGTCGAAAATAGGATAGATATTATTTTTTATTTCCATAATTCTTTATGTTTAAAACGGCCAGATTTGGGGAATGACGAAGACTGAAATCAAGAATGTAATGATGTTCAGCGGAAGTCCGATTCGCACGAAATCTGTAAATTTATAATTTCCGATACCTTGAACAATCAGGTTGGTCTGATAGCCTATCGGGGTAGAGAAACTGGCAGAAGCTGCCATACAGATTACTACAAAGAAAGGCATGGGGCTCACTCCTAACTGGCTGGATATAGAAAGAGCCAGCGGGAATGAAAGAGCCGCAGCCGCGTTATTAGTAATCAGCTCTGTAAAAATATTGGTGATGATGAATAATACGGCCAGTAAGACATAGGCTCCATAATCATGGCTGAGGCTGATGATGTAACCGGCAAGCAGGTCGGCTACACCGGAATTTTCCATCGCCTTGCTGATGGCAAATGCGCATGCAATGGTAATCAGAATGTCCCATGAAATGTATTTGGTATATTTCTGAGGGGGAAACATTTTTGTCCATGCCATGATGACGGTTGTTATCGCAACGAAGAAAAACATATCCAGTTTAATGCCTTCAGGCAGCATTTTCTGTACAGCCGGTAGTTCACCGACGGTTGCTCCTACAATCATAAAAAGCAGTAAGAAAATGGCAAACCAGCGTTTTTTCTTTCCTGCAGGCTCATAGTCTTTCCCGTTGGCAAGCATAAGGAAGACGGAAGATTCCCCCCATGTCTGTATGAAACTGTCGTCGGTTAAAACCACTAAAGTATCTCCTTCACGAAAACTTACATTCTTGAAATCGGTATAGGTGCGTCCGTTACGGCGTATTTCTTTTATCTCAGCTCCATAGTGGCGTTTAAAATCAAAGTCGAGAACTTGTTTGTTAATACCGGGAAAGCGGGCTCCAATGACCGCCTCTACGGGGTGAAGATTGGTGTCATCGTCTTCGGCTGTCACCTCCGGACGGTCAGAAGGAAGCAATTTGCTTGAGAAGATAAACAGATAGATAATTCCTATAATAGCAATGAATATCCCCACTTTACCTAATTCGAACATACCGAATCCCTGCATTCCTGCATCCAAAATCATGCTGTGTACAACGAGGTTGGTTGATGTTCCGATAAGGGTACATATTCCTCCCAGTATGGTTACATAAGACAGAGGAATCAGAAAGAAAGTGGCAGGCTGTTTCACATAATTCGCCCAGCGCTTGATAATCGGAGCAAAGATAACTACCACCGGCGTATTGTTAAGAAAGGCAGAAATGAAAGCAATGATAGGCAACATGCGAACCTGTGCTCTAAATACACTTGTCTTTTTCTGCGGCAGCAGTTTTTTTATCAACTCGGTTAAAGCTCCGCTTTGGCGCACCCCTTCGCTGACAAGAAACAGCATGGCAACAGTTATCATCCCTTTGTTGCTGAATCCTTCCAGCATTTCTTTCGGGCTCAGGATTCCGGTGCACAAAAAGATGACAACGACCGAGAACAGAATCATTCCCGGACGCATTTTATCCATGATCAAAGCTGCTAACATGGCAGCCAGTGAGAGTAATACGATAATAACTTCCAATGTCATGAGTTTTGTCTTATTCAGCGATAAACCAAGGATTCAGTAAGTCCGTTTTGTTATATTGAAGCGGGAGGGAACTGTTGGCTTGGTATACTTCTTTTCCGGCAGCGCGGATAATGGCATGTCCGGCCGCCGTATCCCATTCCATGGTTGGTGCAAATCGCGGATAAACATCGGCTTTTCCCTCTGCTATCAGGCACAATTTTAAGGAACTTCCGCTTGAAATAGTTTCTACGTGGGCGTGTCGCTGTTTCATTTCTTCAATATAAGCCTCAGTTTCCGGGCTGAGGTGTGAGCGTGAAGCAACGATGGTGAATGCATCTCGCTTATGGCTGTCGCTATAAGGCAGGCGCGTGGCTCGTGTAATGAGTGTATCGAATGTTTCGCAATCATCTAATACCATTATATTGCATAATTTATATGCTCCCGTCTGGCAATCGGCTATATAGAGTTCTTGTTTGACTGGGATATAGATAACTCCTGCCTCAGGAGTTCCGTTTTTCACATAAGCGATGTTTACTGTAAATTCACCATTCCGCTTTATAAACTCTTTTGTTCCGTCAAGCGGGTCAACAATCCATAATTCATTCCACGTTTGGCGTTCTTCTGCTGCAATTTTTTTCCCTTCTTCACTTAAAATGGGATAGGGAGTTGCTTTCAGAATTTCAGCAATAGCCTCATGTGCCTTCTTGTCGGCAATGGTCAGCGGTGAATTATCTGCTTTTCTTTCTATTTCAAAATCAGCGTTGGGGTCGGTGTACACTTCCATGATTTTCGCTCCGGCTTTTACAGCAGCTCGGATGGCGAACAATAGTATATTTTTATCCATAATAGCGTAAATTGTTGTAAAATAACAGCTTTTCTGATAATTATAAGTGGTTGATTACTCGTTTTTTTTGTCCTTACCTCTTATTTATAACTTCTTTTAAGAAAATTACCCGTGCGCATGTGAGTGCTTCCATGTACGCCACATATAATAAGCACAGTGGGTGAATGCAAAAATGAAGGATATGGTCAGCAGTGTTTTGTCTGCATTCCATCCCACGGTTTGTTGATGCCATAATCCGGTTATGACGCTCAGCACAGCAAGAACCAGACCTAAAATATTGAGTACGATATCTCCTTTTCTGTGTTCTTGTCCAGACTCAAGTTTACTATGCTTTATTCCGTAGCAGGCATAAATATCTAACCCAATCAGCATCCATAACACGAGACGTATCCACGTGTCTGCAGGTAGAAAACACATCATGCATAGGCAGGTCAGTATACCCATGATGGGGATGAAAGGAACGAAGGGAGTTTTAAAACTCCGATGTACATGGGGCATGGTTTTGCGGACTATCAGTATGGCTGCACATACAAGGGTAAATGCAAGCAGGGTGCCGATACTGGTCATTTCGCCTGCCACTTCAGCCGGAACAAGGCCGGCAAGCAAGCTGACTACGACCATGAACAGCAGATTGCTATGTAGAGGCGTACGGAAGCGTTCGTTGATGCGTGAGAAGAAAGGTGGAAGTAATCCGTCACGGCTCATGCTTAGAAATACACGGCTTTGTCCGAGTAGCGTTACCATAATGACGGAGCAATAACCGAAGAGGATGGCAAGTACGATTGCCTTGTTTAGCCATGGATAAGCTGGTACAATTAATCCGTTTGCATCTAGGGTTCCCATCTGTTCGATGGCAACAGCTACGGGAGCAATTCCTACTTGTCCGGCAAAGTTGGTGTAATGGGCCACTCCGGTCATGACATGAGCAAAGAGAATATAAAGAACCGTGCATATAAGGAGAGAAACCAAGATACCGATAGGCATGTCGCGCTTCGGATTTTTAGTTTCTTGGGCTGCTGTGCTTACTGCATCGAAACCTAAGAAGGCAAAGAATACGATGGCTGCTCCTCGTAAAATGCCGGACCAGCCGAATTCTCCTAATGTTCCGGTGTTTTCGGGAATATAAGGAATATAGTTCTCGGTTTGGATAAACTGCCATCCTAAAACGACAAAAACCAGAATGACGGCTATTTTAAGGAACACGATTAATCCGTTAAAGAATGAACTTCCTGCCGTTCCTCGCATCAAGATGAGGCTCATGAGTATGACTATCAGCATGGCTGGAATGTTGATGATACCTCCGTCCCAAGGGCAGGCGGTCAGTGTATGGGGAAGGTGAATACCGATGCCTTGTAAGAATACCACCAGGTATCTGCTCCAGCTTATACTGACAGTGGTTGCGGCCACGGTATATTCTAATACTAAATCCCATCCGATTATCCATGCAATCAATTCACCCATTGTGGCATAAGAATAGGTGTAGGCACTTCCTGAAACTGGAATCATGGAAGCAAATTCAGCATAACATAATCCGGCAAAGCAGCATCCGATAGCTGCTATGATAAACGAAAGGGTAATGGCCGGACCTGTATAAGTGGCTGCAACGGTTCCGGTAATAGAAAACAATCCGGCTCCAATTATAACTCCTACTCCTAATGCTATCAGGCTGACCGGACCTAATACCCGCTTGAGGGTCTTGCTGCCCGACTCGTTTGCTTCTGCCTGTAGCGCGTCTATACTTTTTCTGATAAATAATCCCATTTTTGTTTTTATGTTTGATGCATAAGAGGGTGCAAAGATACAAAATAAACCGACAGATGAGGATGAAAGAAAGGTAGAAACGGCGCTTTTGTAACTTTTTATACTAACAAACCTATGCCTGTTTTTTTAGTATACAGATAAAAGGGAAGTCTTTTGCCGCGCGGGCTCTCTTTAGAGGTAAAACAGAAAGTAAAAAAGGAGAAAAATGTTTGAGGATGAAAGGGGAATATGTTACCTTTGCCGCTCGATTTTGTAAATATGAAAAAAGTAATAGTAGAAGTTTCTGATGAGTTGAGAACAGCGTGGCCTCAGTTTCGTGGAGTTGCTGTTTTTGCAGAAGTGACTAACTCTGCGTATAACGAATCGTTGTGGAAACGCATTGAAGAATTTACGGAAATATACCGCCAGAAATATACGGTTGATTCTATAAAGGAGATGCCGGCTATTCAGGCTACGCGCCAGGCTTATAAGAAATGCGGAAAAGACCCCAGCCGTTACCGCCCTTCTTCGGAGGCACTTTGCAGGCGTATCTTAAGGGGAATACCTTTATATCAAATAGATACTTTGGTGGATTTAATCAATTTGGCATCGATTTATAGCGGACACTCGATAGGCGGATTTGATTTAGATAAGATTCAGGGCGACCGCCTGGTGCTGGGTATTGGTAAGGCTGGTGAACCTTATGAGGGAATAGGCAGAGGGGAGCTGAATATAGAAGGCATGCCGGTTTATCGGGATGAAGTGGGAGGAGTAGGGACTCCTACCAGTGATAATGAACGTACCAAAATATCAGAGCATACCTCTCACTTGCTGGCTATTATGAATGGATATAGCGGTGAAGAAGGACTGGAGGACGCTGCACAGTATTTGGTGGATTTATTGAAAACTTTTGCTGAGGCTCGAAACGTTGAGCTGGTTTATTTTAAATAACAACTATGGATATAGAAAAAATTCTAACAAGCGGAATTGTCTTTAAGGGAGGCAAGTCGCCGTCTGGAGGCAAGGAAGAAAAAGTGAAGACGAAGGCTAAGAAAAAGACATATATTACGGGACTGCATGGCTCCGGCTCGGCTAAGATGAAAGCGGAGTATCGTCGACGTCGTGCTACTCGCCATAAGAATGGGTAAGTCAAGGCTTCTTTTGTATTATTGCATTTTTATTTATCACAAAACTATAAACTTAATTTAAACAATTATGATTATGAAGAAAATTTTATTGGTAGTTGTTGTGCTGTTTACTGCATTGGCAGCTCAGGCACAGGAAATGTATTTGGGTGGTGGAATCAGCTTGTGGAGAAACACTGATATTGACAAGACTTCTTTCTCTATCACTCCTGATTTCGGTTATAATCTGAACTCAAAGTGGGCTATCGGAGGTGAACTGGCACTGGCTTTTAATGGCTGGGATGGTGATTACGAAGCTAAAACTACTTCTTTTGCTTTGGCACCTTACGCTCGTTACTCTTTCTATGAAAATAAAATCGTTCGTCTGTTCTTGGATATGGGATTTGGATTTTCTGTTGTAAGTCCTAAGCATCATGATAATATCAGCGGTTTCGAAATCGGTATCAAGCCGGGATTGGCTGTGAAATTGAACCACAGATTGAGCTTTGTTACTAAGCTTGGTTTTGCCGGATACCGTGATGACTATTATAAGAACATGCACAATGACGGATTTGGTGTAACTGTTGACAGTGAAGATATTTCAATCGGTATTCACTGTGAGTTTTAAGATTAGAGAAACCGTATTAGTATTTTTATAAAGAAAAGAAGTTGTAATGTAAGTTACAGCTTCTTTTTTTTGCTTTTTGTTTGCCTATATAAAGAAACTTCATACATTTGTGTGAAGGTAGTTCTTGAATCGGTTCAAACTGTGATCGGTTGAAATACTGCTTTAAGCTGTTTTTCTTATTCGTATGTTTACGTATAATCTAATATAAATAGTTTGCTTATGAAAAAGTTGATTCTTTTAGTTGTATGTATATGCTCTATATTTACAGCAACTGCACAGACGAAAGTCACCTGGAGTATGGAGCTTGGTCTGGGAATGAGTACATGGATGGGAAAGAATGCCGATGGAAGTAATCCGCTCTTTAATACTAAGGTGGGAGTGGGGCTGGATGTGCCTTTAACTGGACTGGTTTCTTTTCAAACCGGATTGGCTTGGGTTTCTAAGGGAGCAAGTCTGGATGTTGACCTTACTGGAGCTGATTTGGGAATGGGATCTGAGATTGGTGTGGTTGATGCACATGTGAATCAGAATTATTTTGAAATGCCTTTATTGGCAGCCTTCCATGTGGGTACGGCTAGTAATTTTGATATGGTGTTTACGGTAGGTCCTTATCTGGCATACGGTGTGAACGGTAAAACTTCAGTCGATGTGGATGACTTGAGTGTTTCTGTCAATTCTTTTGGCGATTCAGAAGTGTTGAGACAGAAGATTGAGGGGTTAAATCGTTTTGATGCCGGCTTGCAGGCAGGAGTTGCTCTTGATTTTGCGAAATGGACGGTAGGATTGGACGGAGAGTTTGGATTCTGCAAAATTGCCAGTGGAAAATCACCGAAGAATCTTGCTTTTTTCTTTACCGCAGGATATAAATTCTGACAGAGAACCTGAGGCTAGCTTCTCTATCAGATAGAAAAGAGGTGTAAAAATGCAGCGCAGCTTAAGCTGTCAAACTGTATTTTTACACCTCTTTATATATAAACTTGGTATTTGTTCTGTTTAATCAGACTGATTAATGATGGAACAGGCGGATACCGGTAAATGCCATGGCGATACCGTATTTGTCGCAGGTTTCAATTACATGGTCATCACGTACCGAACCTCCGGCTTGGGCAATGTATTCTACTCCGCTCTTGTGGGCGCGTTCAATGTTGTCTCCGAAGGGGAAGAATGCATCCGAACCTAATGAAACACCTTTCAGTGTATCAAGCCAGGCACGTTTTTCTTCTCTGGTCAACACTTCTGGTTTCTCTGTAAAGAACTGCTGCCAAACTCCGTCGGCTAATACGTCTTCGTGGTCTTCGCTGATGTAAATATCGATGGTGTTGTCGCGGTCGGCACGGCGTATCTTTTCAATCCAGGGTAGATTTAATACTTTCGGATGCTGGCGCAAGTACCAGATGTCGGCTTTGTTTCCGGCAAGGCGCGTGCAGTGGATACGGCTCTGCTGTCCGGCTCCGATACCAATGGCTTGACCGTCTTTTACATAGCATACCGAGTTTGACTGTGTATATTTCAGTGTGATGAGTGCAATCATCAGGTCGTGTTTGGCGCTTTCCGGGAAATGCTTATTCTGGGTCGGGATATTTGCAAACAGCTCTTCTCCGTTCAGTTTGATTTCATTACGTCCTTGTTCAAAAGTAACTCCGAATACTTCTTTTGTTTCAATGGGTGCGGGTGTATAGTTCGGGTCTATTTTGATTACATTATAAGTACCCTTGCGTTTGTTCTTCAGAATTTCCAAAGCCTCGTCAGTGTATCCCGGTGCAATAACGCCATCTGATACTTCTCGGTTAATGAAACGGGCAGTGGCTTCATCGCATACATCGCTTAAAGCTATAAAGTCACCATATGAAGACATACGGTCTGCTCCGCGTGCACGAACATAAGCATTAGCTAGCGGAGATAGAGGTAAGCCATCTACGAAATAAATCTTTTTCATGGTTTCGTCCAGTTCCAGTCCGATAGCCGCACCTGCGGGGCTGACATGTTTGAATGAGGTAGCAGCAGGCATTCCTGTAGCTTCTTTCAGTTCTTTTACTAACTGCCATCCGTTTAAAGCGTCGAGGAAATTGATGTATCCGGGACGTCCGTTTAAAACTTCAATGGGCAGTTCTCCTTCTTTCATAAAAATACGGGCTGGCTTTTGGTTGGGGTTACAGCCGTACTTTAATTCTAATTCTTTTGCCATAATTGTTTGTTGGTTTGAATTTTCTACAAAAATACGTATTTTTAAATTGAAAACTGAATATCGGGAATTTAAAAATATGTACTTTTGCTTTTGTCAACTGTTAAATAAAGAATTATGATAGACGAATTGCTTGCATATAATGCTTCGTTTGTGGCAGAGAAAGGGTATGAAAGGTATATTACCAATAAATATCCGGATAAAAAGATAGCCATTGTTACCTGTATGGATACACGTCTTACCGAGTTGCTCCCTGCTGCGTTGGGCATAAAAAATGGAGATGTGAAGATGATCAAGAATGCCGGAGGAACGATTACTCATCCTTTCGGCAGTGCTATGCGAAGTTTGTTGGTTGCCATTTATGAACTGGGAGTGAAAGAGGTTATGATTATCGGGCATTCTGACTGTGGAGCGCAGCATATGGATAGTGATACGATGTTGCGGCATATGCGTGAGCGTGGGGTTTCGCAAGATCATATTGAAATGATGGAGTATTGTGATATCAATCTGAGTTCATGGCTGAGTGGGTTTGATGATGGAAAAGACGCTGTGCGTAGAAGCGTGCATATTGTTAAGCATCATCCTTTGATTCCTCATGATATTGTGGTAAGAGGGTTTATCATTCATTCTACTACGGGTGAGTTGACTGAGGTGGAAGAATAATTTGAACGGACTCATTAGAGGTGGTGTCTTCTGGGTGCTCTTGTCTAGTTAATCGGGCGGATATGCTTAAGATAAACGAAGTTTATGCTGGAGTAGAAAAAACTCGCTTGTCGTGAAAATAAAATCAGCAAAAGTATGCCTAAGCGTTTGCTTTAAAATGCTTAGGCGTTTTTTTTATTCTCCTTGGTGTTTGGATTGAAACGCCAAGGCGTATGTGAGATGCTGGTTTCTGTTTTTTGCCTGGTGTTTTTTCGGATAGAGCTGGTTGGTCAAACAATGTATTTCTAAAACTCCGTTCCGTCCGTTCCTTTTTGTTCTTCCGGCCCTTTTGAAAGGGCTTGAATTGAAAAATCCTGTCATTTTCGGAGAGCATCCGGCGACCATGGGGGCATCTCCGTGTCTCCGGATGATTTTTCCCTCCGTTGTTTTTTTCTGCATTCTTGCCTTCTTTCTTCTTTTCCCCTCCGTTTTTGTTTCCTTTATTTCCCTCCTTTCTGCTTATCCTGTAGAAAAAATGTGCCTTTTTCCCAGCGTGGGCATCTTTTCTTGCTTTCCGGACTGCCTGCATTTTAATCCTGTAAGAATATTTTCCTCTTTATCTCCTCCCTTTTTCCTGCCTGCATCCACGCTTTTTCTGCCCAGAACACCCTTTTCCCGCTTCTTTCCTCCCGCATTTCCCCTCCCGTTTCCATGTGCTTATATATAATAAAGGTGTATTTTCCCCGTCTCTTTACCGTATTTCTAAAAAATATGCTGTTAAACACATCTGATAATCAGCGCATTTGTATAAAACTGAGAAAAAACTTCAAAAAAATCTTGCTAAAAGTTTGGCTGTTATTCATAAAACCCCTACTTTTGCATCCGCTTTCAAGAGGGAAAGACATTACGAATGAAATGATGGAACAACGGCGAGACGCGATGGAGCTCCGGTTCGGTATCTTATCTTATTACTATATAAGAGAACGAGAAGGCCATGCTTCAATTGATGTTTTTTTTCTTCCGGTTTTGCCCGAAAGAAAAAAATAAAAAAAACTTCCGAAAAAATTTGGTGGTTAAGAAAAAACGTTTTACCTTTGCATCCGCTTTCACAACGAAAGCAACGGTTCTTTGAAAGACTTTTG
>URDR01000018.1 GCA_900546645.1 uncultured Bacteroides sp. | reverse complement strand
ACAAGCGTGGACTGGAAATCATGGGCATCGGTGTCATTGACATCGACAACCATGAGTGCATGACTTTAGGTTCCATTCAGACGCCGGATTGCAAGACCTTGGATAATATGGACAAGAACCTCGTTGACTGGTACTGCAGCTATCTTATCAGTAGAAAAGACAAGATACAGAGCATATCAAGGTAAGCGTCTCCGCGATTCTACCTATGAAACTAAAAATAAAAGGCTAGTGAGTTTTGGTTTACTCATTAGCCTTTTTCCACATGTCTGGAAGCAGTTCCCTGTATTTTTCTAATGGCGTATTAGGTTGCCAGTCCGCCGTTCTGTTAATCACATCTGTTAGATACTCAAACATATTAACCTTATGCATTCTGCATGTAAGAGCTATGGTATAGAGTATGGCTCCTCGTTCGGCACCTTTATGGCTGCCGAAGAACAAGGAATTTCTTCTTGAGATGGAGATATAACGGTTTAGGCGCTCCACCTGATTATTGTCCAGAAAAGTGTCACCATATTTGAAGATATCAAGCACGGCATTCCATTCATTGCGTAAGTAGGTAATCGCCTCTTGAAGTTCGCTCTTTGGCAATAAATCGCCGCGCTCTTCAATCTCATCCAGCAAATCTTTCAGATCCGCAAGGATTTTCGGAGCATATTTCTGTCGGTACGCCAGATTCATTTCTACCGTCCAGCCATCAGTGCCAACTTTGCAAGCTGGGCGATGCTCTTTCTGTCAGTTTGTGGGCAGTGGGCTTGTTAAGCGTAAAGCCATGGTCCTCAAAGTAACGGACAATTCTTTCTATAGGCAAGGATTGTATATAACGCAGTTCCATCAGCCCTGCTATGAACGATTCGTCATAACTGGAGTTCAAAAATCCGGATCATCCGGATATACATCGTGCACCACTTCTTCCATATCGTAATGCATGTCCCGCCTGGCACCGTTGTTCTTCCTGGCTTTGCGTTTGGCAGCTTTCTCCTCTTCCTTTCTCTTTTGCTCTTCTTCGGACAAAGCTGTTTGAGCAGCGTTCTGCTTTTCGGATGAGTTGGACATAAGTTTGGCGAGTCCTTTAGCAATGCGTCGCTGCCTGCTAAGGGATTCGCCTTTCTGAAGGAGTGCTTCATTAAGCGAAGCTATTTCTTGTGTCAGAGCTTCAACCTGCAACAGCAGCCGGTCATTATCAGCCCGTAAGCTTGCAATCTGTTCCTTCAGCAACTCTATAATCTCATCTTTTTTCATAACGTAAAGATACTAAATATTAGCGTATTACGCAAGAAATAAAGTGGCTAATTTGTGTACTATTTTTAACAACTATGCTATTTAAAACTATAGCCTAAAGCGTTTTCGAAGTCGTACAGAGCGTAACGACACTCCATTTAGGATAAAAGTCAAAGTGGTGTAGGGAATCTCATAATGGCCTGTATGCGGATTGAGGGCCGGAAGTTCAAAAGTGCCACCTTCAAGGCGTTTGTAATAAAGTAAGAATCCATCGCCATCCCATTTGAGAATCTTAACCCCACTTCTTCGTTTGCCAAAGAAGATAAAAGCATCACCTGATACAGGCGACAATTGACTCATTTCAGAGCGAATCAATTTGTACAGACCGTTTATGCCAAGATTCATCCGGATGAATCCTTGATAGAGATAGTACTTGTTGGCTGACGTTAGAGAATACATGATTCATCCTCCTTTCTCTCGTACAGGTTGACAAGCCTGATGATGCTATCCGCATCTCCCTGCTTGATACTTATCGTTGTACCACTGCTGAAAGTAACATTGACTCCGGCAAGCACGGAAGCCTTATGTTGCACCGGTTGATCTTTGGGTTCGATACGAACGAATGAGGATGATGGGGCACTTGTCTTTTGCGATAGTGAAGCCTTGCAGCGGCTGACTGAATAACCATGTCTTGATGCCCACTTGCTCATACCATCTTGATTGGTGTGTAGCTTTTTGCAGATTGCACGAAGAGTTACTGTCGGATTAGATTTGAGTTCTTCAGTAAATGCCAACCAAGTCTCTTCATAACGTTGTGATGCTCTTTGTTGCTCCATAATTTATATTGTTGATTTGAGGCAACAAAGATAAATCAGGGGAGATACTAATTCAATGTAGAACCGCGGAGACGCTTACATGCTTCTTTCGTTATGAGGCGAAGTATTTCCTTACTGAACGGAAACCTTGACGGTGTCACGCGACACTTGAAATTCCTGACCGTAAGAAGCGGCTTTATTTAGAAAAAGGGAAATCACTAAAAAAACAAGTAAATACTTCCTGCTCATAAAATGATAATTTTAATATTCGGGACGAACATTTGGCTATATCAGAGATTCGGGACGAATGATTGATGAATAATCAGGTTCAATAAGGATTACAATTGCACAGTTATTATTCCGCAGTTTTCTTCACCGGTACCGCGAGTCCACATATACAATTTCGCTCCATTTGGGAAAGGATTGCCCACGATCATAATGTCATGACCGCTTTTCACTTCTTTACCAAATTGTACAGGGCCGTTAGGCGTGTATTTCCAATAGTACGCGGTCGTATATTCCACCCAACCCCATAAAACTTTCTTAGACGCATTTACACGGATAGCCTGCTGGCTTCCTCGTACACCAATCTGTGCGGTGAACTTTCTTTTCTTCGTTTTAACATGAACCCTGTTTATGCCATTTTCAATTGTTACACCCAACGGAACAGGATAAAGTAAAGAAAGTTCTTTCTTATATCCATCATAATTTTCAAACTCCCTCAAATTCTTTCTCTCACCGGCGATACATACGAATCCTTCTGGATTCAATGTGATTGCTTTGCTAACATTCAATACAGGCATATATATCGACAAATCGGTACTATCCTTTTTGTTAAATATAAAATCGATCTGGTAAGCAGCCTTAACAGATTCATATTCCTCTTTGCATGTTGCATTTAATATTTTTTCCAAAGCTTCACTGTGTACTCTATACATGGAGGTGAATCCTTCTTGACTAGATTCCCATTGCAGAAGCTCCTCATCAGTCAACATACTCAAGGAATCAATTAAGGCATTGTATTCTTCCTCACTCGAAAAGGAAAGAATGTTTTCGTGTAAACTCCTGGATGTAGGAAAAGAATCTTTTTCCTCGTTCATCGGATTGTTAATTATATCATCAGAGTGGCATGATGATAAGACTGTCATTGCCAAAGCAAGACTAAAAAGCGTTTGTTTCATACTTGAAAAACTTAATGATTGATTATTATTTAAACATGGGCACATACAATGATATGCCGAACTCTTTATTATTCTTTATGTTGGAAGCAAATGCATTGTCATACAATGGCTTGAAACCATGCTTGTAAGAAGCGGATAATTTCATGCCGTTATTAAACTCATAGCCCAAGGTGAGAACAACCGGAAAGTCGAAAACCTGCCCTTTCAGGTTTTCCTTCAATTTATTGGTTTTGAAATAACCGGTTGGTTCAATGCCAATACCGGCATACAGTCCGGAACAGATGCGGTAATTGATTGCACCGTTCAAGGCAAGTCCCCATATCCATGCTTTATCAGACCACGGAACAACGTCGTTTCCATTCAAATCAAAAGACTCTGCTTTTCCCTGAACAACTTTTCCCAATATGGAAGCATCCATCCAGAAGCGATTGGAAAGTTTGAAGCCAAACTGGTAGCCTAAATGGAAGCCTACACCGGGTGTCCATCGGGTTTCGGGGTAGATAGTGCCGTCCGCCGTTCCCGTATTCATGTAGTAAGAATATCCCGAATATTTTCCCAAATGTCCGTCCGTAACACTGATAATAATGCCGGATCTTTGTGCAAAGCATGCGATACCTGTCATCAGGAATAGCATGGATAAAATTGTCTTTTTCATTTTCTATATTATTTAGTTTTCCTATAAATTGTCTATCCATTCCGTCCGGAACATCCTGCATCCTCCCACAACACCTATCCCGTTCGAAACGTTGGTATAAGTAGAACGTATAGGAGCCAGTTCAGAGTTTCCAAGTCCGTTGTTTTTCTGGTCGTTCAATGATTTCAGATACCTGTAAAACTCTTCAGAAAGGCTATACAGACTAATTCTGTATTTCACTTGGCATTTGATATGCTCTACCCCTTCAGGAGTTATGAAGTCGTCTTCATAGTCTGTTTCATAATAGGTATTCAAACGAAGCGTGTAGCTTTTCCCTTGAATTTTCGTATCGTCCCAATAATACAGATTCCGGTAGAACCCGTTTTCAATCATCAGGATGTCGTCTAACCCGGAAGATGTATTCAGCAGAGGTTCGTCGTCCAAGTTCAACGCGAGGGGATTGCTTTCTTCTGAATACTTGCCATCGTTCCAGAACAGTTGTTTACGCTCCACCTTCAACGCATAATAGTCTTTTGTCAGCGCATGGTCCGTAAAGTGTATCCGAAACTGACACTGGCTCGGACTATCGTCTTTGTGAGCCAATTTGATGGATGTCAAAGGAAACAGGGATGGGACGACCGTAGCGGAAGAAACCGTTTTCATTCCTTCCACCGCTGCGGTTATGTTGACCTTGTCGCCATCTTCATACGCCTTTACCGCGTAATAGCTTTGGGCGGGGACTCCCGGTATGGAATCGTCCGTCCATGCAAGGGGTACCGCTTCACCGTTTACAGACAGGTGGACGTCCGCTCCCTTCAGTCCCCGGACGAGCTCGCCTTTCTGACTGACGGGAAGGCTGCGTGAAAGGTGTACTACCGTTGTGTCGCCGCTTCCCGGATAGCTGTATAGCACCAGTTTGGAGGAAGCGCCCACATCGTCCAGTTCAAAATGATAGGTACAGGACGAAAGTAAGCCGATATACATGGTCAGTAATATATAAGATAAAAGTTTCATTCTCTTAAAATTTGAGGGTATAACAAAACGAGGGTATAATGGGAAAAATACCAAATCCCTTCCCTCTGAAACCGCCATCGGGCAGACGTTCTATCCGAGTATAAAACGCATTCATGCGGCAATAGGCGTTATAGACACTGATGTTCCAGATACGTTCGAATCCCCTTTTAGTAGTACTTCGGAAATTAACTCCTAAATCAAGCCGGTGGTATGCCGGGAGCGTGATGTTATTCGGCTTCTCGTAAATCAGTTCAGGTTCGCTGGAATCCGGTGTGCCGGGGAAAGACGGTCCGTTTACATACTGGGTCGGGACGGTGGCACGGTCGCCACTGCGGTAAACCCATGCGGCGTAGGCATCTATATGGTCATCGAACTTATGCCGGAAAGCGATGTTCAGTTTATGTCGGTTTTCGAACTTGCTGGAATACCAGTCGGGATAAAAATCAGTAAACTTTTGCAAGCTCCATGACAGTGTATATCCTGCTTCAATCACATTGTAACGGTCTTTGTATGCCAGCGACCATTCCACACCGTAAGACTTTCCTTTGCCTGTTTTAATCAAATTGTCCCAGTTATCGGCAGGAAGCATCAAGTTGTTGCCCCCGTCGTATTCCAATAGCTGGCTTGTAGTACGGTAATACCCTTCCACGTTCAAGCGGATATGCCGAGGTAATTCCGTATAGATTCCGGCTGCCACTTGCCTTGAACGCATGGGACGGACTTTGCGTGTGGAAGGAACCCAACTGTCTGTCGGCAGGTTCAGATAGGTGTTTGACAGTTGGTGCGCAAACTGGCTCATTTCCGTATAGGACACTTTCATCGTGGCTTTTTCCGAACATTGGTAACTCATGGCCAATCTTGGCTCCACAGAATGAGATATCTTTCCGTCTGTCTGATAAAGGGTGTAATGCAGTCCCGTATTTAATTTCGCTTTGGAGGACAGCCGTATTTCATCTTCCGCATAAAACGTGACCTCGTTTCCCTTATAGCTGCTTGCGCTTGCTGACGATAAGGTATCCTTGTCCGTCTGATTCCTGGAAACAGTGCTTTGCGGATGATATATGTGATGCAGATAATTGCTGCCAAAGCGTATATGATGATTCGTGCCGGGACGGTAGTCGAATTCCATGCGGTATCCCATGTCGTCGATTGTGGAACGGTTGGACCGTTCCATTCCCGTCATGGAAGTTTGTTCCCCGTCGGAAAAGAAACGGCTGCCTTCCACATAATCATACATGGAGATATTGCGTGAATAGACACCGGTGAAACTGCCGGACAACTTCGGGACGATTTGACAGTTCCACGTCAAAGCCGTAGTCAGGTTGCCCCATTGAGCCTTGAAATCGGAGTCGTAATGTTCCCCGTCTTCGAACGTCTGCCGGGCTTTTGTCTTCAGCAGGTCATTTCCGGAATACACGCTAAGGGACAGTTTATTATTGTCCGAAAAACGGTGGGTGATTTTCCCGTTGATGTCGTGAAAGGCATAGCGCACGTTCTTTTTGTCATCGGGATTGGAACGGTTGAGCAGGAAGAATGCCGGAGCTGTGAAAAGATCTGCCCAACTTCTTCGCATGGCTATGTTGAACGAGGTCTTGTCTTTTATGATCGGGCCTTCAAACTGGACTCTGCCATCGAGCAGCCCCAAGGAGAAAGTCCCGTGAAACTCCTTCATGTTCCCCTCTTTGGTGCGTACATCCACTACGGAAGAAAGTCTGCCGCCGTAACGTGCCGGGAAACCGCTTTTATAGAAATCCACGTTTTTGATAATATCCGTATTGAAAGCGGAGAACAGCCCGCCCAAATGGTTGATCTGGTAAAGCGGTGTTCCGTCCAGCAGAAAAAGGTTCTCATCGTTCTTGCCTCCGTGTACATACATGCCGGAAAGCAGCTCCGTTCCGGAAGCCACACCGGGAATATTCTGGAGGGTCTTTACCAAGTCCGGTGAACTAAGCAGCGAAAACTCCGTATTCAACTGTTCCGAGGTCAGCGACACTTTGCCGGTCTGTGTCGTGCGGAGGGAAGCGTTCAAGTCTGCAACCACTACAACTTCTTTCAGTGCGGTACTGCTTTCTTTCAGGTAGATGACACCGTTGTAATTGGAACTCAAATCCACCTCCTTCACCACATCCTGATAACCTATATAAGAGAAACGAAGTTTGTGTTTCCCCTCCGGCAGCGTAATGCTGAAAAATCCCTGTTCGTTACTCAGTGTGCCTTTCAGGGTATTCAGGTCAAGGACAGTCACATTGATGAGCGTTTCTCCGCTGTCTTCACACACATATCCAGAAAAGGTATAGTTGTTCGGACGGAACAGCAGGACGTATTCATCGCGGATTTCCCATTTTATGCCGGTGCTGCCAAAAATCCTTTCCAAGTTTTCCTTCAAAGAATTTCCTGCCGAGGGAAAGGCTTGGGGCTTAGCAGTCACCAAGGATGAATCATATATAAAAGTTATGTTGTACATCCCCTGCATCAGTTCGATAGCTTTTCTCATTTCCGTCATATCCTGTTGTTGAGCTTTGATACTCATACATACACAGAATAGGAACAGGGTCAGTACGATTCTCATTGTTTCTTCTTTTCGATTCTTACATTCAACACTTTTTCTATAATCTCAATAATCTCATCAAGTCTTTTGTCCTTAAAACTGGCTGTCAGCCGCCTGTCTGTCTTATTGGCAACCAACTTCACCTTGTAGAACTTCGACAGTTCTTCAAGCACTTTAGGTAGCGGGGTATTGTCGAAAATGAAGCTGCCCGTTTTCCCTTCTTTGATTATCTGTATATCTTTTCGCTCTCCCGTCACTTGCGCTGTCATGCCTCCGGTTAGTATCACGGTGTCCGATTGCCCGATTGCCGAAAACTGTACCTTTCCTGACATGACTTGCACGACAGTTGTGTCTGCATGACTCTCATCAACGGTAAAAACAGTACCTAATACTCTGACTTGGGACAGTTTTCCTTCTACCGTAAACGGGCGGGCATTATCATGCTTGATAGAAAACGCGACTTTACCTTCCATGTGAACCCTGCGGCTGGAACTCTGGTAATCTTTTGCGTGGAAACGGACGGAGGAATGCGGGAACAGGGTTATGGAGGAACTGTCCGGAAGCATATAATCCACGGGGTGCGAGTAAGCCATTACCTCCTTCCATGCTCTGTTTTCCCGGAAGCGGGGATAAATAAGAATTACGACCAGAATGGCTGCCACCATACCGGGAAGTATCCACCACAGACGGAAGGATTTTCGTGTCTGTTCCGTTATCTGGTATTTCTCTTTGAAAGCCTTCAATGCTTTTTGCGTATCCAACTTGTTCTTCTGATAGTGGTGCAAGACAAAGTGAAGGCATTTTTCATCCGTGGTTCTCATACTCTTTTGTTTTAGTCTTCATATTAATGACTGGGATTGCAGGCAAATTCACTATGCAGAATTTGTGAATGTTAGTTAAATAAAAATGCGTAAACTTTCTGTGCCCCTTCCCGTATCAGCCGAAGTGCCTTGCTGATGTGGTTATCCACCGTATTCACGGAAATCTGGAATTTGGCGGCTATCTCCCTGTATTTCATGCCGTCTCGTTTATTCAGCAAAAATATCTCACGGCAGCGTTCGGGCAAGGCATCAATGGCAGTCCACATCTGCGCTTCCCTGACCGAACGTTCCTCCGCTTCCTCATCGCTCAACGTATCTTCAAAATCAGAAGGGGAAAGATTCGGATCATAAATCTCCTCCTTCTTCAGATAGTCTAGACTGCGGTTACGGGCAGTCGTATAAAGGTAGGCTTTGACATTTTCTATCTCGGCTCCACTGATTCTTAATTTCTCCCATAGGATAGAAAAACTGTCTTGTACGATGTCTTCTGCAATATCCGTGTCGTGAACATAGTGCAGTACGTACAAGCATAACGGGCGATAATAATATTTGAATGTTTCATCTATGTCTATCGTAAATTTATTCATGCAAATAGGGTTATTGTTCTGTGTGTTATATAAAAAGACGCAAAATAAGGCAAAGTTCACTATATTATATTGTTAAAGAAATATAACGCACTCCCTCCCATATAAGCATAGCGGAAAATATCACGGAGTTCCTGCACTTTCCTTTCCGTTTTTCCACATTCTTTCTTTTTTCCGTCCTATATCTATCGGAAAATAAAAAATACGTTTATGGAAGAAAAGAAGTTGCGCAAGGTTTATTTGATGGTGGAGTTCGGAAAACCTTTTGCGGTAAAAAGGAGATGTATGTAGCCCTCATGGCAGAACCAACTTTTTCGCAGTTCTCCAAGTTCATGCCCGTATCCAAGAAAGACGAGGTATCGGCTATGAGAACGCTTGTCAAGGACTGCTTCATCGAAGGTGACCACGAACTGGTAAATAATAATTTCCGGTTCCTCTTCGGCTTGATGGGACAACTCACCGACTTATTATCACCCGCTAGAGCATGCTCATAAATTAATAGAATGTTGGGCGGTACGTGACGACCAGCAACATCCGGCAACAGATGATTTACGCGCGTCACTACTTTCCCGGCGTCAACCAACATAAGGTGACGGACGAGGAGCCCGAGCAACTTTCGGAAGAAGTACTCTGACTGTACGAACAGGTGATAATAAGTCAAATAAGCTAAGAAATAATAAAAATGTTAAATCTTCATCCTTTAGAATGTACAATTAAAGACAACGACCATATTCCTGACTTATTGCTTATAAAATATTGAGGAATAATTAGTTGTAAATACTTCTTATGATTTTACTCTAAAACCTACAGATATAATCATATCAAGATTATAATGCTCAGTCTGATAAACTTTACCATCAGCAGCAGTTGTCGCAAATTTTGCGACAACTGGAACATTATCCAGTTCTTCTTTAAGAGCATTATTGATATGTTTACCTATTGTCTTGACATCACGATCAAATAGTTCAGCAAGTTGTGAACGATTTAACCATACATTATCTCCATCTAACCGCACTTCTAATCTAAGAGAATCATCCGGCTGGTACAATATGATTTCTCCGTGTTCCATGTTATTATTTGAAGTTTCCGATAGGGGAAAATAGTTCTCTTCCTAAAAATTTCTTTTCAGCCTTTCACTCAACATTGGTTTTATAGCGATTATTATATTTATAATAATTATAACCATAATAATCATTGATACCAATCCTCCAGACTTACATTAATATAGTTCAGCGTCTCGTCCCAGATGTCCGGACCCGTGTAGTCCCGGTTGAAGAGGTAGTCCGCATCGAGGCGGAGCAGCTTCCATTCCTGTGTACCTTCCGCTCTCCAATAGAGGTGAATTACGGGACTTGCGTATTCAACTTTATCATGTTCAGGTCTCGGATAATACTTCGTGACCTTACACTCTACAACTCCTTTCCAGTAACGGATTCCCGGCTGAATATCCACCTTCACCGTTCCAATCTCATCAAACCATTCAGTATTGTTGACCGCATCCTCCCTTCTCGTTCCCAGTCGGTACGAGTTGGATTTGGGTTTGAACTCTCTTTCCCACACTGCCTTGATTTCTCCCTTGAGCGCACCTTTTCCCTTGTTGGAGAGAGTATATACCACATTGCAGGGCTGATTATAGGGAATATCATAGCTAAAGAAATTCGAATTCTTTTCTTCCTTCTCCAAGAAGATATTCCTCAGTGACGGTAGATTATCGGGTGCCGGAGCTTTCACCTCATATTGCCAGTCTTCATCTGTTCCTTCCCTGTCATATCCTCTTGCCTTGAACCAAGTCGATTCTCCTTTCCTTTGGAAGAGAGGCACGAGCTGGTATGTACCCGGTGCAGCAGTCACATAGCACTGGACCTTCTTTCCGTCCCAACCATCCACCTTGATGTCAATGGGCTGGAACTTCTCTACAATCTCGTCCGTACCCGGTCTCATGAACACGAACCGCATCCTGCCATCGAATCCATTCGAATCAAAATGCGAATAGAACAATCCGAACGGCTTTCCTTCGTTTTGGTAACAGTCATATCCGAACTGGGTATGATTGGTAGAAATCCAGAATGAATTTTCAAAATCACCGAAATCGATTTCCTTCAATACGATGTCATCCGTCTTTCCGAACTGACTCCAGTACTGCACGTCAATGGGCACATCCTCCCTGTTGACTGCCGCATTGTATTTCCCCTTAATCTTGATGGTATAGGTATAAATCATCCCCATTTCCCACCTGTCAGATTCCGGGAATACATATTCCTTCCGCTCCCCGTCCAGACTGAAGGAGAGGGAAATACCATAGTTTGACCCCCATGTAGGGAGAATAGCCTCCGGTATTGTCGGGTGTTCGTCATCGAGCATGAATCCGCCTCCGATAGGGATAGAAATTCTTTCATCGCCCTCAGGACCTGACAAGCCACTTATATAGTCCATTTCAATGGTACGCGGTACATTATCCATCGCCATATCCGTAATCACTCCCTCACCGAGATATTCGTCACGCACCACTTTAATGCGGACAAGGGAGAGCGCATGCTTCATTTCGGGCTGTGCAACAGTGAAATCCGAGTTCACGGTACACTGACCATACATCACATCCTCCTGCTTGGATATATCGAAATAGATGAAAGGATTCACCGTGCTAATCTCTCCTTTCACATAGGGGTGGTATGCATATACGGTCTGTTCCTTCTTCACCTCGTAGGGCTGTGCAGCAGTCCAGCTTTCTCCGTTGAAGGTGTATTCAAGGTTCGTTCCTTCCGTAAACAGCCCCATCCTGTTCCCGGTCTGCCACCGGGTAATCACTCCGCTCCTTGCTTCGACCATGTTCTGAAGTGTCGGGCTGAGCTTCATGCAGATGCTCTCGTCAATTACGGGCTTGTCTTCCGGCTTATCCCCCGGCTTTCCGGTCTGTTCCTGATTCGGTTTCGGTACTTCGGGGATTTCCTCCTTGCTGCATGCAGCCAATGACATCATTGCAGCTGCCAATATAAGTCTATTGAGTCTCATCTCTATTAAATTTAAAATCCTACTGCAAATATAGTGAAAAGGCAGGAGCAATAGCAGGTCAGAAACGTGCTTTTGGATAAAGTTCTTGTTGGGTTGCGCTCGATCTTACTTATAGAAAGTGATTTCTTTTCAAATCTATCTGTATTTCAACCGATTTTTACTATCTTTGTGACTTAATTTTTAAAAGGAGACTATGAAATCGGATATAGAAATTGCTCGCAGTATTGAACTGACCAAGATTAAGCAGGTGGCTCGTGATTATGACATCCCCGTGGATGAAATTTCGAACTATGGACGTTATATTGCCAAAGTTCCTGAAACCTTGATAGATGAAGAAAAAGTAAAGCAAAGTAACTTGATTTTGGTGACGGCTATTACTCCTACCAAAGCAGGTATCGGTAAGACTACAGTTTCTATCGGTTTGGCTTTGGGGTTGAACAAGATTGGAAAGCGTGCCTTCTGTGCACTTCGTGAACCTTCACTGGGACCTTGCTTCGGAATGAAAGGGGGAGCTGCCGGAGGAGGCTATGCGCAAGTACTTCCCATGGAAAAGATTAACTTGCATTTTACCGGCGATTTCCATGCCATAACTTCTGCCCATAACATGATTGCAGCATTGCTTGATAACTATATGTACCAGAATCAAGACAATGGTTTTGCCTTGAAAGAAGTGCTATGGAATCGTGTACTCGACGTGAATGATCGTGGCTTGCGCTATATCATTACCGGGCTGGGAGGTAAAACAAACGGTATAACCCGTGAGTCAAGTTTTGATATTACACCGGCTTCTGAAATTATGGCTATTCTTTGTCTGGCAAAAGATGAAGATGACTTGCGCCGTCGTATCGAAAATATTTTGCTGGGATTCACGATTGACCATAAGCCTTTTACGGTAAAAGATTTAGGTGTGGCAGGAGCTATTACCGTATTGCTGAAAGATGCGATTGCTCCAAACTTGGTGCAGACTACAGAACATACACCGGCATTTGTACACGGGGGACCGTTTGCAAATATCGCGCACGGTTGTAACTCGGTGCTGGCTACAAAACTTGCCATGACTTTCGGCGAATATGCCATTACAGAGGCAGGATTCGGTGCCGATCTGGGTGCTGAAAAGTTTTATGACATCAAGTGCCGTAAAGCAGGACTTCAGCCTAAACTGACTGTGATTGTGGCTACAGCCCAAGGTTTGAAAATGCATGGGGGAGTGGCTGTAGAACAGATTAAGGAGCCGAACATGGAAGGACTGAAAGAGGGAGTTAAAAACTTGGATAAGCATATTGAAAATCTGCAGTCATTCGGTCAGACCGTTGTGGTGGCTTTCAACCGCTATGCAAATGATACAGACGAGGAGATTGCATTTGTCCGCCAGCACTGTGAGGAAAACGGAATCGGATTTGCGGTGAATAATGCCTTTGTTGAAGGAGGAGATGGTGCAATAGAATTGGCTAAACTGGTAGTCGATACGATTGAAAAGAATCCTTCACAACCATTAAACTTTGCTTATGAAGAAACTGATTCGGTAGAAGAAAAGGTGGCAAAAGTGGCTTGCGAACTTTATGGCGCTAAGCAGGTGTTGTTTTCTCCGGCAGCTCGCAAGAAGTTGAAGATGATTGAAGATTTAGGCTTTACTCATTTCCCGATATGTATTGCCAAGACACAGTATTCATTCTCTACCGATCCTAAGCAATATGGTGTGGCTCATGGATTTAACTTTGCAGTGCGTGATATTGTAATTAATGCAGGAGCCGAGATGCTGGTAATTGTGGCTGGTGAAATCATGCGTATGCCGGGGTTGCCGAAAGAGCCTCAGGCTTTGCATATCGATATTGTTAACGGAGAGATAGAAGGATTGTCTTAAATTACTCTCGTGTCATAAAAAAACGTCAAGGCGAATCGAAAGAAATGCCTTGACGTTTTTTTAAAACGCCTTGATGAACGGATTGAAACATCAAGGCGTTTTTTTGTATGTGTATATCAATTCGGATTGATACTTACTTCAGCTTGGTTTCCTTGGCGGAAGAATTTCTTGGCAAAGGTTTTCAGATTTTTTGCTGTAATCTGGTTCACCTCTTTTTCGTAGTTGGTGTTTACGTCAATGTGATTCCAGTAATACTCATTCAGCACACCCATCCAGTAGCTGTTTTCTTTCTGGTTTTGCTGGTAGCTTTTCAGCATGTATTCTTTTACTTTCGCCAGATCATCGGCTTTCGGACCTTTTGCAATGAATTCGTCGATACCTTGGCGGATGAGTCCTACCATTTCTTCGCGACGAGCCGGGTCGGTGTCAAAGTAGATTTGGAAGGCAGCTCTTTCTTCCGGATACTTGTTGATGTCGCCGCTACAGCCTACTCCGTAAGTTCCTCCCTTTTCTTCACGAACCGTTTGCGTATAAACAATGTCGAGCAATTGCTCTAACATACTCATCATGAGTTTGTCGCGGAGCGTATACTTGCATGTTCCTGAGTTGACAATGATGACGCTCGATTTCGGAGTTTCCAGTGCACGGGTAAAGTTGTTTACATTCTTTCCCTTGCGGAAGCGGATGTTGGTAGAACCGAAGTTTTCTTTGCGTCCGGCAGAAGGAAGGGCTCCAAGATATTGCTCAATCAGAGGAGTTGCTTCAGCTACGTCAATATTTCCAACCAGGAGGAAGGTGAAGTCGCCGGCATCTTTGAATCGGTCTTTGTAGAATTCCATGATTTTGCTATAATCCACCTGATCCATCATTTCGGCTTTCATGCTGAATACACGTGGGTTTTTATCATAGATAGTTACATTGACTGAATCGATAAATGCACTTCTTGGGTTTGCTTCTTGATTGGCCAAGGCAGCTTTCTGGCGGCTGATGTATGAAGTAAATGCTTCTTGGTCAGCGCGCGGTGCAGTAAAGCGCAAGTAGATAAGCTGCAACATCGTTTCAAAGTCCTTTGGAGAACAACCTCCGCTGAGTCCTTCAGTATAAGTACCGATGGAAGCCTTGGCAGATGCCATTTTTCCGGCAAGAACTTTATTTAAGTCGGTTTGCTTGAACTTGCCCAAACCACCTAATGAAGCGACTTCGTTGATTACTTTAAACTGCAGTGCGTCTTTGTCGTCAAAGAGGGAAGTACCCCCGGGGCTGAATGCAGCCATTTGCACCTCATCAGCCTTGAAATCGGTAGGCTTCACAATGACACGTACATTATTGCTTAGGGTAAGGATAGTGGTGCCGAATGCGCCTTCTTCCTTCTTGACAATTTTTCCAGGCTGAGGCTTTTCTTTCAGCAGCGGTTCATTTGAAACCTTATCTATATAAGGCTGCAAATCTTCGGTACGTACTTTGTCTAAGATGTTCTTTAATTCAACTTCAGTAGGATATTTCATACCTTCCTTATCCGGGCAGAATACACTGAGTACAATGTTTTTTTCACCGATAAGCTGTTTCATCCAAGCGTTGATGGCTTCTACCGGGATATTGGGAACTACCTGGTTCATGATAGCATATTCATTCTCAATTCCGGGAATCGGCTCATTGTCAACAAAATGGCGTACATATTCATTGACATACGACTGAGTACGCTGTTTGTTACGTTCGTTATAGGCAACTTCCAGTCCGCGCAGGTAATCAGCCTGAGCACGTGCATATTCGCTGGGGGTAAATCCGAAGCGGCGTACACGTTCTATTTCAGTAGCCAGTGCCTCTGTTCCTGACAAAATACCATCTTCTTTCGTTACGGCAATTCCGGTAAACGCCCCTTTGGTCTTGGCAAGCAAATAGGTGTCATCCGAGATAAATCCTTGAATAAAAGGAGGATTAGCTTGCTGGGTCAGTTCGTTTATACGGTCGTTCAGCATGCTCTCGATGGCCCAAGTCATATAGTTTACAGCCAAGTAATTAATTGTACCTTTTTGTTCGTTAGGAATCACTTCGTGTTTATGGAAGAGATAAACGAAAGGCATTTCCTGCTCTTTATCTTTGGCAATGGTAATGATGGGTTCGTCATTGTCGGGTACAGGAAAATATTCACGCGGAGCTACATCGGATGGCATTTTTATAGGTGCGAACAACTTTTTAATTTTGTTTTCTACTGCATCCACATCGATGTCGCCTACTACAATAATTCCCTGTTGGTCCGGACGGTACCATTTTTCGTAATAATCGCGTAAAGCCTGGTAAGGGAAATGGTCGACTACCTCCATGGTTCCGATAGGTAGGCGGTATCCATATTTACTTCCTTTATACATCACAGGGAATACTTGCTCATACATACGCATCATAGCTCCCATGCGGGTACGCCATTCTTCGTGAATTACTCCACGCTCTTTGTCGATTTCCTTCGGGTCGAGAGTCAAATCGTCAGCCCAGTCATGCAGGATGAGCAGACAAGAGTCAATAATCCCATCACGGATTACCGGAACATTTGAAATATTATAAACTGTTTCGTCAATTGAGGTATAAGCATTGAGGTTTACTCCAAATTTTACACCGATGCTTTCCAGATATTCACGGAGTGAATTCCCTGGAAAATGGGTTGTACCATTAAAGCACATGTGCTCCAGAAAGTGAGCCAATCCGCGCTGGTTATCTTCTTCCAGAATAGATCCTACTTTTTGTGCAATATAAAAATCGGCTTGTTTTTCCGGAAGTTCATTGTGGCGGATATAATAAGTAAGGCCATTATCCAATTTTCCGATACGTACTTTTGAATCGGTAGGCAATGGAGGAACTTCTTGGGCAGAGGCAAAGTTTAGTCCTCCCGCTATTAGCATAAGGATAGCCCATGCCCGTGTAATCATTTTCTTCATAAGTCGTTTGTTTATTATTTTTTGAATTATAATAATCCATTTGCGGAGAGGTAACGTTCAGCCTCGATGGCGGCCTTGCATCCGCTTCCGGCAGCGGTGATAGCCTGACGGTAATGCGGATCGGCTACATCGCCGGCTGCGAATACACCCGGTATTCCTGTACGTGGGCTGCCGTCTTCGGTTAAGATGTAACCTACTTCATCGGTTTTCACCCATGGCTTAAATAGCATGGAGTTGGGCTGGTGGCCGATGGCAAGGAAAAATCCGTCGATAGCTACATCGTAACGTTCCTCATCGGCTTCTCCCATACGTTTTACCACATGCATGCCTTCTACTCCTCCTTCTCCGTATAATCCTACGGCATTATGTTCGAACAATACAGTGATGTTAGGATGAGTCAACACGCGTTCTTGCATGATTTTAGAGGCGCGTAGAAATGGTTTGCGGACTACTAAATATACCTTGCTTGCCAATCCGGCGAGGTAAACAGCTTCTTCGCATGCAGTATCTCCACCACCCACTACAGCCACGGTTTTCTTGCGGTAGAAAAATCCGTCGCATGTTGCGCAGGCACTGACTCCCATTCCGGCATATTTCTTTTCATCGTCTAAGCCTAAGTACTTGGCAGTAGCTCCGGTAGAAATGATGACCGTATCGGCTGTGATTTCTTTTTTCTCATCAATGATGAATGTATAAGGGGCTTTGCTTAAGTCGGCTTTGGTGACAAGCCCGTTGCGGATGTCTGCTCCAAAGCGTTCAGCTTGCTTGCGCAAATCGTCCATCAGCACCGGACCGGTAACTCCTTCCGGATATCCGGGATAGTTTTCCACCTCGGTGGTTGTAGTCAGCTGACCGCCTGGCTGTAATCCTTCATAAACCACCGGAGCGATGTTTGCTCGTCCGGTATAGATGGCTGCCGTATATCCGGCAGGGCCTGAACCGATGATCAGGCATTTTACATGTTCTGTTGCCATTGTTATTTTGCTTTTATTATTTATTTTTATTGATGTCTTATCAATCTTTATGGAATTTATCGCAAATCTATGATTTCAGCAAGAGGATAATCTTTCGTATTAAAACGAAAGACGTTATCATGCAGATTCAGATGCGACCGGTATGAGTGGACCTCGAACCTTTGTTCATGCCCTCCTTGGGCTTTTATTTCAATATATAAGGGTTCGTAGGTCTTGCTTACTGCAAGCGTAATGCTTTTTAAATCTTGTTCATTGCTCGGATTTAGCATTATTACCTGTGCCTGCTTCCCTTTGTGTGTAGCGGTTCCCTTATAGTGATAGCTAAATCCGTTTTGCCACATAGATATCAAAGCATACGGATGGATGGTCTGTAGTTCTTCTTGGGTTGGAGTGGAAATATTGACTTCTTCATTTCCTTTTAAATAACTCCATAAGGTTGTTCCGTCAAACCAGGTTTCTACTTCATCTGTTATCAAGTGGAACTTTTCTCCTTTAAGTAGAAGTTTTCCGTGCTGGCTTCCTCCGAAAACAATACTTATCCCCTCTGCCTGACGATAAGCTTGAGTGGTTTTCTCCAGTATCTCTTTTGCCTTGTCTGTGTGCTGAGCCGATAAGGTGCATACAGAAAGAAAAAGGAAAAGCAGGGTATAGATTCGTTTCATTGTGATCAGTTTTTTAAATTGCTCATTCTCATTTCCAAATCATTCTCGTCCATGCAAAGCACTTCGCGTGCTTTGCTTCCATTGGCGGAACCTACAATGCCTGCCCGTTCCAGTTGGTCCATGATGCGTCCGGCACGGTTATATCCGATAGAGAATTTACGTTGGATAAGTGAGGTTGAACCTTGCTGGTGGTAAATCAGCAGGCGGGCAGCTTCTTCAAACAGAGGGTCAAGCCGGTTCATGTCTACATCGGCCGATCCGCTGGGCTCTGCATTTTCGTCTACATATTCAGGTAGCATGAAGGCGGTTGGATAACCTTGCTGGCGGCTGATATAGTTTGCAATTTTTTCCACTTCCGGTGTGTCGACAAAAGCACATTGTACGCGAGTCGGGTCATTTCCTTGCAGGTAAAGCATGTCTCCCTTACCGATAAGCTGCTGAGCACCCGGGCGGTCAAGGATGGTACGTGAGTCCATCATAGAAGCCACACGGAAAGCCACACGTGCAGGGAAGTTCGCCTTGATGGTTCCAGTGATGATGTTGGTCGTAGGACGCTGAGTAGCAATGATGGCATGAATACCTACAGCTCGTGCAAGCTGGGCAATACGGCAGATTGGTAATTCCACTTCTTTTCCTGCGGTCATAATCAAGTCGCCGAACTCATCGATGATAATTACGATATATGGCATGAACCGATGTCCTTTTTCAGGGTTCAGTTGTCGGTTGATGAACTTGGCGTTATATTCTTTGATGTTTCGGCAACCAGCTTTTTTCAGCAAGTCATAACGAGTATCCATCTCTATACAGAGCGAGTTCAGTGTCTGTACCACCTTGGTTACGTCGGTGATAATTGCATCTTCTCCGTCAGGAAGTTTGGCAAGGAAGTGGCGCTCTATTGGGGCATAGATGGCAAATTCTACTTTCTTAGGGTCAATAATGACAAACTTCAGTTCACTTGGATGTTTTTTATAGAGCAAAGAGGTAACGATGGCGTTGAGTCCGACTGACTTTCCTTGTCCGGTAGCACCGGCTACCAGCATGTGGGGAGCCTTGGCTAAATCCACCATGAATACCTCATTGGTAATGGTTTTTCCCAAGGCTACAGGAAGCTCAAATGTGGTCTCCTGAAATTTCTTGCTTGCCAGAATAGAACTCATCGGCACGATGCGTGGGTTTGCATTAGGAACTTCGATACCGATGGTCCCTTTCCCGGGGATAGGAGCAATGATACGTATTCCCAGCGCCGAAAGACTGAGGGCTATGTCATCTTCCAGATTGCGTATTTTGGAAATGCGGACTCCTTCGGCTGGAGTGATTTCATATAAAGTAATGGTAGGTCCTATGCTTGCCTTGATGGAGCTGATTTCAATATCAAAACTTCGCAAGACACGAATGATATTGTCTTTTTTGGCATTCTGCTCTTCCATGTCGATGGTAGGTTCGCAGTTATTGTATGTATTCAGCAAGTCAAGTGTAGGATACTTGTAATGTTCAAGATCCAGATGCGGGTTATAAGGCTGGGTAATATTTTCACCTTGAACCACCTCGTCTTCTTCGGCATGGTTGTGGTCTATTTCAAAAGTCGGTTCGTTGTTGGATGTTTTCAGCGGGGGAACCGACTCGTTTAAATGGCTTGAAGGCTCATGAGAGAGAACGGTTGCAGTTTCTTCATGCGGTTTTAAAGACAGTTCTATGGCTGTATCTTGGCAAGTTGCTCCCGCCTGAGAGAATGGTTCTTCTTCCTCATCCTCTTCTTGTTCTTGCTCATCTATTACGGGAACTTCTTCCTGGTCAATGCTTTGAGTCGTTCCGGCAGGTTGGGCTGCAAACGATTGTTGGAGGGACGATTCTGACGGCTCCTCCTTGGTGTTTATATCGTTTGAGTCTTGGTTGCGTTTAGGTAGGGTGGGATGAAAAGCCTTGCGGACTACCAATATGGTCCGTCGCGTCAGTAATATCCCAACCAGAATAGCACTAACCAATAGCCCCAAAATAAGCCCTGGTGCGCCTATCTGAGAGCAAATCCAGCGACTGACATTGTAACCGTGAAGCCCTCCGGGATAGATAAACGAATTTTCAAAAACCCCTTTAAAGACATATCCGAGTGCGATAGAGGCCCAAATCATAATGATGGTGCATCCTGCAAACCATTTTTTTAGTTGGAACTGGTAGGCCTTCATGAGTGTCATACCTGTTACAATCAAGAAAACGACGATGATGAAGGCGGGAATTCCGAAACAATCGTTTATCAAGAACTGGGCAAGTTGCGCCCCTCGTGCTCCGGCATAATTTTGTATACGGTTGTCGGTTTGGAGTAACTCGTTGTTTTCTTGGTGGGTCAAAATACTCTGGTCGTTCCCCCCAGTAAAGAAAAAGGAAGAAAACGCAAGTAAGAGATAAACCCCAAAGATGACGCAGAACAATCCGATGATGAAGTGTGCTGTTTCACTTTTGATTGCTGTTGCTATTTTCTCGGGGATTATTCGTTTTTCTGTTGCTTTTGAATTTGTCTTGTTTTTAGCCATAATTAAGTTGTGGGTCTATTTCATATCCTTGTCCTTGCCGGGAATTTACTTCTCCGGATAGATTCGGGTATCAATATTTGTTTAAAGAATCATGCAAATGTACGAATAAAAGTAGAACTGAAAAATTTTTTTCGTACCTTTGCGCCTTATTAATTAGATTATGAAAAAGAATAGTCAACCGATATTTGACAGAAATACGGTGGAGTTTGTGACTGTAGCTGCAGAGATGTGCGGCTTTTTGGAGCGTGTCTCGCAGTTGAAACGCCGTGATTTTGTTGATAAAGCTTTAAAATTGCTTCCTTTGCTTTATCTGAAAGTTTCGTTACTGCCTGAATGTGAGCGCATAGATGAATTTTCTGTACCTGAAACATTTGTGACAGAAGTTGATTATGAGCAGCTTCGCAGTTCTATAGCAGCGCTTTTGGGAGAAAAGGATGATTATCTGGAAGTCTTTTTGGATGATATGGCATACAGCGATACACCCATTCATCAGAGTATATCTGAAGGTTTGGCTGATATCTATCAGGTTTTGAAGGACTTTATTTGTGTATATCAGCTGGGGCTTGATCACACGATGAATGATGCACTGGTTATCTGTCAGGAGCATTTTTCTGAATTTTGGGGACAACGTCTGGTTAATGTGATGCGTGCATTGCATAATGTGAAGTATAGTACAGAAACATCCGCCGATGAAGACGATGATGCGTATAGTGATGATTATACGGAGGATGAGTTATATGAAGGCTTGGATATGGGTGAGGATGAATAATGAAAACCATAACGAATGATAAAACTGCAAAGTAAAATAGACAAGAAGATAGTGGCCGGTCTGCCGAAGGCTGTTTTTCCAGGGCGCATTTTTGTGGTTCATGCAGAAGCGGAGGCACGTAAGGCTGTGGATTATTTAAATACTCACGTGCTGGTAGGAGTGGATACTGAAACTCGCCCTTCTTTCCGTAAGGGGGCGTCGAATAAAGTGGCATTGCTTCAGATTTCCACGTATGATACTTGTTTCCTGTTTCGTCTGAATTATTTGGGGTTGCCTGATTTTCTGGAAGAATTTCTGCAAAATGACGTGCTTAAAATCGGTTTGTCATTGAAGGATGATTTTGCCGTATTGCGTAAGCGCAACCAGCAGGACCCCCGTTTGGGAAATTGGGTAGAGTTGCAAGATTATGTTCCTCATTTCGGTATTGAAGAAAAGAGTTTGCAGAAAATTTATGCGCTTCTTTTCGGGCAAAAAATATCGAAGAGTCAGCGTTTGTCAAATTGGGAGAATGATACCCTGACTGAGGCGCAGCAACTGTATGCAGCAACCGATGCTTGGGCGTGTGTACGAATCTATGAATATTTAGAAGAACTCCGTCAGAATGGCAATTATATGATGATAACTAACGAATAAACAAAATCAGATACATGGCTTATACAAAGATATATCTTAAATCAGGGAAAGAAGAATCTCTGAAGCGTTTCCATCCTTGGGTCTTCTCTGGGGCGATAGCTCGGGTGGAAGGAGAACCGGAGGAAGGAGAAATTGTAGATGTTTATACATCGAAGAAAGAATTCATTGCATGCGGACATTTTCAGGTAGGAAGTATTGCGGTGCGTGTATTGACTTTTAATCAAGAGGAAATCAATCATGAATTTTGGGTACGCCGTTTACGCGTGGCAAAGGATTTGCGATGCGCACTTGGGTTAATAGGAAATCCACAGAACAATACCTATCGCTTAGTGCATGGTGAAGGTGATAATTTACCGGGGTTAATCATTGATGTATATGATCATACAGCTGTAATGCAGGCTCATTCTGCCGGAATGCATGTGTTTCGGATGGAGATTGCTGAGGCTTTGAGCGAGGTAATGGGTGAAACCATTCAGCACATTTATTATAAGTCGGAAACAACCTTGCCTTTTAAAGCTGATTTGCTTGCTACTGAAAATGGTTTTATCAAAGGAGGTAGTCCTGAAAATGTGGCTATGGAGAATGGACTTAAATTTCATGTGGACTGGTTGAAAGGACAGAAAACAGGATTCTTCGTTGACCAGCGTGAGAATCGTGCTTTATTGGAACATTATGCTCGTGGACGTAATGTGTTGAATATGTTCTGTTATACTGGAGGCTTCTCTTTCTATGCAATGCGAGGAGGGGCTAATTTAGTTCACTCGGTAGATAGTTCTGCAAAAGCGATTGATTTGACTAATGAAAATGTAAACTTGAATTTTCCGGGTGATAATCGCCATCAGGCATATGCTGAAGATGCGTTTAAGTATCTTGACCGTATGGGTGATCAGTATGATTTGATTATTTTGGACCCTCCGGCGTTTGCCAAACATCGTGATGCGTTACGTAATGCTCTGCGTGGATATACAAAACTGAATGCGAAGGCTTTCGAAAAAATTCGTCCGGGAGGTATTTTATTTACTTTCTCATGTTCGCAGGTGGTGAGCAAACAGGACTTCAGGAATGCAGTCTTTACCGCTGCGGCTCAGAGTGGACGGAGCGTGCGTATCTTGCATCAGCTGACTCAGCCGGGCGATCATCCGGTGAATATTTATCATCCGGAAGGTGAGTATCTGAAAGGTTTGGTACTTTACGTTGAATGATTTTTTGACTCAAGTTTTAGCATTCTTTTCAAGCAGACTCTTTTGCTTGATAAAGCAAGCCAGCCTATTTGCAGCGTGACTGCGAATGGGCTGGCTTGTTTTATTCTATTTTTGGGAAAGTGTGTCTTTATATAAAGGCAATATTTCAAAAGGGCATGATGTTGTAGCGGATAGAATATAAAAGAGCCGTATCAAACTTCTGGGGTATAATACCTTTTTTAAAGTAATGATACGGCTTTTAATTTGTGGTGTTGTATGGTGTTACAAGAAAAACCTAAAGCTTATTCTTGTAAGAATAGAACTTTAGGTCTCTTTTCTGTTTTATGAGTTCATGCTCATAAGGAATTCGTCATTATCTTTTGTCTTTTCAAGTCGGTCTTTAACGAAATCCATCGCTTCAATCGGATTCATATCCGACAAATATTTACGTAAAATCCACATACGGTCAAGTGTGGTCTTGTCAAGCAACAAGTCGTCGCGGCGTGTACTTGAAGCCACAATGTTTACAGCCGGGAAGATACGCTTATTGCTTAAGTTGCGGTCAAGCTGAAGCTCCATATTACCAGTACCTTTAAACTCTTCAAAAATAACTTCGTCCATTTTTGAACCTGTATCAATAAGAGCTGTTGCGATAATGGTCAGTGACCCGCCTCCTTCGATGTTACGTGCTGCACCGAAGAAACGTTTTGGCTTATGCAAGGCATTTGCATCTACACCTCCCGAAAGAACTTTTCCTGAAGCGGGAGATACGGTGTTATAGGCGCGTGCCAGTCGGGTGATAGAGTCAAGGAAGATCACCACATCGTGTCCGCATTCCACCAAACGCTTTGCTTTTTCCAAAACGATACCTGCAATTTTTACATGCCGTTCGGCTGGTTCGTCGAAAGTAGAAGCTATGACTTCGGCATTTACACTGCGTGCCATATCGGTTACCTCTTCCGGGCGTTCGTCAATCAGCAGCATAATCATATAAACCTCCGGATGGTTGGCGGCAATGGCATTGGCTATGTCCTTCATCAAGATGGTTTTACCTGTTTTAGGCTGTGCTACGATAAGGGCACGCTGACCTTTACCAATCGGAGAGAATAAGTCTACTACACGTGCCGAAAGGTTGTCGTTGTGGCCTTGGCAAAGTGTGAACTTTTCATCGGGGAAGAGTGGAGTCAGGTGATCGAAGGGTACACGGTCGCGTACCAATGTATGGTCAAGTCCGTTGATTTTTGAGACTTTTACCAGCGGGAAATATTTTTCGCCTTCCTTGGGCGGGCGGATGATGCCATCGACGGTATCACCTGTTTTTAGGCCAAAAAGCTTGATTTGCGATTGTGAAACGTAGATATCGTCGGGTGAAGAAAGGTAATTGTAGTCAGATGAACGAAGAAATCCATAGCCGTCGGGCATAATTTCCAATACACCTGTACCTTTTAAGATATCGTCAAACTCATAAGGTTTTTCCACCGGTTTTGCTGGTTGCTGGACGGGTGCGGGAAGGCTGGCTTGCGGCTCAGTCTGCACCGGTTCAGCCGGGATGTTGGTGTTTGATGTATTGTTGTTGGAGTTATTCGGACGATTATTATTGTTGTTGCGGTTATTGGCACGTTGTTGGCGCTGCTGAAATTTTGAGCTTTTGGGCTCTTTGGCAGGAACAACAGGAGCTTCTACCTTTGTGGCTTCAAATTTACCGAGCAGTTCAGAAGGTATTTCAAATTTTTCAGATGGAAGGTTTTCGATAGGAATAAAATCATTTCCATCTTTTAAGTTAAGCGGAGGAAGTTCCATGTCATCCTCAATGGGGACAGGGATGCTTTCTGTTTTTTTTGTCTCTTCTTTTTCTTCTATTTTTTCTTCTTCCTTTTTCTCTTTCTGTTGAGCCTCTATTGCTTCCCGTTCCAGGGTTGCTTTATTTTTAGAACCAGGTTTACGTCCGCGCTTTTTCGGCTGTTTAACTTCTTCCTTCTGGGGCTCTTCTGCTTGTTTTTCTGCAGTGGAAATTTTTTCCTGAGACTCGGCTGGAGCAGCTGTCTCATTCTTGACTGTAGGAGCAGGAGCTGCTACAGCCGGGGTATTTGCTTCTAATTTTTGTGCTTTGTCTTTGGTGGCAGTATATACTTTGTCACCTTCTTTTTTTACGCTGATACGTGAGCGTTTCCGGGCTTGTCCTTCCTTGCGTTCTTCTGCTTTGGCAGCTGCTTTAGTAGCACCGACGATGGCTTGTTCATCCAGGATGCGGTAAACCAGCTCTTCTTTGCGGAGCGAATCTACTTTTTTCAGACCCAACTCTTTGGCTATCTGTTGCAGTTCGGACAATTCTTTGTCATTTAGTTGAATGATGTTATACATATAATATGTGTAATGAAATTAGTAATATAATGATAGATGTAATACATACCTGTTTCGACACAGTTATGCTGTGCGGAAATTGAAGTCAGCTTACGCGAATCATTAATTACAGATAAAATTGATGTTATTTCTTTTGTTGATATTTTAAAGGAGTGTTCGTTAGGGGAGATTCTTCCTTTGCAGGGATTCCCTTTGAATACGTTTACAAAAATAGTTCTTTTTTGCCAAATAAACTAATAAAAGTGGATTTTTTTGAATGAAGGTTTAACTTGTGATTCGGTTTTAGGCATTTTCTTCTCTCTTGAATAGGTGTGTAAATGTATTATTGTGATGATTTTGACAAGGTGGCTGATTGTTATAGTGAATATTTGGGGAAAATTTAATGCGGAAACTTTCTGTGGAAGATGTTTTTTGTTTTTTCTGCTTTGTGGTTAGAAGAATTATGCTAACTTAGCCGTTGAATATTTAATTTTAAAATCAATAATTCAATGAAAAAAGTGATTTTTACCGAGAAAGCTCCTGCGGCTATTGGTCCATACAGCCAGGCAGTTGAAGCGAATGGCATGGTATTTCTTTCTGGTCAGATACCTGTAAACCCGGCTACGGGAGAATTTGTAGAAGGAGGAGTTAAGGAGCAAACCGTTCAAGTATTTGAAAATATAAAAAATGTGTTGGCTGAAGCCGGACTTACTACAGCCCATATTGTGAAGACTACGGTATTCTTGGCAGATATGTCGTTGTTCGCAGATATGAATGCAGTGTATGCCAGCTATTTTGAAAGTGATTTCCCAGCTCGTTCGGCTGTTGCTGTTAAGGCTTTACCGAAAGGTGCATTAGTCGAAATAGAGTGTATTGCAGTTAAAGGGTAAATCAACTTCCGGTACAGTCATGGAACTGGTTTATCTTTACCACAGTGGCTTCGCCTTGTTAGGCGAAGCTTTTACACTTATATTCGATTATTACGAAGATTCGGAAGCGGCTGATTCAGGGGTCTTGCATCGTGAACTGCTTGGCCGTCCCGGAAAGTTTTATGTATTTTCCAGTCATTCTCATTATGATCACTTTAATGAAGAAGTTTTAACGTGGCGTGAAAAGCGTTCTGACATCATATACGTGTTTTCTAAAGATATCCTTCAGCAAGGCTTTTCAGCAGAAAAAGATGCCATTTATATGGAGAAGGGTGATTCTTATCATGATGATATACTTGATGTACATGCTTTTGGATCAACAGACGAAGGAGTATCTTTTTTGATAGAAACAGAAGGAAAGCGCATCTTTCATGCCGGCGATTTAAATAACTGGCACTGGATGGATGAAAGTGATGAAGCCGAGTGGAAAGGCTATGAGCGTCACTTTCTTACAGAATTAGACAATATTTATTGTAATTATAAGGCGGTTGACCTGGCCATGTTCCCGGTTGATCCCCGTTTGGGAAAGGAATATATGCGTGGTCCATTGCAATTTGTGGAAAAAATAAAAACTGCTATCTTTGTACCGATGCATTTTGACGAGGCTTATGAACAAGCAGCGGCTTTTGCGTCTGTTGCCAAGTCATTGGTAGTCCGTACGCTTCTTCTTAAAAAAAGAGGACAGCGTGAATTGATATAAAATCTAAAAAAACAGCTTATGAAAGTAAAAGGGAAATTTGACCATTTTAATATTAATGTCACAGATTTGGAAAAGAGCATTGAGTTTTATGACAAGGCATTGGGGCTGTATGAGTCTCATCGTAAGGTGTCGGAAGACGGCTCTTTTATTTTGGTTTATCTTACCGATGGTTGCAGCGGATTTTTACTTGAACTGACCTGGTTACGCGATCATACAGAGGCGTACGAATTAGGTGAAAATGAAAGTCATCTTTGCATTCGCGTGGAAGGCGACTATGATGAAGTGCGGCGCTTTCACAAGGAAATGGGATGCGTATGCTTTGAAAATGAGCAGATGGGGCTTTATTTTATAAATGACCCAGATGACTATTGGATTGAGATTCTTCCTGCGAAATAAATAATAAAGAGTGTATGGCTATGATGAAATATATATCTCCGGGTTCATGGTTCTCTTTAGAGCTCCCGGCAGGCTGGCATGAGTTTGAAGATGCCGAAGACAGTTTCCTTTTTTACAATCCCGAAAAGTGGAGTGGAAATTTCCGTATTTCAGCTTACCGGGGTGAGAGCAATTCATATGCTGAAGAATGTATTGCCGAAGAACTGAAACGGACCCATGGGGCAAAGCAGGTACAGGTAGGAAAGTGGACTTGTGCTTATCTTGTTGAAAGTTTTCAGGAGAACGGAGCGTGGTACACTTCTCATATCTGGGTAACCGGTTATGAAAGCGTATCTGTAGAATGTTCTTTTACGGTGGCTAAAGGAGAGGGCATTAAGGTTGCGGAAGATGTGATTGCATCATTGAGGGTTCGCGGTGCTGAAGAAAAGCCTTGGAAAGAGGTGATTCCGGTGCGGGTGCTGGAAATCAATGTCATTAATGAATATTATGACTGGGCTGTTTCTTCTATAAAAAGACAATTGACTAAAGACTTCACTGCTTCAGAAGCCGATGTAGCCAGCATTCAAAAAGTAATTGAAAGCGGGCGCTTTAACAAAAACCAGCGTCAGGCTTGGGAGGGCTTCGGTATTGCTTTCGGTGCAATTCTTGTTAATGAAATGGATGGAATGAATTGGGTTACGGTGATTGACGGGGCAAAGGAGTTTCCGGCTTTGCGATTTGCTGATACAAAAGTGATGGTCTATCCTGCAGAATTAATCTGGAGTAAGATAAAGAAAGGCTTGTCTTGTGATTTAAAAGCTGAATATGCGCAGATAAAAGCTGCGGTGGAATCTGTTATTTAACCCGCTGTTATGGTATCTTATTTACAAGTAGAAAATTTAACAAAATCATTTGGTGACCTTGTCCTCTTTTCAGACCTTTCGTTTGGCATAGCAGAAGGACAACGTATTGGATTGATTGCAAAAAATGGCTCAGGAAAAACAACCCTGCTGAATATTCTGGCAGGTAAGGAGGGGTATGATGAAGGGCGAATCACATTCAGACGTGACTTGCGCGTGGGATATTTGGAACAAAGTCCTTCTTATCCAAGCGAACTTACCGTGCTGGAGGCCTGTTTTTATCATGGAAACTCTATCGTTCAGCTCATTAAAGAGTATGAACACTGTATGGAAACTCCGGGTAATCCGGGAATGGATGAACTGCTTCTGCGTATGGAGCATGAAAAGGCGTGGGATTATGAGCGGAGAGCCAAGCAGATTCTTTCACAGCTGAAGATACGTGATTTTGACCAGCCCATCAAACAGCTTTCAGGAGGACAGTTGAAGCGGGTGGCCTTGGCGAATGTGCTGATTACCGAACCCGATCTTCTGATTATGGATGAGCCGACGAACCATTTGGACCTTGAAATGACCGAATGGCTGGAGGAGTATCTTAATAAAGGAAGTCTCAGTTTGCTGATGGTTACTCATGACCGCTATTTCCTTGACCGTGTCTGTTCGGAAATCATTGAGATAGATAACCGGCAGATTTATTCGTATAAAGGGAACTATAGCTACTATTTGGAAAAACGCCAGGAGCGGATGGAGGCTACCAATGCCGAGATAGCGCGCGCCAATAACCTGTACCGGACTGAACTGGAGTGGATGCGCCGTATGCCTCAGGCTCGCGGACACAAGGCCCGGTATCGTGAAGAGGCATTTTATGAGCTGGAAAAGGTGGCCAAACAGCGCACGTATGAGGCAAATGTCAAGCTTGATGTCAAGGCTTCATATATAGGTTCTAAAATCTTTGAAGCCGATCATTTATGTAAGCGTTTTGGCGACTTGAAGATTTTAGATGATTTTTCATATATCTTTTCGCGCTATGAAAAGATGGGTATTGTGGGAAACAACGGTACTGGAAAATCCACTTTCATTAAAATATTAATGGGATTGGAAAAACCAGATAGTGGGGTACTTGATATCGGTGAAACCGTACGTTTTGGCTATTATTCACAAGATGGGTTGCAGTTTGATGACCAGATGAAGGTTATTGATGTGGTTACGGATATTGCAGAAGTCATTGAACTTGGAAACGGAAAGCAACTTACGGCTTCTCAGTTCTTACAGCATTTCCTGTTTACTCCTGAAACTCAACACAGTTATGTCTATAAGCTTAGTGGAGGTGAGCGTCGCCGTTTATATCTTTGTACGGTGCTGATGCGTAATCCGAATTTCCTGGTTCTTGATGAGCCTACCAATGATTTGGATATCGTGACCTTACAGGTGCTTGAAGAGTATCTATGTAATTTTAAGGGTTGTGTTATCGTAGTAAGCCACGACCGTTATTTCATGGATAAGGTAGTTGATCACTTGCTGGTATTTAGAGGTCAGGGTGATATACGTGACTTCCCGGGAAATTATTCCGATTACCGTGATTGGAAATTGGCAAAAGCCAGTCATGATAAAGCCGTATCAAAGCCGAAAGAAGAAAAAACGCAGCGAGTCCGTTTAAATGAAAAGCGCCGAATGACCTTCAAGGAGCGCAAGGAATTTGAACAGTTAGAGCAGGATATAGCGTGTCTGGAAGAGGAAAAAAAACTCATCGAAGACAGCTTGTGCAGCGGTGAGCTAAGCGTGGATGAGCTGACCGAGAAATCGAAACGCCTTCCTCTGTTAGAAGCCGAGCTTGATGAAAAGACCATGCGCTGGCTTGAATTGAGCGAGATAGAAGGATAAATTTTAAATCATGAAAAAACCAACCCATCCGTCAGACTGCTGAAACAGACTGACAGATGGGCTGGTTTTCTTTTATCTCATTATGAAAGTAATACTTATTTCATGTAGTTACTATCCTTGTGCAAGAGAAGCATTTACTTCTTCTATATAATTTAAGATTTCTTCCCGTCCGATTTTCTTTTCCGATGATGAAATGAAGTAAGGCGGCAGTTCCTCCCACTGTTCTTTCAGCTTATTTAAATAGATATTTACATTTTGCTTGGTTTTTCCAATGCTTTGCTTATCCGCTTTTGTGAAGATAATGGCAAACGGCACATTGTTTTCGCCCAGCCATTCGATAAATTCAAGATCAATCTTTTGAGGAGAAAGCCGGCTGTCAACCAAGACGAAGAGACAAGTCATCTGCTCGCGCTCCAAAACATAGTACTCTATGATTTTCTGAATTTTCTCCATCATTTTCTTTCCACGCTGCGCATAACCATATCCGGGCAAGTCAACAAGATACCATGCCTTATTAATTAAGAAATGGTTGATAAGCAGAGTCTTTCCCGGAGTAGAGGAGGTCATGGCCAAATTGGAGTGATTGGTCAGCATATTGATTAAGCTGGATTTTCCTACGTTCGAGCGTCCGATAAAGGCATATTCGGGAAGGTGGGTGTCCGGGCACATGTCGGCACGCGAGTTACTTACTACAAATTCAGCACTGGTTATTTCCATATTATCGTTCTTTTTCTGAGTATATAATTGCAAATTTACAAAAAGCCTTGAAATAATCAATACCTTCTTCTTGGCAAGTTTACCTATGTATTTAAGCTGTATATCCCTTTATCGGCACCTTGGTTGGGGAGAGATGCCTTTACCTACGGGCGTATGTCTTGATTATTGCGGTATCCATCGAAGAACTTCTTGAAAAACATCCATTGGTAATCAATCGAGTTATTCCAGTATTTCCCGTCGTGTACTCCCGGGCGGATGATGAAGTCATGCGGAATACCTTTGTCACTCAGAACCTTATGCAGCTGCTCGTTTACTTCGAGAAAGAAATCCTTTGAACCGCAATCTATGATTAAAGCCAAATCACCCGGATTGATTTTGTCAAGTTGAGTCATTACTGTATGATTGTCCCAGCGGGTTTGATTCTCCTTTTCCTCACCAAGTTGCTTTTTCATCTCCCAGTTGTTTGGGAAAGGGCGTATATCTACACCACCGCTGGTACTTCCTCCTGCGCCAAATACATCTTTATGGCGGATAGATAACCACATGCCTCCATGCCCTCCCATGCTTAAGCCGGTGATGGCTCTTCCTTTCCGGTCGGCAATGGTGTTATAATGTGAATCAATATACTGAATCAGTTCCTTGGAAACAAATGTCTCGAACTGGCTGTCGGCGTGTAGCGGACTGTCCCAGTACCAACTGTTTTCTCCATCTGGACATACCACGATGATTCCATCTCGGTCGGCCATTTCTGTCAGTTCCGGCTTGATATGAAGCCAAGTCTTCTCATTTCCCCCGTAGCCGTGAAGCAGATAGAGTGTGGGGCAAGGTTGGATATTCGAGCACTGGTCAGGAACAATGACAACTGTTTTGATGTCTCTTTTCATCTGAGGGCTTTCAATACTTAAAGTATCCACACGCGCCGCATGGATAGAAAAACAAAGTAACAAACCAAGGCAAATGAGGGCATGTTTTCGTATCATGATATAGGGTTTAAGGGTTTAAACAAGCTAAAAGCATGTTTCTGATTAGTTATATATAAAAAATAAGATTCACTGCAAAAGTAGTGAATCTCTTGAGATAAAAGAAAATAATCAGGGTGAAAAGTAAGCCTGTATGACGCTTTTGCTTTTACTTTATTTTTCCATATAGCCCCATATTTTGAGCTGATTTTCACCCATGCGCATTAATCCTTTTTTAAGGATGTTTTTAATTGTTTTCATCATCTAATTGTTTTGTTTTTATGTTTTGCAACACAAAAGTAGAATACAATTAAATACGTTGTTCAACTCATGGGCAGAAAAGATAAAATTAGGCTGAATACTTGATTTAGGTCAACCGGCATAAAACAATTCGTTGTTGTCATAAAAACATCAGCTCGTTTTGAACCAAACATAAAGGCGTTTTAGTTAAGACGCTTTGGCATTTTGACCTCATTGCGCCGCACAATTCCGATACTGATTTCATAAAGCAGCAACATCGGCAAGCTTGTCAGGAGCAAAGTAATCGCATCCGAAGTAGGGGTAATCACAGCTGCAATGATTAAAGCTACCATGATGGCGTGGCGGCGATATTTTTTCATGAATGAAGCCGTGAGGAATCCGGTTTTGGCAAGCACCCAAGCCAAGATTGGAATTTCAAACGTAATCCCCGACAGCATGCTCAGCGTGCAGAGCGTTTCGGTATACGACTGAATGGTGATGGTATTAGCCACCTCGGGGCTGACCTGATAGAGCGCAAGAAAGCGCAAGGCAAACGGGAAGATAATGAAGTAGCAAAATGCCACTCCCATGATAAACAGGATATATCCCCATAGAATGGCACGAAGTGAATATATGCGTTCATTTTATTTACCGCCAGAGCCGCTTAGGCTTGGCTATTTTTTAACGAACTATTATCCTGATATCTTGGTGACCTCACCGGATGAGTATAAGGAATTTGTACGGAAAAATAGTCTTCATGGTGGGGCGGATATGGTACTTGAAGTAGCAGGCGGAACCGATACTTTTCGTTTGGCTTGGGAGTGCGCCCGTCCGAATGCCATCGTAACGATAGTTGCTTTGTACGACCAGGCTCAACCGCTTCCGCTTCCAGAGATGTACGGAAAAAATCTTACGTTTAAAACGGGAGGAGTGGACGGATGTGATTGTGATGAGATTCTCCGTCTAATAGCAGAGGGCAAGATTGACACCACGCCGTTGATTACTCATCGCTTTTCATTGAGTGAGATAGAAGAGGCTTATCGTATTTTTGAGAATCGTCTTGACGGAGTCATTAAAGTGGCGATAACAGGTCGGGGTTAAAAAGAAAGCAGCCGGGAATGAGTCTCGGCTGCTTTCTTTATTACAATTTTATTCTTTATTGTTTTCAAAAAACTTTTTCCGGTAATAGCTCTGCGCCGTATAAAGCGCAGCTGCCGGATTATTTCCGGTAACCCGGTCTTTGGTAACCAAGGTAGTGACATAGGCATCCGAATACTTATAGAATAGGCTGTCGTGTCCTACACATAAGCCGATGACCACATTCAGGTCGGTTTTCGCTTCATTGAGCAAGCGAGCCTGAAGGATGGGATTGCACATTGCTGCACCTATGTTCTCACATTCGGCGGGAATGCCAACCGATGATTTAGCTTGTCCTGCTATTTTGCATATTACAGAATAGGCCTCAAAACCATTCGCCTGGAGGATACGGGCAAAGATTCGTGCTTCGTTTATCAGTCCGATGCAGTTGGCTATACCGATGCGGCGGGCATTGATTTTCTGGGCAAATTCCATGATTTCCTGCACGCGAGTCCAGCGGCAATACCCTTCATATTCCACCTCAGCACTGGCAATCATAATCTGTCGGTTGTTTCCTTCAGAGTAACGCTCTGCTGCCCAAAGTCGGTCTTCTTCTTTCAAGTGTGTAGTCGGACAGAAATCCGGGAAGGTACGGTCCTTGTACTTGCAGTTTTGTGTACCGCAATCTACACAGGTATGTATTCCTTTTTCCATAATGGGTCGTCTTTTTGAATCAAATCTGGTTAGAGTAAACGAATAAAAGCATCTACGTCTTCTTCGCGTGTAGCCCAACTGGTTACAAAACGAACCACTGTTTCCTTTTCGCCGCGTGGCCCCCACAGTTCGAAGGTGGCATGTTGTAGAAGCCGGTCGATAGTTTCATTGGGAAGACAGACAAACTGTTGGTTGGTAGGAGAATCAAGCTGCAGTTTATATCCTTTACTTTTGAAAGCCTCCTTCAGTTTTAAGGCAAGGCGTACGGCATGTTTACTCATGCGCTCATACAGATGGTCTGTAAACAGTGTTTCAAACTGGATGCCCAATAAGCGTCCTTTAGCAAGCAAAGCTCCATGCTGTTTGATTAAGGGAAAGAAATGCGGAAGTCGTTTCGGGTCGGGGGCAACCACCGCTTCTCCAAACAGTGCTCCTACCTTGGTCCCTCCGATGTAAAAAACATCGCAGAGGCGGGCAATATCAGTAAGTGTAACCTCCGTATTCTCCGCAGCCAGTCCATATCCCAGTCTGGCTCCATCCATATAAAGCGGAATGTTGGCCCGACGGCACACAGCACTCAGTTTTTCCAATTCATCCAGACTGTAAAGTGTTCCTAATTCCGTGGGGTGAGAGATATATACCATTCCCGGGGCCACCATGTGTTCATATGTTTCATCCCGGTAAAAATCGGTAATATATTTTTCCACCTCTTCTGCTTCCAGTTTCCCGTTGTGCTGAGGCAAAGTGAGTACCTTATGGCCGGTTGCTTCAATCGCTCCCGACTCATGCACATTGATGTGTGCCGTTTCGGCAGCAATGACTCCTTCATGCTGTCTGAGTAAACCATCAATTACCGTAGAGTTGGTTTGAGTTCCTCCCACCAGGAAATGTACCCCAGCTTCGGGCACTCCGCAAGCTTTGCGTATTAAATCTTTTGCACGCTGTGTATAAGGGTCGCTTCCGTATCCCACGGTTTGCTCCAAGTTTGTTTCCAAGAGGCGGCGCATCACGTCTGGATGGGCTCCCTCCATGTAGTCTGTATCAAAATGCATCATAGTCTTCGTTTTTAAATCTGTTGCAAAAGTAGAAAAGAAAGTTGATAATTTTCTAAAAGAACTCTCATTTTAGGGAATTAGCCGGCTGGCGGGCATGCAAAAATCTTGTCCGGTCTGGATTTTCCGGAAAGCAGGCTTCGGGGAAATAAAGAAACTGATAAATTTTGCAGCCGCATGCTCTTTATGTAAATTTGCAGAAGCAGATAATATAAGAATGAAAGAATATGAGGAAAGATATTGTTATCATGAATTTCACTCATGTATATGAGCAGGAAAGGTTTATGGATAATCTTCGTTTTAAGTGGCTGGATTGTACCGACTTGTATGGAACAGACTGTTATTGCGACGAACATGCGGCACAGGAAATCAAGGCCAGAATCTCTTCCTTCTCTCCCGAAGGAGTACACTTTATTGATTCGGGAAACTATCATTATATCAGTAAATTCTGGACAGATAAAATCAGAGAACCTTTTTCGCTGATTGTGTTTGATCATCATCCGGATATGCAACCTTCTTTATTTGATAAGCTGATGTCATGCGGATGTTGGGTGAAAGAAGTATTAGATTCGAATCCTTATCTCCGTAAGGTATGTATTATCGGGGCATCCGAAGCGTTGATAAAAAGTTTGCATCCTGATTATGGTTCGCGCTTGAAATTTTATAGTGAAGTTGAACTTAGCCATGAGGAGGGATGGAAACTGTTTTCTGAAGAACATTTGAATGAGCCTGTCTATATATCAGTAGATAAAGATGTATTAGATAGAAATTCGGCAGTTACGAACTGGGATCAGGGCTCTCTTCCTTTGCCTGAACTGGAAGAAGTTCTTTCTGCCATCCTGAAAAAGGAAAATGTTATCGGAATAGATATCTGCGGAGAGTGCTCTTCTTCTTTAGACGTTTTTGAGGAGGAAAGAGAACTGGAAATAAACAGTAAGGCAAACAGGGAATTACTGAACTTGATTTTATCCGAAGAACAGCCTTCCTGACTTTTCCCTTCTTTATGCTTGTTTGCGCTGTGATTTTTTATTTGTACTTTTGTCTGCCGGAAAATGAAGAAATATGGAAAAAGACTTTTTAAATCGTTTTGAGGAAAAGTTGGAACAAGAATTGTTGCGCTTATGCACCTCTTATGGTATGCTTGAAAAGGTGTTGCTCACCACCGATGATATCAATGAAAAATGGCAGGAAATACGTCCCGAATACTTGGCTGATGCTGTAGAGCAGGTGCAAGATTACCCTACAGTATCGGTGGCTTGGGCTGCTTATTTAGGAATGGCACTGGCTTGTGGATGGGATGCCGACTGGGAGGTGTATTCAAAAGCATCTTATCAGGCTTTTTACGGGGAACAGGGATTCGATGATATGGATGAACACATTGTGCAGAAATTGCTGGGGCTTGAGCTGGACGCTCCTGAGACAGTGGCATTGGAGGAAATGATTCGCCGCTGTGCACAGACCACTGTAACTCTGATTCGCCGGGAGCAGATTGAGCCGGGCAGCGTGATGGCTTTCCATGTCTTTGTACGGGCTTGCGATGTGATGTTCCGTATCGGAGAAGCACTGGAGCTGAAGCGCTTAGGATATAAGTTTGAGAAAGTCGATTTGTCGGATAATTTGCTTAGTTAAGTAGCTGGAAAAGAGAAATCAGTTATGCCGATTATAGAAATAACCTCCTTAGAGCATTCGGGAGTAGAGGTGTTCAGTACCCTGACCGAAGCTCAGTTGCGCAACCGTTTAGACCCGCTTCGGGGAATTTTCATAGCCGAGAGTCCGAAAGTGATTCGGGTGGCACTCGATGCCGGATACGAACCGCTTGCTTTGCTTTGTGAGCGAAAACATATTGAGGGAGATGCAGCCGATATTATTCAGCGGGTGGGGGATATACCTGTGTATACTGGAGCACGCGATTTGCTTGCTCAGCTTACGGGCTATACGCTGACGCGAGGGGTACTTTGTGCGATGCGTCGCAAACAGCCGCTTGAGGTAAGTGAGGTTTGCCGAGAGGCACGTCGGGTAGCCGTGATTTACGGAGTGACCGATACCACCAATATCGGTGCCATCTTCCGATCGGCTGCTGCCTTGGGGATTGATGCCGTCTTGCTCAGCCCTGATTCATGCGACCCGCTTAACCGTCGTGCGGTACGGGTATCTATGGGTTCTGTGTTCTTGGTGCCTTGGACATGGGCAGAAAAACCTTTTGCTCAGCTGAAAGCATTAGGGTTTTGTACAGCGGCATTAGCTCTTACCGACCAGTCTGTATCGCTGGATGATCCTTCTCTGAAAGCTGAGCCTCGGCTGGCTTTTGTGTTGGGTACCGAAGGCGACGGTCTTCCCTCCGATGCCATCGCCGAAGCCGATTATGTGGTGCGTATTCCCATGTACCACGGAGTAGATTCACTTAATGTAGCGGCCGCTTCTGCCGTGGCATTTTGGGAATTACGAAGTAAAGATGCTTTGACGATAAAATCAGGCGATACCCAATAATTCGATTTCAAAAATCAAGGTAGAACCTCCGGGGATACCGGGCTGTGAGAATTTACCATAGCCCATCTCCGCAGGAATATAAACCTCCCATTTATCTCCCACGCACATTTGTTGCATGGCAATAATCCAGCCTTCAATCAAGTCGCATAACCGGAAGGCAATCGGTGCACCTCCCTTGCTGCTGTCAAATTTCTTTCCGTTGATGGTGCGTCCTGTATAATGGGCAGTCACGATGCTTCGCGGGGTAGGATGCTTTCCGTCGTTCTTGCCGTTGGTCAATACTTTGTAATAAATCCCTTTAGGCAGGGCTTTCACACCCTCCTCGGCAGCCTTTGCTGCCAGCCATTCTTTGTTGGCTTGCATGTATTCTTGTTTTCCCATACGTGTAAGTTATTGTTGAGGCTGCAAAGGTACAAACAAATCGGTGGTTATCCTAATGTTCGGCAGACATGTCTGCCCGATATGCCGGAGTCCTCCCGCGGAAGTACCGCAGTATTCCCACCGAAGTACTGGAGTCCTCCCGCGGGAGGACTGGACTCTTTTTTGCTTCCCTTGAAAGATACTCATAGAGTCGTGGTCTATAGTCCGCTTTCCACAGAAATGATTCCGATTACATCTTATTACGAGATAACAGTCGAGTTACAGGTTCTCGGCCGTAAGCTGACACAATTCTCTTTCTTAACCGACCGGACTGAACCGGGCGAGTTAAGAAAGAGAATTGTGTAAGGTGTTTCTTTTTCTGTGGGGGAGTTGTCAGAAGGTGTTTTGCACTTGTAGGCGGCTGCATCCGTTACCGGTGGGAGTAATACAAATTTGGGTGCTGATGCCAGCGCTCATCTCGGCCGTATGGCTGATAACTCCTACGGTTTTGCCTTGTTCTGATTGTAGGGTGGCCAGTGCATCGATGACCATATGCAGGCTGTCTTGGTCGAGCGTACCGAATCCTTCATCGATAAACAGATTTTTGAAGGCTACATTTCGCGATGACAGGTCGCTGAGTGCTAAGGCAAGAGCTAAACTGACAATAAAAGTCTCTCCACCCGACAGAGAAGAGACGACGCGTTCCTCGTCGCCGCGCTCATGGTCGACGATTCGGAGCGTCAGTGTGTTTTCCAACTGCTTGAGGCTATAGCGCTGATTGAACAGCCGCAGTTGCTTGTTGGCATGCTTGACCAGGAAACTGAGGGTGACGCACTGAGCTATCTGCCGAAGGAGTTTCCCTTCTTTATTCCCTCCGATTGCTTTATAGAGCAGTGCCCAGTCGGTTGCATCGGCATTGGCTTGTACAGACTGTTCGGCAAGTTCTCCGATCGCTTTAAGTGCTTCCTGATGACTGTTCAAGCGTGCGGTTAGGCGGCCTAGTTTCTCGGTTGAAGTTTGCAGCTGTTGGTCGGTTTCCTGGAGCTGGAGATTGATCCGTTCTTTGTCTTGCTCCGGTTTGTCTTTACTATGTACTTCCAGGTCGTGGGTGGCTTTATCGAATAGTGTCTTTGCTGCCACTTTCTCTTGAACCGTTTTGTTGATTCGCTCCCGCAAGGCATTCCAGTTGGTATCTTCATGAGCTAGCTGTAAAAGCTTTTCTTTAGTCAGTTCAGGCTTGTTGTCATCAGCATTGTATGCGGTGAGCCATTGGTCTATCCGGGCACACATTTCTGCAGCTTGTGCTTGACTGTTCATGCTTTCCTGCGTGTGATTGGTAAAGGCCGCATGGGCAGCCGAGAGCTTGGATTGCAACTTGGCCATGCTGTCTTTCAAATTAGACAGCTCGTCGGTTGCTTTTTTGAGTGCCCGTGTCAGCGTTTCTTCCACTTCCTTCACAGTCTTACCCTCCAGGAGCTGGTTGAATGCAGCCTGCTTTTCTGCCGACTGTTCAGTAAGCTGATTGTATTTCATTAGAGCAGTTTTCAGCGCGTTCTCTTTCTCCTCTTTCATGCGCTCCCGCTCAGTACAACTAGCCTTCAATGCAGTGCCTTCCATGACCAACTCATTGATTTCCTTCTGTTTTTGCTCCACTTCTTTCTGTTGCTTCTCCTTCAGCTTAGCTGTTTCACTTTCTGCCTTGCTTAATGTTTGTTGCAGTTGTTGCAGGTGTGTCATGGCTTGATTGTAATTGGCCAGAGCCTGCTCCTTTTCGCTGAAGTCGCGCTCCAACTCATCTTTGAAGTCGGCCAGATGCAAGATGTCATGTGCGGCATCGGGGTGTTCGGTTGCTCCACATACCGGACATTTCTGTCCCTCTTCCAGCTGCTTCCGCATCTCGGCAATCTTACTTCCCACGCTACGTACGGTGAAGGCCCTATCACGGCTGCGCTGCAGCTGTTCACCATCTACCTCTTTCCATTTGTTCTGCAGCTGCTCGTAGGCTTGCTCCTGATTTTTTGTTTGGTTTATTTTCTCTTCAACCGCGTTGGCATGTAACTCTTTCAGGGCATCCAGTTCCTTCGTTGCCTTGAGATAACGTTCACGCATGCTTTGAATCTTTTTCTGGCTGCTGGCAATCTCTTTCTCATTGTCTTCTTGGGCTTTTCGACAGGTATTCACCTCTTGTTTGGCTCCCGCTTCGAGTTCTTTCAACTGATTGATTTCCGTCTGCAGATTCTGTGCTTGCTGGATGCGAGGCTTCATCTGTTCATAATGTGCGGCTGCTTCCTGCTCTTTTTGCTTCAGTGAGGTCAGGGTCTTTTCACTGTCGTTCAACTGGGCTTGCAGTGCCTGTTCAGTCTTATACGCTTCCTGGGCTTTTTGAGAGAATCGTGAATAGTCTTGTTGCGCCTTTTCTGAGGCCGATACATACGCCAGTGCGTCGTGTGCTGCATCATAAAGCTGGATCCATTCGCGTTTTTCCGCCATGCGTTCCAATTCTGCTTCTATCTGCTTGATACGGAGGTCGGTTTTCAGCAGCGTTTGGTTCAGTTTTTCCTCCTCGTTCCACCATTGCAGCTGCCGGGTGCAGGTCTTGTTTAACTGCACAATCCGTGCAGTTTCCTCCTTTTCTTTCTCTATACTGAGAGTGAGCTCGTTGACCTCTTCTTCATCCTCAATGAGCTGTTCTTTTCTGATACCGATGCGGCTGTCGATATCCAGCTTCCGTTGTTTGGCTTCCTCATGATGGATGCGGATACGCTCGGCTATACGCTGATAGATGGTGATTCCGGTGAGTCGCTCCAGCAAGACTGATTTTTCGTTCGATTCAGCTTTGAGGAATCCGTCGAATGCTCCCTGAGCCAGCAGCACGGTCCGTACAAACTGCTCGTATTGCAGGCCGATGACCTCTTCTGCCTTGCGGTTTTCTTCCTTGTCCTTAAAAATGAATTCGCCTGTAGCGCTGCGTGTCACCTCACGGAGGAGGTTCTTGGCTGTGGCATAGTTGGTGCGCTTCAGTTCGGTACTCCATTCTGCCTGATAAAGGCGGTGGTCGTTGGCTTCGAAAATCAGATGACAGTAGCATTGTTTGGAGCCACGGGTCATGATGTTTCGTACATCATTGGAGCGGAGTACGCTTTTTCCGTCGCCTTCTTCATCTTTTTGTATGGCCGACAGTGAGGCATTGTAGCGTGGAGCTTTGCCGTAGAGGGCTAGACAGATGGCATCTAAGAGGGTCGATTTTCCACTTCCCGTAGGACCTACAATGCTGAATATTTTGCACGAGGCCAGGGGACCGATGGTAAAGTCAATGTGGTTTTTGCCTTCCAGTGAGGCAATGTTATAAGTTGACAGTTGTATGATTTTCATGCTTCTTCCTCCTCATTCATATTTTGGGCTTCGTTAATTGCCGTTTGTGCCAGCTGTATCTGACGTTCGCTGATGGCAATTTGGTTTTCACGGATGAATCCGATGATGATTGCATCTAACGGGTTACGCTGGTAAATATCGTCCAGTGAACTCTCTGTGGGCTTATTTTCGTCAGCCGTTTGAGAAACCTCCATCTTTTCAATACATTGTAGCTTTGAAAAAATGGCATGTCGTTTACTCAGTTCATCGCTTATCTGCTTGCGGCTGGTCAGGTCAATATCCTCTCGGCAGAGCTTAACAGCCACATAGCTCATGGTCTCTGGAGAATCTTGCTGCTTGCGGGGAAGCTGTCCGATTTGTCTGATAACCTGCTTCAAAGGCAAGGCTCCTTCTTCCGGAATCTCTATGAGCCGACGCTGCGGAGTATATTCAATAAAATGAGGATTGCCTATCATCTTTCCGCTCTCAATCGTGATTAAATCGATGCCGTGTTTGTTGTTCTTTTCAGCAAACGACATGCTTAAAGGGCTTCCGGTATAACGAGCCCATGAGGTGTTCCAGATGGCTTGCCGCTTATGGATGTGTCCGCAAATAAGGCAAGTAGGGCGGGTGTCCATATCTGCCACGTTGATTTGCTCTAATCCCCCTACGATGATGTTTTCAGAAGAGTTATTGGCTATTTCGGCACCAGTGGCATAGAAATGCGCCATCATAATGACGGCTTCGTTTGCTTCCCGTCGGTTATTGGCATCTGTCATGAGTTGGGTAATCAGTTTCCGCATACTTTGTGGATAGCTGTTGTCATAGCCCAGTTCACTGTTTCGCACGTAGGGAAGGGCAGCTATCCATGTGCGTTCGTCTTTCGTTTTGGTGTAAATAGGGATAATGAGATTTTCAGTGTTGAAAATCCATTGTCCTTCGCCCGGTTTATTATCGGAAGGAATCCATTGACGGTCCACTCTTCCTCTTACTTCGATGTGATGTTTTTTCAGTAAAGCAGCAGGAGCGGTAAGGCGTGTGGCAGAGTCATGGTTTCCGGCAATGACCACAATGGTCATATCTGGACAAGCTTCCGTGATTTCGGAAAGGAAATTGTAGTATGTCTCCTGGGCCGCAGCCGAAGGATTGCTATTGTCGAATACGTCGCCTGCCACCAGCAAGGCGTCGGGTTGTAAGGTGGCAGCTTTTTGTTTCAGCCAGCTGAGAAAATGCTGTTGCTCTTTCAGACGGTCGGATGAATGGAAATATTCTCCCAAGTGCCAGTCACTGGTAGCTAAGATTTTTATCATAAGTCTGTGGTTTTCTATTTTCTCCCCCAAAGATAGTGAAAAAAAAGAACGACCGGTTCCTCTCGGAAGAAGAACCGGTCGTTTCTGTTTTTGAATG